>NZ_JACHDN010000001.1:641306-961960 GCF_014201095.1 Cellulomonas hominis | reverse complement strand
CGCGTTCCGGCTCGCCCCTGCCGAGCACGTCGTCGGCTTCGGCGAGCGGTTCGACGCCGTCGACCAGCGCGGCCGCCGCCTCGACGCCGTCGTGTTCGAGCAGTACAAGTCGCAGGGCGCGACCGGCCGGACCTACCTCCCGATGCCGTTCGCGCACGTCGTCGGCGGCGACGGCTGGGGCTTCCACGTCCGCACGTCCCGCCGCACCTGGTACGACGTCGGCGCCTCCACCCCCGACGAGCTCGTGGTCGAGGCCCTGGTCGGCCCGGACGCCGCGCTCGACGTCGCCGTGTACGACGGCACGCCGGCCGACGTGCTGCGCGCGTTCGGCGACGAGGTCGGCCGCGCCGAGGAGCTCCCCGACTGGGTGCTGCGGCTCTGGGCGTCCGGGAACGAGTGGAACACCCAGGCGATCGTCATGGACCGCATGGACGCCCACCGCGACCTCGACATCCCCGTCGGCGTCGTCGTCATCGAGGCGTGGTCCGACGAGGAGGGCATCACCATCTTCCGGGACGCCCGGTACGCCGTGAACGCCGACGGCGCCCCGCACCGCGCCGCCGACTTCACGTACCCGGCCGACGGCGCGTGGCCGGACCCGGCCGCGATGATCGCGGAGCTGCACGCCCGGGGGATCAAGGTCGTCCTCTGGCAGATCCCCCTGCTCAAGACCTCCCACGACCTCGGCCCCGGCGTCCCGCAGGACGCGCAGGTGCTCGTCGACGGCCGGGCCATGATCGAGGCCGGGCACGCGATCCGGGAGGCCGACGGCAGCCCGTACCACAACCGCGGCTGGTGGTTCCCGCAGGCGCTCATGGCCGACCTGTCGACCCCCGAGGGCCGGGCCTGGTGGACCGAGCGCCGCCGCTACCTGGTCGAGGACTACGACGTCGACGGCTTCAAGACCGACGGCGGCGAGCACGCCTGGGGCGACGACCTGCGGTACGCCGACGGCCGGCGCGGCGACGAGGGCAACAACCTCAACCCCGTCCACTACGCGCACGCGTTCGGCGACCTGCTGCGATCGGCCGGCAAGGCGCCCGTGACGTTCTCCCGCGCCGGGTTCACCGGTTCGCAGGCGCACGGCCTGCACTGGGCCGGCGACGAGAACTCCACGTGGGAGGCGTTCCGCTGGTCGATGACCGCCGGGATCACTGCGTCCTCGTCGGGGATCGTCTACTGGGGCTGGGACCTCGCCGGGTTCTCCGGCCCCGTGCCCGACGCCGAGCTGTACGTCCGGGCCGTCGCCGCCGCGACCTTCTGCCCGGTCATGCAGTACCACTCGGAGTTCAACCACCACCAGCGGCCCCTGCGGGACCGGACCCCGTGGTTCGTCGCCGAGGTGAACGACGACCCGACCGTGGTCGACGCCTTCCGGCGGTACGCGCTGCTGCGCGAGCGGCTGGTGCCGTACCTCGCGGACGGGGCGCGCGCGGCCATCGCGACCGGGGCGCCGCTCATGCGCGGGCTGTTCGTCGACTGGCCGCACGACGCCGCGGTGTGGGACTGGGCCGGGGAGTTCCTGCTCGGGGACGACCTGCTGGTGCACCCCGTGACCTCGCCGGGGGCCGCGACCTGGGACACGTACCTGCCCGCGGGGGACTGGGTGGACGTGTGGACCGGGGAGAAGGCCGTGGGCCAGCCGCTCGGGGAGGGCGTCGTGGTCACGCGCGAGGTGCCGCGGGACGTGGTGCCGGTGTACGCCCGGGCCTCGGCGTGGGGCGGGCTGGCGGAGGTGTTCGCGGGGGAGTGAGCCGCGATGCTCAGTCCAGGTAGTCCCGGAGCACCTCGGTCCGGGACGGGTGCCGGAGCTTCGACATCGTCTTGGCCTCGATCTGCCGGATCCGCTCGCGCGTCACGCCGTAGACCCGGCCGATCTCGTCGAGGGTAGCCGGCCGTGCGCCGGTCAGGCCGAACCGCATCGCGATGACCGTGCTCTCGCGCTCCGGCAGGGTCGCGAGGATCGCGTGGATCTGCTGCTGCATGATGCCGAACGTGACCGCCTCGGCGGGCTCGACCGCGTCGGCGTCCTGCAGCAGGTCCCCGAGCCGGGCATCGCCGTCGGACCCGAGCGGCGTCTCCAGCGCGACCGGGTCCCGGCCGTAGGCCTGCACCTCGAGGACCCGCTCGGGCGTCAGGTCGAGCAGCGCGGCCACCTCCTCAGGCGTCGGGTCCCGGCCCTGCTCCTGGAAGAACGTCCGGTGCGCGCGCGTCACCTTGTTGATGGACTCGACCATGTGCGAGGGGACGCGGACGGTCCGCGCCTGGTCGGCCATGCCTCGCGTGACCGCCTGCCGGATCCACCACGTCGCGTACGTCGAGAACTTGAAGCCCTTCGCGTGGTCGAACTTCTCCACCGCGCGGATCAGTCCCGAGTTGCCCTCCTGGATCAGGTCCAGGAACAGCACGCCCCGGCCGGTGTACTTCTTCGCGATCGAGACCACCAGGCGCAGGTTCGCCTCGATCAGGTGCCGCTTCGCGCGGTCGCCGTCCTCCGCGACGAGCTCGAGCTCGCGCCGCGTCGCGTCCTTGTATCCCCGGCCGTGCCGCAGGAGGTGGGTCGCGAGCTGGCCGGCCTCGATCCGCCGGGCGACCGCGACCTCCTGCTCGGCGGTGAGCAGCGGGACCCGCCCGATGGAGCGCAGGTAGTCCTTGACCGGGTCGGCCGTGCCGCCCGCCGTGGTGATGACCGCGACCGGGGCGTCGTCCTCGTCGGCGGACAGGACGTAGGGGTCCTCGTGCGGTGTGGACGCGGGTGCGGCGGTGCGAAGGGACATGGGTCCGGGTGCTCCTCGTGTCGGGCGCGTTCGGTGCGGGCCGTGCCGCACGCGCCTGCCGTCCCGGTGACCGGTGACGACCCGAGGGGTGCCGAGAGGGATCTCGGACGCGGGGAGCGGGCCAAGCGGGCCCGGGTCGCGTTGCTGCCGCCATGGTAGTCCCCGGTCCCGGCGGGGGCGCGGGGGCGCCCTGGCAGCCGCCGGCGACCAACCCCGTCCCGTCCCTGCCTCGCCCCGCGCGGCGCCCGGTCACCTTGGACCAGCGGGTGGGCGCGGGGGTCGCGGGAGGGGCGCGCGGGGTCACCATGGCCGAGCGCCCGGGCGCCGGCGACCCGGGGGCCGCAGCAGACCGCGCCGGCGGAGGGAGCCCCCCCATGACCACCCGGCGCCTGCCCCGTCCCCGCGAGCTGTGACTCCGGAGCACGTCCGGCTGCCGTGAGGTGCGGCCGCGTCCGGAGGTCAGTGCTTCACGACCGCCTCGGTGAAGGCCTGGCTCCCGCAGGTGGGGCACTGCCGGGCGGCCTGAGCCCGGGCGGTCTGCGCCTCGATCCGGCCGAGCTGAGTGGACGCCGTCGCGCCGTCGCCGGTGAGCAGCCCGGTGGCGGCGAACTCCTGCATCTTCAGCCCGCCGGTGAGCATCCGGCTGGGCGGCCGGTACCGCGCGACGTCCAGGGGGACGAACCACACCGTGCCGTCGCCGCGGCAGGTCCGCTGCATCTCCTTGACGGCCCTGCCGCGGCGCGGTGCCGCGACGGGCACCGGCGCGGGCGGCGCGGGCGGCGCGGCCGCGGCGGAGACGTGACCGAGCGCCGCCCGCTTCGCCGCCTCGAACTCCGCGTCGGACAGCGCGCCCCCGGCGTGCAGCGTCGCGAGCTGGGTCAGCTCCGCGGCGATCGAGGACGCGGGGACGGGAGCCCGGGGCGGTGCGGCGTCCGCGGGACCGGAAGAGGGAGGGGCGACCTCGGGGTCCGGCTCGCGCCGGCGCAGGCGCGGGCACGCCGATTCGAGCGCGGCGAGCAGGTCGTCCCACTCGGACGCGTGGGCGAGCGCGCCGACGGCGGTGTGCGCCTCGGGCGTGGTGAGCGTGACCACGAGGTTCCGGGCGTTGAGCTCGGCCCGGGTCACCTCGGCGGCCGGCACCGTGACGCGGATCCCTCCGCCGGCGTCGAGGCCCAGCACCCGTCGGTCGGTGACGAGGAGCAGGAGCTGCATCCGACGGAAGTAGGTGCCGTTGGCGCCGAGCACCGGGGTCTCGCCGGGCTGGAGCAGCCGGGGGAGGGCGGCCTCGATGGCGGTGCGACCGCCGCGGGCGAGCTTCGGGGTGAACTGCACGGTGTCCTGCCTCCGGGTCGAGGGCCGAGGTCTCTGCCTCGGAGCGGATCGTACGGCCGGCGGCGGCCTCGGTGGCCGACCCGTCACACGAACACCCGCACCTCCAGCGCCGGTGCCGGCGTGAGCCGGCTACCGGAGTCCAGCACCCGGAGATCACGCAGCACGGCGGGTGGCGACGTGTCCGGTCAGCCCGCCGCCAGCGCCTCGTGCAGCCGGGCCGTCGCGGTCTCGTCCCACCCGTCCGGCGCGGCGACCTCGACCCATGCCTCGGCGAGCTGCGTGTCGTAGTTGTGCCCGTACCCGTCCGGGACCTCCTTGGCGTAGACGAGGTCGCACGTCACCTGCCAGAACGACACCACCGGGTACCAGGTCATCGTCGGCCCGTCCCCGGCAGGCGCGGGTTCCGCGAGCCAGTCCGGCTGGTCCACGAGCAGCCCGGGCGCCCACCAGACGATCGGGTCGGACCGGTGCTGGAGATACAGCACCCGCGGGTCCTCCCAGGGCGTGTCCGGCACCTCGACATCCGCCACCGCGTCCGCGAACCGCACCACCAGCCCGTCGGCGTACACCGGCGCGACCTGCGGCGTCCCGGGGTCCCGGCGGTCGACCAGGGCCCGCCACAGCGCGTTCGAGTTCGGCGGCCCGACCCACAGCACGCCGTCGGTCCTCGCCCGGATGTCCGCGAGCGAGCCGAACACCGTCTCGGACCCGTACGACCCGAGGCTCTCGCCGTAGACGAGCAGCCGCGGCCGGTCGTCCGCCGGGAGGGCGTCGATCCGCGCCTCGACCGCCGCGAACAGCGCCTGCGCCTCGTCGGCGGCGCGGCCGCGGTCCACGAGGAAGGACAGCCAGCTCGGCAGGTACGAGTACTGCGAGGCCACGGTCGCGGTGTCCCCGCCGTACATCAGCTCGACCGGCTCGACGGCGGCCTCGTTGACCCAGCCGCTCCCGGTCGTGGTGACGACGAGCAGCACCTCGCGGTCGAACGCCCCGGTGCGCTCCAGCTCGGCGACGGCGACGTCGGCGCGCGCCTCGGGGCCGTCGGCGTTGTCCAGGCCGGTGTAGACCCGGATCGGCTCGGTGTCTGCGCCGGCGGCGGCCAGCGCCTCGGGGGACGGGCCGCGGGTGACGAACCGGCGGCCCTCGCGGCCGAGCCCGTCCCAGTCGACCAGGGACTCCGCCGACCCCGAGCGGGCCGCGGACTCCGGCTGGTCCGCCCCGTCGTCCTCCGTGTTCGCGACCTTGAACACCTGGTCCACGGCCGACAGCGCCTGCGCGAGCAGGAAGTCGTTGACGACGACGAGCACGCCCAGGCCCACGAGCACCGCAGCGACGCCCGCGGCCACCAGGCGCGGCAGCCGCAGCCGCCGGCGCAGCACCCGGGCGACGGCCCGCGCCAGCGCCCGGACGACCCGTGCGAGCAGCACCAGCACGACCGCCAGGAGGATCAGCACGGGCGCGGCCCGCAGCCAGCCGGAGGCGGTCGTCGGGGCGGCGCCCATGCTCTCCGCGAGCTCGCGCTGCCACCGGGCGCCGACCGCCAGCATGAGCAGGACGGCCCCCACCCCGGCCACGCACAGCGCCGGGACGACCCAGGGCCGGGCCCGGTCGGGGGTCCGCGCGTCGACCGCCGCGGTCAGGCGCCGCCACCGGCCCCAGCGCCGCAGCGCCCAGGCCGCGGTCACGCCCACGGCGTACCCGATCGCCGCCGAGATGCCGGACACCACGCCCTGGAACAGCCAGCCCCGGGGGAGCAGCGACGGGGTCATCGCGAGCATCGCGAACGCGACGCCGACCACGAGGCCGCCCGCGTGCGGGGCGCGCAGGACGATCCGCCGGCGGGTGTCCGGGGCGTCGGGCATGCAGGCAACGTACTCGGCGGCCGACCACTCAGGGCGCGGCGCGCAGGCCCCGCGAGCACATGAGGCGGTCCGGGGTGAGCAGCAGCACGATCCGGTCGGGGTTCGCGGCCCGCGGGCGGTACCGCTCGGCGTACCGGCGGACGGCCTCCGCGACCTCCGCCGGGTCCTCGCGGACCTCCACCGTCCCCTCGAGCGTCAGCCACCGGCGGCCGTCCACCTGGCAGAGCGCGGCCCGCGAACCGCGGCGGGCGTTCGCGACCTTCACGCTGCGCCGGTTCGTCGTGATCCGCACCAGGCCGGCGTCGCCGTCCCAGGTGAAGCCGACCGGGACCACGTGCGGGGAGCCGTCGGCGCGCAGGGTGGTCAGGGTGGCGAGGCGCGGCTCGGCCACGAAGGCGGCCTGGTCGGCGGTGAGGTGCAGCACGCGGGGATCGTACGGAGCGCGGCGGCCGGACGTCGCCCGATCGGGCGGACTTCGGCGGCGACGGGCCTCCCGCGTGCGACGATGCCGTGCCGCCGGCCCCCGCCGGCGTCGCTCCCAGCCGCCTCCTCGCGAAGGTCACGGTGCCCCATGCTCGGAATGCCCTCTCCCGCGCCGGCGCGACCTCGGCGTCGCGCGTCCGCGCTGGTCGTCGCCCTCGTGCTGGCCCTGCTCGCGCCGGTGCTCGGCGCCGGGCCGGCGCTCGCGGCGGACCCGCCGTCGGTGCTGGGCATCGTCCGCGCCGACGGTGCCCCGCAGCTGACCAACGGCACCGCCGTCGCCTACGACGTGACGTTCAGCGAGCCCGTGGTCGGGGTCGACTTCGGCGACCTCGTCCTCACCTCCACGGGGACCGCCGCGGGCACGGTCGCCTCGCTCACCACCGCCGACAGCGTCGTCTTCCGGGTCGCCGTCGTGGCCGTCTCGGGTGACGGGACCCTCCGGCTGGACCTGCGGGCCGGGGGCGTGGCCGCGGCGACCGGCGGGCTGCTCGTGCCCGGCTACACCCAGGGGCAGACGTACACGTTCGACCACACCCCGCCGGAGCCGCCCACGGCCACCCTGGACCCGGCCGTCGACACGGGCGACAGCAGCACCGACGGCGTCACGAACGTCGCGACGCCGACGGTGACCGGCCGGGCGGAGGGGTCGAGCAGCGTCGACCTGCTCGAGGGCACCACCGTCCTCGGGTCGACCACGGCCGATGTCTCCGGGGCCTGGGTGATCACCGGCACGGCGCTCGCGGACGGCCCGCACACGCTCACCGCGCGGGCCCACGACGCGGCGGGCAACGTCTCGCCCCGCAGCGCGGGACTCCAGGTCGTCGTCGACACCCGGGCTCCCGACCGGCCGGTGATCACCTCCCCGGCGTCCACCACCTCCACCCTGCCGACGCTCACCGGCACGGCGGAGCCGGACAGCACGGTCACGGTCACGGCCGGCGGCGCCACGTACGTCACGCGCGCCACCGGCGGCGCGTGGCGCGTCGACCTGGCGAGCGAGGTCCCCGCCTCCGGCACGCTCGCGCTGGACCCGGCGGGCGGCAACGCCGTCACCGCGTCCGCGCGCGACCTCGCCGGCAACGTCTCGGCACCCGCCGCGCAGACGCTGGTCATCGACACCGCGGTCCCGGTCGTGACCTCCGTCGCCGTGCCCGCCGCCGCGACCTACGCCGCCGGGTCCGCGCTGGACTTCTCCGTGACCTTCAGCGGCACGGTGGTGGTCGACACCGCCGACGGCACCCCGTACCTCGGGCTCCAGGTCGGGCCGACCCCCGCCCGCGCCTCCTACGTGAGCGGCAGCGGGTCGTCGGCGCTGGTGTTCCGCGCCGTCGTGGCCGCCGGGTGGTCCGACGCGGACGGCATCGCGCTCGGCGCGGCCGTCGAGACGGGCGGGGGCGCGCTGCGCTCGACCTCGGGCACCCCGGTGCCGACCGCGCTGGCGGGCGTCGCGTCGACCGCGGGCGTCCTGGTCGACGGCATCGCCCCCGGCGCGCCGACGCTCGCCCTGGCCGACGACACCGGCGCCCGGCCCGACGACGGCGTCACCAGCCGCGGCGAGGTCCGCGTCGGCGGCCTCGAGCCGGGCGCCACCTGGTCCCGCTCGACCGACGCGGGGCGGACGTGGACGCCCGGCAGCGGCAGCGCGTTCGAGCTCGCCGAGGGCGCCTACGCCGCCGGGGACGTGCGGGTCCGCCAGCGGGACGCCGCGGGCAACACCGGCCCGGAGGGCCTGGCCGGGGCGCTCGTCGTCGACCGCACGGCCCCGGCCGACCTCGCCCTGAGCGGCACGCGGGTGCGCGAGACCGCGGGGGCCCGCGCCGTCGTGGGCGCGCTCGGGGCGACCGACGCCGTGGGCACCCCGTGGTTCTCCGTGGCGGGCGGCGCGGACGCCGCGCTGTTCGCGGTCGAGGACGGCCGGCTCGTGCTGCTGGACCCGGGCGCCGCGGGCGTCGGACCGCGCACCGTCCGCGTCGCCGCCGAGGACCTGGCGGGGAACGTCGCCGAGCGGGCCTTCACCGTCGAGGTCGTCGCGAACCACGCCCCGACCGTGGCGGGCGTGCCGGCCGCCGCGGCGCGCGTCACCGTCGGCGAGTCCGCCGCGCTCGCCGCCCCCGTGCTCGCCGATGCGGACGGCGACGCGCTGACCGTCGTGCTGACGCCGGCCGGCGGGCGGCTGTCCGGGCTGACCGCCGGGACCGCGGACGGCGTGACGGGCGCGGCCGCCGCCGGTGTCTGGACGCTCACGGGTCCGGCCGACCGCCTGGGCGCCGCCCTCGCCGGGTGGGCCTTCACGGCGGACGCCGCCGGGCCGGCCTCCGTCACCCTGACCGTCGACGACGGCCACGTCGCCGCGCCGGTGACCGCGGTGTACGCGCTGCTGGCCGCGCCGGCGCTGCGGATCACGGCCCAGCCGGCCGACCGCCTCGGCGTCGTCCCCGGCGGGACGGCGACGTTCGAGGTCCGGGTCGCCGACCGGGCCGCGGTCGCGTCGGTCGCCTGGCAGGTCGCGGCGACCGCGCCCGGCCCCGGCACCGCCTGGCGCGCCGCCGGCGACGGCTACGCCCTGACCGTCACGCCAGAGGCGGGTGCCTGGTACCGCGCGGTGCTGGTGGCCGCGGACGGCACCACGAGCGTGAGCGACACCGCGCGCCTGACGCTGTGGGACGTCGCGACCGAGGTGGGCGCCGGCCACGACGCCCTGGCCGCGCGGTTCCCGGGCGCGGCGGACCTGTCGACCGTCGTGCCCGGGCTGCGGCTCGCCGACCTGCCGGGGACCGTGACGCTCACGCTGCCCTGGGCGGGGGCCGACTCCGCGGTCACGGTGTACGCGTACTCGTCGCCGCGGTACCTCGGGACGTTCGCGGTGTCGGCCGGGAGCGCGACGCTCGCGGACCTGGCGCTGGAGGCGGGGGAGCACTACCTCGTCGTCGTGGGGGTCGACAGCCGGGAGGTGACCGTCCTGCGGTACGACACCGCGGTGGCGGCCGCGACCGGGACCCCGGTCGCGGCCCCGGTCGCGGTCCCGGGTCCGACCACGCTGCCGGTGACGGGCGCGGCGACGTCGGCCCTCGGCATCGCCGCGGGGCTCGCGCTGGCCGCGGGCGCGGCGCTGCTGGCCGCGACCGGCGTGCTGCGCCGGACCCTGGGCCGCCGGGTCGGCTGACGAGAGGGCAGCAGTCGGGCGTCGGGCGGCGTCCGGACCCCCGACTGCTGCTGCCCTCTCGTGCCCGGGGAGGGAGGGCTCAGCGACCGCGGTGACGCCGGGGCCGCGGACCCGGCCGCCGCGCGCGCCCCGCCCTGCGCGGCCGCGCTGCCCGCCCCGCCCGGCGCGCCGGCGCCGGGTCCAGCCGGTCGAGCGCCGCTGCCACCAGCGCCCGGACCACCCGCCGGTGCCCGGCGAGGTCCCCGCACCCGCACGCGTCGGCCTCGGTCGCCAGGACGAGCGAGCGGTACAGGCGGTAGAGCGCGAACCGGGTCGGCCCGGTGGCGGACGCCAGCTCGACCGCGAGGACCCCGCCGGCGGCGGTGTTGCCCCGGAGCAGCTCGCGGTCCACGTCCCACAGGCCGAACTGGTCCGCGCCGACCAGGTCGAGCAGCGGGTCGCCCCACACGGCCCGCCCGGCTCCGACGACGCCCCGGAGCGTCCCGTCGTCGTCGAGGAGCACGTTCGCGGGCCACAGGTCCTGGTGCACGACGGCGGGTGCCGCGACGGCGTCGAGCGCCGGTCCGTGCGCGGCGAGCACCGACCGGACCCGCCGCGCGGGCAGCTCGACGCCCCGGTCCGCGCCGTCCCGCAGGACGGCGTCGACCATGGCGGTGAACGCCGCGCGCCAGCGGGTCACCGGCTCCTCGCCCCCCGGCGCCCCGACGGCGGGGGAGCCGAACCCGGGGGCCCCGACGCCGTGCAGCCGCGCCATGAGCCCGCCGAGCTCCCGCCGGGCGCGCACGCTGCCGGCGGGGTCGAGGTCGAGCTCGCTCCACGGCACCCCGGGCACCTGCGTCGTGACCACGACGTCGGCGTCCACGACGGCGCGGCTGAAGTCCGCGAGCAGGACGGTCGGCACCGGCAGCCCGCGCCCGGCGAGGGAGGTGTACACCTCGGCGGCGGTCCGGACGGTCGCGCAGCCGTGCCGGTACGGCTCCGCCCCGGCGCGCGACGCCTTCACGACGAGCCGCGTGCCGTCGGTCAGCGTGACCCCGGAGGCGGCCGTCCCGCTCGTCACCGGCCGGACCGCCGCCGGCACCCCCAGGGGGCGCAGGACGGAGGCCAGCTCGAGGGCGGTCAGGCCCCGCTCAGTAGACGAAGGCACCGACGCGCTCCCGCAGGCCCACAGACATCCGGGCGAGGTCCGTGACGGACAGCTCCATCTGCTCGAGCACGTCGGTCGAGGTCCGCGCGGCGGTGGCGACGCCCACGATGCTGCCGGCGATCTCGCTCGACCCGGTGGCCGCCTCCGTCACCGACCGGGACATCTCCGTGGTGGTCGCCGTCTGCTCCTCGACCGCCGAGGCGATGGTCAGCTGGTAGTCGTTGATGCTCGCGATGATCGTCGCGATCTCGCCGATCGCCCCGACGGCGCCCGAGGTCTCCGCCTGGATCGCCTCGACCCGGCGGGCGATGTCCTCGGTGGCCTTGGCGGTCTCCTGGGCGAGCTCCTTGACCTCCCCCGCGACGACCGCGAAGCCCTTGCCCGCCTCGCCCGCGCGGGCCGCCTCGATGGTCGCGTTGAGCGCGAGCAGGTTCGTCTGCTCGGCGATGCTCGTGATGACCTTGACGACGTTCCCGATCTCCTGGGAGGACGCCCCCAGCCGGGCGACCTGCTCGTTCGTCGCCTCCGCCACCGCTGTGGCCTGGCCGGCGACCTTGGCCGCCTGCGACGAGTTCTGCGCGATCTCCCGGATGCTGGCGCCCATCTGCTCGGCCCCGGCCGCCACGGTCTGCACGTTCCGGGACACCTGCTCGGACGCCGCGGCGACGACCCCCGCCTGCGCGGACGTCTCCTCCGACCCGGCCGCCACCTGGCTGGTCGCGGCGGAGAGCTCCTCGGCGGCCGACGCGAGCGTGTTCGCGGACTCCACCACGTCGGACAGCGTCGAGCGGACCGCGGCCTGGCTGTCGATCAGGGCCGCGGCCATCTGCCCGATCTCGTCGCGCTGCCGCACGTCCGGGCGGCGCGTGAAGTCGCCCGCGGCCATCGCCTGCACCGCGCCCTGCACCGCGGTGACGGCGCGCTTGATCGAGCGGGACAGCACCAGCGCGAGCGCGCCCGCGACCAGCACCCCGATGCCGACCGCGACGGCGAGCAGCACCGCCGCGCGCCCGGCCGAGGCCACGGCCTCCGCGCCCGCCTCCTCCATCGTGTCGACGATCTCCTGCGTGAAGACGTCCAGGTCGGTCACGTAGGCGTCGATCAGCGGCTGGCTGACCTGGTCGAGGACCTCCCCGTACGCCTCCGGGTCGTCCCCGAGCGCGACGGGCAGGACCTCGGTGTCCCGCGCGTCGCGCCACTGCGCGAAGCCCTCGACGAACCCCGCCCACGCGTCCGAGGAGGCCGCGTAGTCCGTCGCCGACAGCGCGGCGATCTCCTCGTCGAGCACCGCGTCGTTCTCCGCCTGCTGCGCGACCCAGGCGTCCTGGGCCTCGCCAGAGACCGCCGCGATCTGCGCCACGATCAGGCGCGCCTTGAGCTGGTCGGCGTGCACCTGGCCGCGCACCGTGGCGACGTCGCGCTCCAGGTCCGCGAGCGCCTGGGTGCCCGCGGCCTCCTCTCGCAGCTGGAAAATGGCGAAGCCCGCGCTGCCCGCCGCGGCCAATGCCATGACCCCCACGGCGGCGAGGATCTTTGTCTGGACCGACAGGTCCGAGAAGCGCCTCCTGCGGGTCGCCTCCGCGCCGGTCGAGGCCGTGAGCAGGGACATCGGTCATCTCCTTCGAATGGGCGAACATCCCAGCCATCGGTCCGAAATAGGGTTGGCTGAGCGTTTCGTCGCCCTTGTTGAAACGCGTCAGGAAATGTGGCAGAGGTGTTGTGTCGTCCTGGAAGGAAGGGGTGCAGGCGTGGGAAGACCCCCGGTGATACCGGCGGAGAAGAAGCAGCGGGCCGTGCTGGCGGTGCTGGCGCGCGAGGCCACGATCGTCGAGGCGGCGCGCCGGGAGCAGGTCTCCGAGCAGTCCGTCGGACGCTGGAAGGCCGCGTTCCTGGAGGCCGGCGCGGCGGCCCTGGCCGACGGCGCCGCGACGGCGGCCGGGCGGGAGAAGCAGCTCGAGGCCGAGCTGGCCGAGCTCCGGCGGACCCTGCGGGAGGCGGAGGTCGAGATCGAGGTGTGGAAGCGGAGCGCGGGGGGCCGGCTGGGCCCTTCGACGACCTCGAGGTGATCCGGGAGTCGGCTGGGATGTCGACGTCGAGGTGGTGCGCCAAGTTCGGCATCCCAGAACGGACCTGGCGGCGCTGGCAGGCCAGGGCGCGCGCGGGCGCGAGCGCGAAGGGGCCGTGGCCCGCGCCGGTGCGCCGGGACGCCGAGGTGGTGGCCGCGGTGCAGGCGCTGGCGGCGGCGCACCCCGGCTGGGGTCACCGCCGCGTGCGGGCGCGGCTCCGGGAGCGCGGCGTCGAGGTGTCCGAGGCGAGCGTGCTGCGGATCATGCGGGAGCTGGGGGAGCGAGGGCGTCGACCAGCACGGTGACCTCGTCGTCGTCCGTCACGACGAACCCGCCGGTGATCGCGAGCTCGAGCACGTCGCCCGCGAGCGGCCGCACGCGGACGGGCCCGGCGACCAGCGCCGCCGCGACCGGCTCGTGCCGGGCCATGATCCCCAGCGACCCCGAGGCCGACGGGACCGAGACGATCGCGGCGTCGCCGGACCACAGCACCCCGTCGGGGGCGACGACGTGCACCGACAGCGCCGGGCCGTCGGGCGCGGGGGCGGGGTTCGGGCGGGCGGACGGCACGGCGGGGCTCCCGGGGGTGGAGGGGCGGAGGGGAACGTCCATCCTCCCGGCCCGCTGCGCGTGCGCTCAGACCTTCGTCCCTGGTGGGGCCGGTTCGGGACGCGGTTCGGCGGCCCGGCGGCTCACGCGTGCCCGAGGTGCTCGTGCGCGCGGTGCGACGCGGGCTCGATCTGGAACGTCGAGTGCTCGACCGAGATCGGGAAGTGCGTGGACAGGCAGTCCTGGAGCTGGTCGAGGATCCGGGCGGTGTGCCCGTCCGAGAAGCACTCGTCGTCCACCGTGATGTGCGCGGTGACCACGGGCAGCCCCGTGGCCACGAGGGTCGCGTGCAGGTCGTGCACGGCGCGCACGTGCTCCACGCCGAGCAGGTGCTCGCGGACGGCGTCCAGGTCGAGCCCCGGCGGGGTGGACTCCAGCAGCACGGCGCCGGTCTCCCGCAGCAGCGTGATGGCGCGCGGGACGATCAGGACCCCGATGAGCAGGCCGGCGACCGCGTCGGCCTGCTGCCAGCCGGTCGTGGCGATGACGACGGCCGCGACGATGACGCCCACGGAGCCGAGCGCGTCGTTCAGCACCTCCAGGAACGCCGCCCGCAGGTTGAGGTTCGCGTTCCGCCCGCCGGCGAGCACGGCGATGGCCGCCACGTTCGCGACCAGCCCGATGACGCCGAACACGATCAGCTCGGTCGACGGCACCTCGGGCGGCGCGAACAGCCGGCGCACCCCCTCGACCAGCACGTACCCGCCGACCGCCAGCAGCACCGCGGCCTGCGCCAGCGCACCCAGGACCTCGGCCCGGCGGTAGCCCCAGGTCCGGCGCGACGTCGCGGGCTTGAGGGACAGGTGCGCGGCGACGAGCGCCATCGCCAGACCGGCCGCGTCGGTCAGCATGTGCGCCGTGTCGACCAGCAGCGCGAGGGAACCGGTCAGCAGGGCGCCGACGGCCTGGGCGACCAGCACCGTCGAGGTCAGGCCGAACGCGACCGCGAGCCGGCGCCGGTGGTCGCCGCCGCCGGTCGGTGCGTGGTCGTGCCCGTGGCTCATCGCCCGTCCCCCGCGAGGTGCCCGCAGGCGGCGGGGTCCGACCCGCCGCGCAGCAGGTCCTCCGCCGCGCCGACGAGGGTCGCCAGCCGGCCGGGGTCGGCGATCGAGTAGATCGAGGACCGCCCCCGCTGCCGCACCGTGACCAGCCCGCAGTCCCGCAGGCACGCGAGGTGCGCGCTCACCGTGCTCTGCGCCAGGCCGAGGTGGTCGGTGAGCTCCCGCACCGCGTGCTCGCCGGTGAAGAGGTGCCGGAGCATCGTCAGCCGTCCCGGGTCGCCCAGCGCCCGGAAGAGCGCGGCGGTCGGCGCGGTGAGCGCGGCGTCGTCCGGGGAGCGGGCGTCGTCCTCGTGATCGACGTCCGGGGATATCATCGCCATACGGCGATGATAGGACGCCGGGGCGGCCTCCCGCCAGACCCCGGCTCGCCCGGCGGCCGGGCCGATCGGCCCGGCCGCCGGTCCCGGGTCACCGCACCCGGCGGATCGCGAGGATCAGGCCCGCCCCGACGAGCGCGAGGCCCGCGGCGAACGGGAACATCGCCTGGTAGCCCACGGCCGAGATCGCCGCCGCGGCGACGAGCGGGCCGACGATCTGGCCGCCGGTGTTGGCGAGGTTGAGCACGCCGAGGTCCTTGGCGGCGTTCTCCTGGCTGGGGAGCACCTCGACGTTCAGCGCCTGGTCGACGGCGTTGAACGCGCCCATGCCGATGCCGGCGACGACCGCGTACGCGAGCATCGTCCACGGGCTCGCGCTGAACGCCGGCACGAGCACGCCGACCGCCACGAGCACGCCCGCCACGACGACCGGCAGCTTGCGCCGGCCCAGCCGGTCGGAGACCGGCCCGGACACCGCGGACATGACGAGCGCGGTGAGCATGAGGATCGTGGCGATCGTCGAGATGTACCCGGCGGTCGAGCCCTCACCGAGGCGCATGTAGTCGGTGAGGATGTACAGCTGGTACCCGGAGATCGCGAACGTCGCCGAGATGATCGCGAACTTGCCGAACAGGGCGAGGTAGTAGTCGCGGCAGTCCTTGCGGGGCAGGCTGAACGAGTCGAGCAGCATGCCGCGGCTCAGCGACCGGCGGGGCAGGTCCCGGCTCGACGGCTCCCGCAGCAGGACGGCCGCGACCGGCCCGGACAGCAGCGTGAGGGCGGCCATGATGACGAAACCGGTCCAGAGGTCGCCGAGGAACTGGGCGCCGATGATCTGCCCGCCGTAGAGACCGGCGGAGTAGCCGAAGGCGTACACCGACGAGATCGTCCCGCGGTGCCGGGGCGCGATCCGGTCGGAGATGACCGCGATGAGCGGCGCGACGATCGCGTTGAGGAACACCTGGTACACGGCCCACAGGGCGAGCAGCTGGCCGACGCCGGAGGCCCGGCCGACCAGGAGCAGCATCGCGGCGGAGCCGACGGAGCCCACGAGCAGCCACGGGGTGCGGCGGCCCCAGCGGGAGCGGGTGAGGTCGGAGAACGCGCCGATCACGATGTTCGCGATCGTGGCGACGATCATCGCGACCGTCGCGAGCAGGGCGACGACCGACGTCTTGTCGTCCGGGGCGATCTCGGCGATGCGGGCGGGCAGCAGCACGGCGTTCACGCCGAGGTACGGGCCGAGCCAGAGGAAGCAGCCGAGCGCGAGGGCGACGCCGATGCGCAGGGGCACGCGCGGCTGCTGGTCGTCGGTGGGGGAGGCGGCGGGTTCGGCCACCTGGAGGGGTGCGGACATGGGTCTCTCTCGTCGTTGAGCGTGATGGGGTGGGGCCCGCGCGGGGCCGGGACGCAGGAGCGTCCCGGCCCCGCGCGGGGTCAGGCGGGCGGGGCCGCCGTCAGAGCGCGATCTTCTCGACGGCCGCGTCGGGGTCGCCCCAGCGGGAGCCGGCCTCGAGGACGACGCCGCCGGCGGGCAGCGTCGTCCGGGCGGTGGCGGCGTCCCAGCGGGTGAGCGCGGTCAGCGGGAGGTCCAGGTCGACCTCGGCGGCCCCGCCTGCGGTCACCCGGACCGCGGCGAACCCGAGCAGCTCGCGCTCGCCGGCCCGGTCGCCGTCGGTCCGCGTGCCGTACACCTGCACGACGTGGCGGCCGTCCCGGTCCCCGGTGTTGCGGACCGTGACGGTCGCGCGCACCCGGGCCGCGACGGTGTCGACCTCCGCGACCCGCAGGTCCTCGACGGACCAGGTCGTGTACGCGAGGCCGTGCCCGAGCGGGTAGAGCGCCTCGACGCCCTCGCGCTGCAGCCGGCGCTGGCCGTACCAGCGGTCGTAGGTCGCGGCGGTGGCGTCGATGTCGAGCTCCGGCAGGTGCGCGGCGCTCGCGGGGATCGCGTACGGCAGCCGGCCCGACGGGTTGTGGGCGCCGGTCAGCACGTCCGCCAGGGCGCGGCCGCCCTCCATCCCGCAGTACCAGGACACCAGCACGCCGGGCACCCGGTCGTGCCACTCCTCCATGAGGACCGCCCCGGCGGTGACCACGACCACGACCGTGCGCGGGTTGGCCGCCGCGACCGCCTGCACCAGGGTGACGTCCTCGGCCCGCAGGTGCAGGTCCCGCCGGTCGCCGCCGGCCGCGCCCGCGCCCACCACGCTGAGGCCGGACCCCATCGCGGACATGACGTGGTCGCGCCACGCGGTCTGCTGCTCGCCCTCGGGCTCGGGGTACAGCGCGACCAGCTCGCCGCGCGTCGCCAGCGACCCGTCGACGAACTCGCCCTCGTCCTCGGCGGTGAACCCGACGACGACCACCGCGACGTCGGCGTCCGCCGCGGTGCGCGCCGCGGCCTGCGGGTCGGCGCCGGCGTCGTGCCGGACGTCGACGCCCGGCAGGGCCTCGGTGATCCCGGCGAGCGCGGACACCACGCGCGGCGCGCGCACGTCCGACGAGCCGTGGTCGCCGGTGTTCGCCCCGTCGGCGAGCCGGCCGAGCACCGCGACGGACCGCAGCGCCGCCGGGTCGAGCGGCAGGACCGGGGCCCCGTCGACGTCCTCGTTGCGCAGCAGCACCATCGCGCGGCGGGCGGCGTCGCGGGCCAGGTCGGTGTGCGCCGGGGAGGCGACGACGTCGGCGCCCGGCTCCTCCGCCGTCCGCTCGGCGTAGTGCCGCAGCTGGGTGGCGAGGATGCGGTGCCCGGCGCGCCGGACGTCCGCCCAGTCGGCGGCGCCGCTGTCGAGGTCGGCGCGCAGGTGCGCACCGCGCTGCTGGCGGAACGGCGCCTCGACGTCGAGCCCGGCCCGCAGCGCGGCGGTGCCGTCGCGCATGCCCCAGATGAAGTCCGTGATCACGGTGCCGTCGAAGCCCCACTCGTCGCGGAGCACGGTCGACAGCAGGTGCGCGTTCTGGCCGGCCCACTCGCCGTTCACCGAGTTGTACGAGCTCATGACGGCGTGCGCGCCCTCGTCGACCACCCGGCGGAAGTGCGGCAGGAAGTCCTCGTGCAGCGTCGCGTCGTCGATGGTGACGTCCACCGAGAACCGGGCGTTCTCCATGGAGTTCAGCGCGTAGTGCTTCACGCAGGCCATCGCGTGGCGCTGGATGCCGCGGGTCAGGGCCGCGCCCATCTCGCCGAGGAGCGGCGGCTGGTCGGAGTACGTCTCCTGCGCGCGGCCCCAGGCCGGGTGCCGCGGCAGGTTGATGCACACACCGCCGAAGAAGTTCCCGCCGAGCGCGCGCAGCTCGGCGCCGATCGCCTCGCCGATCTGCTCCTCGAGCTCGACGTCCCAGGTCGCGCCGCGGGCCATCGACACCGGGAACGCGGTGGCCTGCCCGACGACGCAGCCGCGCGGCCCGTCGACGAACCGGATGCCGGGGACCCCCAGGCGGGGGACCGCGCCCATGACGTAGGGCTCCACGTTGTAGCCGTCGGTGACGAACGAGTACATGCCCTGCCAGAACGGGGTGTCCCCGTCGAGCAGGTCGAGGCGCTCGTCGTCCGTCAGCGCCTCGTACAGGTGCGCCGCCTCGGTGCGGGCCGGTGAGCCTGCGGCGACTGCCGCCACGGCACGCTGGAAGGGGGTGGTGATGCGGGTCATGCGTCCTCCGCTCGTCGTCGAGGGCAGCACCCGGCATCCGCATCCCTGCGACTACTGAGTGCTGAGTCAGTGATCAGTAACGTAGCGTGGCGGACGGCTCTGCCACAATGGGGCAGGTCAGACGTGGAGGAGAACAGGTGCCGCAGCCCACCCCAGCGACCGCGTACTCGCCCCGGACCACCCGGACCCGGATGAGCGCGTCCCAGCGCCTGACCCAGATCCTCACCGTGTCCGCCGGCCTCATCGCCGAGCGCGGGTTCCGCGGCCTCACGCTGCGCGACGTCGCGCTGGAGTGCGGCATCACCGAGGGCGGGGTGCTCCACCACGTCGGCTCGAAGGAGCAGCTGCTCGTCGCCGTCCTCGAGTACCGCGACGCGCTCGACCTCGCCCAGCTCGCCGACCTGCTCGGCGTCGAGGCGGACGTGTTCGACAGCGGGCGCGAGGCCCCCGTCGGGCTCCGCGAGCTCTGCGCCGCGCTCGTGCGCCGGAACGCCCGGCAGCCGGAGATCGTCCGGCTCTACACCGTCCTCAACGGGGAGTCGCTCGACCCGGCGCACCCCGCGCACGAGTACTTCCTGACCCGGGAGCGCTGGGCGCTCGACCTCTTCGCGTCGGCCGCGCGGGGGCCGGAGGGCGAGCAGCAGGCGCTGCAGGTCCTCGCGGCGATGGACGGGCTGCAGCTGCGGTGGCTGCGGGACCTCGAGGGGATCGACCTCGTCGCGGAGTGGGACGCGATCGCCGGCCGGCTCATCGCGGACTGAGGCCGCCGCGGACCAGCCGTCCGCGGCGCCGTGCACCCGGTAGGCTGCACTCGACCGCCCGGGATCCCATCCCCACCGACCCGGACGACCCACGGGACCAGCCAGACCCCGACGAACCCGCCGCCAGTACCGGCAGGTGTCCGACCGGAAGGCTGTCGAGTCCCGCGCGCCTGTAGCTCAGGGGATAGAGCACCGCTCTCCTAAAGCGGGTGTCGGCAGTTCGAATCTGCCCAGGCGCACGGCCTGCTCGCGCGGGTTCGAGGTGCCGGTCCCGGCTCCTCCCGCGCGGGCGGCAGCGGCGCCGTCGCGACCCGTCCGGGTCGCCCCCGCCGCGGAGGACCGTCGGGGTCGCGGCGGACGCCCGTCGGCGCCCGTCGCCGTCGGGCGGGCACGGGGTCCACGGGTCCCGCCGTCCGGGGGCCCCGGGGCGTGGGTGCGCGGTCGTGCGCCCCGGTCCGCGATGAGCACGTCGAGAAGGAGAAGAAGTGGCACGAGCAGCCCAGGGCCGGTCCGGTCGCACGCAGACCGGCTCGCGCGGTGGGGGCGGCCGTCGCGGCGCGCGTCCCGCCGAGGCGGGGATCATCCCGGTCCTCGCGAGGGCTGCCCGCGAGGTCGACAGCGCCGTCCGGCGACCCCCGACCCGCCCGGCGGTGCGCACGAAGTTCCAGGTCGTCGCGCTGCTCATGCGCGAGGAGCGGGCCCGCGTGCAGGCGGACACCGAGGTCGGGGCGTCGAAGCGCGCCAAGCAGCTCAAGGACCTCGACGCCGTCGCGACGCTGCTCGCCCGGATCGCCGCCCGCGACACGTCCCTGCTGGCGCTGCTCGGCGACGACGCCCGGGTGTCCGACGCCGCCCGCACCCTCAAGGCGACGATGCTGCGCTCCGCCGGGCTGGAGGCCCCGGAGGAGCCGGAGCCCACGCCGCCGCCCGCCCCGGCCCCGGGGGCCGAGAAGCAGGTCGTCCCGCAGTCGGTGATCTCCCGCAGGCTCGCGAACCCCTTCCTCGCCCCGGACTTCGAGGCCGCCGCGCAGCGCGTCGCCGCGAAGCCCCGCCGGCTCGCCGGCTGGGAGCTGCTGGAGCCGCTGTTCCGGTCGTTCGAGGTCGCCGGCCCCGGCGCCCCGGCGTGCATGCCGCTGCCCGACCCGCGCCCGGTGCCCGTGCCCGGCGGGCGGGAGCTGATGCCGCACCAGGCCCGCGTCGTCGCCGCGGCGGCCGCTGGGCACCGCACCTTCCTGCTGGCCGACGAGCCGGGCCTCGGCAAGACCGCGCAGACGCTGCTCGCCGCCCAGGCCGCTGACGCGTTCCCGCTGCTCGTCGTGGTCCCGAACGTCGTGAAGACCAACTGGGCGCACGAGGTCGGCATGTGGACGCCCTTCCGCAGCGCGACCGTCGTGCACGGCGACGGCGACAAGGTCGACGCGTTCGCGGACGTCGTCATCGTGAACTACGAGATCCTCGACCGGCACGTCGGCTGGCTCGGCGACTTCGGGTTCCGGGGGATGGTCGTCGACGAGGCGCACTTCATCAAGAACAAGTCCTCGCAGCGCTCGCAGCACGTGCTGTCCCTGTCGCGGCGGATCCAGGACCGCACCGCCCGGCCGCTGCTCATGGCCCTGACCGGCACCCCGCTGATCAACGACATCGAGGACTTCCGGGCGATCTGGCAGTTCCTCGGCTGGATCGACGACGAGAAGCCGCTCGGCCGGCTGATGGCCGCCCTCGAGGACACCGGGCTGACCCCCGCGGACCGCGGGTTCTCCGCCGTCGCCCGGGCCGCCGTCGTCGACATGGGCATCGTGCGCCGCCGCAAGGTCGACGTCGTCGCCGACATCCCGGCCCGCCGGGTCGCGGACCTGCCGGTCGAGCTCGACGGGGCGGTCGGCCGCTCGATCCGCGCCGCCGAGGCCGCGCTCGCCCAGCGTCTGGTCGAGCGCTACCGCTCGGCCCTCGCCGCGCGGTCCGAGCACACCACCGGCGACGGCCTCGACCTGGTGCTCGCGCGCCGGGTGGCCGCCGCGGAGCTCAAGGACGCCAGCTCGAAGGCCGGCGGCGAGAACGTGTTCACCATGGTCCGCCGGATCGGGCAGGCCAAGGCCGGGCTCGCGGCCGACTACGCCGCGCAGCTCGCGCGGAACGTCGGCAAGGTGGTGTTCTTCGCGAAGCACGTGGACGTGATGGACGCCGCGGAGCAGGCGTTCGCGGACCGGGGCATCCGGTACGCCTCGATCCGCGGCGACCAGACGCCGAAGGTGCGCGAGCGGAACATCGCCGCGTTCACCGACGAGCCGGACGTGCAGATCGCCGTGTGCTCGCTGATGGCCGCCGGCGTCGGGCTGAACCTCCAGGTCGCGTCGAACCTCGTGCTCGCCGAGCTGTCCTGGACCGACGCCGAGCAGACCCAGGCCATCGACCGGATCCACCGCATCGGCCAGTCCGAGCCGGTCACGGCGTGGCGGATCATCGCGGCGCAGACCATCGACTCGCGGATCGCGGCGCTGATCGACAGCAAGTCGGGGCTGGCGGCGCGGGCGCTGGACGGGGCGGCGGAGGACGAGGGGAACGCGTCGACCGACGTGCAGCTCGACGCGCTGGTGGGGCTGCTGACCGACGCGCTCGCGGCGGAGGGCGTGGGCTGACGCCGACGACGCCCGTCGTGCGCGCTCGTGCTCCCCGCTGGCCGGGCTGCCCGGCGGGCGCTCGACGGCCCGCCGGCAACCGCCTCAGGACCAGCGCACGGGCCGGTCGTCGAGCCTCGCGATCACGCGGCGCGCGGCCTCGGGGACGGTGACGTCGAGGTCGGTCGCGTCGTCCACCAGCCGCCGCAGCGCCTTGCGCGGCCCGCACCCGTCCTGCTCCATGAGCACGCCGACGGCCTGCTCGACCAGCGCGTGCCGTGCGAGCCGCGCCCGCACGACCTCCCACGCGGCGGCGGGGTCGTCGCCCTCCGGCCCGGTGCTCCCGGGCCCGGCGCTCACCGGCCGGCCGAGGCGTGGTCGCGCACGACGGGCAGCACGTCCCGCAGCCCGAGCACGGTGAGGACGACCTCGGCCTGCCGGGGCACGTCGCGGAGCCGGCAGTCCAGGCCCGCGGACGTGCAGGCGCGGTGGCACTGCAGGAGGAACGCCACGCCCGACGAGTCGATGAACTCGACCTCGCGGAGGTCGAGGACGACCGGGAGCCCGCCGGCCGCGGCGGCCGCGACGGCCCGGCGTCCCGCGTCCCGGGTGGTCACGTCGATCTCGCCGGAGAGCCGGACCGTCGTGACGGTCCCGTCGTCCTGGACGGTGATGCTGGTGGTGCGGTGCATGGATCTCGCCCCCGAGACGTCTCGCTGCCGACGCGCCGATGCTGGGCGCGGTCCGTGCACGTCATGGGTGGTCGTGGATCCGTCGTGCGGCGACGCCCCGCACCTGCTCCACGGTCTCACCGTTTCGAGAGAAGGGACAGCACTGCAGGTCAGGCACGCGGCCGGGCCTGCGCGACCGCCGGCGGGCAGACTCGACCCGTGGACATCGTGCTGCAGTGGCTGCTGCCGGTCGTCGGCGGCGTCCTCCTGCTGTGGGTCGCGCTCGTGGCGGCCCTGTGGCTGGCGAAGCCGGACGAGGGGTCGGTGCGGGAGGCGCTGCGCCTGCTGCCCGACGTCGTCCGGCTGATCCGCCGGCTCGCCGTGGACCGTGAGGTGCCGCGGGGCGTCCGGGTGCGGCTGTGGCTGCTGCTCGGGTACCTGGCGCTGCCGATCGACCTGGTGCCGGACGTCCTGCCCGTCATCGGGTACGCGGACGACGCGGTGGTCGTGGCGCTGGTGCTGCGGTCGGTGGCGCGGCGGGCCGGGGTCGGGGCGCTCGCCCGGAACTGGCCCGGGACGGCCGACGGGCTCGCGGCGGTGTGCCGGCTCGCGCGGCTGCCGGCGCCGACGTCGGCCTGACGGGCCGGGCGCCCACCGGACGGGTGAACCGGCGGCCCCGAGGCTCTGCCGGGGGCCCGGATCCGGGATGCTCGCCGGGTGACGGTGACCGGGTCCGCGGGGTGGTCGCCGGTCCAGCCGCGTCCGAGCCGGGTGCGGCGCGCCCGGGCGCCGGTGCTGCTCGGGCTGGTGGGCGCCGTCGTCGGGCTGGTCGCCGGGCTCGCCCTGCACTGGTCCGTCGTCCAGCCGTCGGACGACGACCTGCGCGCCGCCGCCCGGACCCTCACGCCGGCGGAGTTCACCCCGGCGCACGAGCCGGTGGTGACCGGTGCCTGGGCGCCCTCGCTCGACCGGGGCGTCGTGCGGTGGGACGCGACCAGCCTCGGGTTCGCGACGCTCGGCACCCTCGCGGACGGGCTCCGGGACGCCGGCTGGGCGGTCGACGAGGACGCGGTGGACGCCTCCGCGCTGGAGGGCGAGGTGGACGCGGTGCGCGGGGACCTCGTCGTGTCGGTGTCGCTGTCGCCGATGCTGCCGGACCGGCCCACCACCGTGGTCGTCACCGTCGGGCGGGGGCCGCAGGGGACGGCGCTCCGGGTGCTGGTGGCCGGCGGGGTGGTGGCGGGCGCGTCACTCGGCGCGGGCGGGGTGCTGGCCGCGCGGCGGTGGCGCGGGGCCCTCGGCTCCGGACGCTGACGACCACCGTCGTCGCGGCCGAGTGCCGGTGGAGGCCGTGGGCGCCGAGCGGGCGTCCAGCCGGTCGACGGCTCGCTACCCGGCCGGGGCCGCCGTCGAGTCCCGCAGCACGAGGCTCGGGCTGACGACGACCCGGTGCACCGGCCGCGCCGGGTCGGCGAGGCGCGCGACGGCCAGGTCCACGGCCGCCCGGCCGACCCAGGCGCGCGGGGGGCGCACGGCGGTCAGCGCGGGGCTGAACAGCCCGGCGACCTCGTCGTCGTACGCCACCACGGACAGCGCGTCGGGGACCGGGACGCCCCGCTCCTCGCAGTGCTGGACGACGCCCATGGCCTCGGGGTCGGAGTGCACGAGCAGCGCGGTGGTCCCGGTGCGCAGGGCCGCCTCCACGACGGCCTCGACGTGCTGCTGCCAGTCGGCGGCGCGGCGGTCGGGGATGTCGAGGTCGACCGCGCCGTCCGGGTCGAGGCCGCAGGCGGCGAGGGCGCGGGACCAGCCGGCGCGCAGCTCCGGGGTGTGCGGGCTCTGGGCGCTGAGGGCGATGCCGATGCGCCGGTGGCCGAGCGCGGTGAGGTGCCGGACGGCGGTCTCGGCACCGAGGGCGTGGTCGGTGACGACGGACTCCATCGCGGCGTGCGTGCTGCCGGTGCGGGCGGTGCGCTCGACGAGGACGACCGGGACGTCGACGTCGCCGAGCCAGGCGAGCACGTCCTCGGTGTGGGGGCTGTCGAGCGACGGCGCGACGAGCAGGGCGTCGGCACCCCCGCGCATGAGGCGCTCGAGCTGCGGGCGCTCGTCCTCGATCTCGTAGGAGGAGCCGCGCAGGCGGAGCCGCAGGCCGCCGGCCGCCGCGCGCTCCTCGGCGCCGCGGGCCACGCCGGGCCAGTAGTAGTCGAGGGAGGGGACGAGCATGCCGATGGTCCCGGTCGACCCGGGGGCGGGGCCGGCCGGCGCGGCGGGCGGCACCGGCGCGCCGGGCGCCGGGTCCGCGGCCGGGTTCAGCGTGGCCCCGCCGTGCACGCGGAGCGCGAGGCCCTCGTCGACGAGCTGGGTGATGTCGCGGCGCACCGTCACGGTGGTGACGCCGAGCTCGGCGGCGAGGTCGGAGACGCGCACGGTGCCGTGGGCGTGCAGGGCCTCGAGCACCTGCGCGCGCCGGCTCACGGCGAGGTGCCTGCTGGTCCCGTCGCTCACTGCGTCTCCCGTCCGGGGCCGCCCCGGCCCGGACCGACCATACTGCCGAGCGCGCTCCCGGGAGCGCACGCGAGGGCAGCTCCCGGGACGTCAGGGCCGGCGCGGGGGCGCCGTGGACTCCCGGACGCGCAGCGACGGCGTGATGAGCACCCGGTGCGTCGGCCGCCCCGGGTCGGCCAGCCGCGCGGTCAGCAGCTCCACGGCCGCGCGCCCCAGGGCGTGCCGGTGCGGCCGGACGGCGGTGAGCGGCGGGCTGAACAGCCCGGCGACCTCGTCGTCGTACGCGATCAGCGACAGGTCCCGGGGGACGTCGACGCCGTGCTGCTCGAACGCCTGCACCAGGGCGACGGCGGTGGCGTCGGCGTGCACGAGCAGGGCGGTCGTGCCGGTCTCGCGGCACTGCGCGACGACGGCCGCGACGGCCTCCTCCCAGCCGGCCCGGCCGGGGTCGGGGGAGGCGATGTCGAGGGTCCGCGTGACGCCGGTGGTGGCGGCGAGCCAGCCGCGGCGCAGGCTCGGCCCGGTGGGGCTGTGCGCGCTGACGACGATGCCGAGGCGCTGGTGGCCGAGCCCGACGAGGTGCCGCACCGCGGCCTCGGCCCCCTCGGCGTGGTCGCTGTGCACGGAGTCGAACGCGGCGTGCTGCGGGCCGTCGACGGTGCGTTCCGCGAGGACGGTGGGGACGCCGGTGCCCGCGAGCCACGCGAGGGTGTCCGCGGCGGTCGCGGTGTCGGTGCGCGGGGCGACGACCAGCCCGCCGTCGCCGACCTGCTCGATCAGGCGCTCGAGGTGCGGGCGGTCGTCGTCGGACTCGTAGCTGCTGCCGCGCAGCACGACGCCGAGGCCGTGCGCCCGGGCGGCCCCCTCGACGCCGCGGGCGACGCGCGGCCAGTAGTAGTCGAGCGACGGCACGAGCATGCCGACGGTCGCGGGCCGCCCCCGGCCGGCAGGCCGCGCCGGGGCGTCGGGCGCGGGAGCGGGTGCGGGAGCGGGCACGGGCGGGACCGCCGCGGCGCCCGGCGCGGCGACGCCCCCCTCGCCCTCCTCCGGCGCCCGCAGCAGCGTCACCCCGCCGTGCACCCGCTGCACCAGCCCCTCCTCGGCGAGCCGCGCGATGTCGCGGCGCACGGTGACGGCGGTGACGCCGAGCTCCTCGGTCAGCTCCGACACCCGCGCGGAGCCGCGCCGGTGCAGGACGTCGAGCACCTGCGCGCGGCGGTCGACGGCGAGCGGCCCGAGGGCGTCGGTGGTCATGGGCACTCCTCCAGCGTGACCTCGACCGTCCCGCCCGGGGTGTCGAGGAGGGTCAGGGTGAGGCGGGTCAGCGCCCCGCCCCAGACGTCGGTGAGCATCGGGTCGTCCAGCGCCCGCCGTTCGACGGCGGCGGCCGCGACGTCCCCGGACCAGCGCAGCCGCACGGTCCCGGCGCCGTCGAGCGCCCGGACGAGCAGGCCGTCCGCCTCGCGCGCGACCTCGCCGGCGAGCAGCACCCGCACGCACGAGACCCCGCCGCCGGGGACCGCCCACGCGTCCCGCACGGTCACCCGCCCGGACTCCCGGTCGAGCCGCGCCGTCCGGCGCCACGACGTGGCACCCGACCCCGGGTAGGCGTCCGTGAGATCCAGGTCGAGCGACGTCGCCGAGCCACCCACCTCGGCCCGGACGTCCCGCGCGGCGGCGGCCCGCGACGCCGGCTGGTCCACCCCGGCGACCGACGGCACGTTGTGCCACGCCGACTGCATCGTCCAGATGGCGTACCGGTCGGGGGAGAACGTCTGCCGGGTGTAGGTGGGCCGCCCGGCGTCGACCGCCACGGGCACGCCGCGCAGGGCGACGACGAACGAGCCGACGTCGTTGTGGTTGTGGTGCTCGTCGTCGTGCCCGCCCTTGGCGGCGAGCGTCAGCCCGTCGGCGGACCCGGCCGACCCGCGCGCGAGCAGGACCTGGACGGAGGGCAGCCAGACGTCCCGGGGCAGCGGCGACGTCGCGGGCTCCGCGCCGGCCCACGCGGGGTCGGTGAGCGCGCGCAGCAGCCGGCCGAGGCCGCCGGACTCGTCGGCGACGGGGGCGCCGGGCACGCGGTGGGCGGCGGCGTGCCGGGCGGCGTCCGCGTCGCCGCAGGCCCGGGCGGCGCGGTGCAGGGCGTGCCACGGCTGGTTCGCGGGCGGGCGGGCCTGGCCGTCCGCGACGTTGAGGTACCAGGCGCCGCCGAGGTGCATGCGGTGCGGGAACGCCACGGTCTGCGTGAGCGCCGGGACGCCGGTGGCGTCGAGCGCCCCGCCGGTGGCCGACGCGAGCAGGTCGAGCGCCTCCAGCGCCCGGCACGCGCCGTTCCACCAGTAGGAGTAGCCCTCGTCGATCGCCCCGTCGGCGGGCAGCACGGCGACGTACCGGTCCAGCCCCTCGACGACCCGCGCGACCAGCCGGGACCGGCGGCCGGCGTCGTCCACCAGCGCGAGCGCGGCGACGAGGACGTTCCCGTGGATCCACGGGTTCCAGTTGTGCACGTCGCCGTCGAGGCCGATCCAGTGCCAGTCGCCCCGGTCCTCGAAGGGGCGGAGCACGCGGGCGTCGACCTCCTGCCGGAGGCGCGCGCGCAGCCCGGGCCACCGGGCGTCGAGCTCCGGGCCGAGCAGGTGGTCGATCCAGGCGAGCTGCGCGGCGACCTCGCCGGCCCCGAGGTCGAGGAACGGCGCGGCGACGTCGGGCAGCACGTTCCCGCGCGCGGCGGCGAACCGGTCGTGCGCGGGCCAGCACCAGGACGTCTGCTCGCAGAGCAGCAGCACGCCGTCCGCGACCTCGTCCAGCCGGTCGTCCGAGGGGAGCGCGGCGGCGAGCACCGCGGCGCGGGTGAGGCGGTGCTGGCGGGCGAGCACGCGCTGCTCGTGCGCGTCCCGGTCGCCGTCGCGGAACACCCGCGCGACGGTGCGGGCGGTCGTCGCGGGCCACGGCGTGTCGGCCTCGGCCGTCGCGCGGGCGAGCAGGGCGTCGACGGTGGGCCGGTCGACGGCGTCCCACGTGCTGCGGTCGGACGCCGGGGGGACGGGGAGCGCGCGGCCCGGGAGCAGCGGCGGCGTCAGTGCGGCAGCGCCCCACCGGGCGGCCAGCGGCCCCGCGAACGGGGCGCCGTGCGGGATGGGCTCCATGTCTCCTCGTCGAGCCGTCGGATCTGATCGATTCGAGGGCGTCCTCGATTCGGTTGTGATCATAGCAGTTCGGTTACGGTCTTGACATGTTCGATTCTGAACGATTCACTCGTCTCTGCCCGGCCGGTTCGGACCGTTCGTGATCGAACCCGGCGCGGGCGACCAGCGCCCTTCGACGGAGAAGACCAGTGACCGCACCCGCAGCACTCCACGCCGGCCTCGACCGCGTGCGCTCGCCGCTCACCGGGTGGACGCGCGGGACGTGGCTGGCGCTCGCGGACACCCTCCTCGACGGCGCGCGGCCGTTCGCCTCGCCGGGCCACGCCCGCATCACGCCGCCCGGCGCCGCCGGCGGGTACGGCCGGGACGTCGACGGGCTCGAGGGCTTCGCCCGCACGTTCCTGCTCGCGGGCTTCCGGCTGGCAGGCGAGCGGGGCGCCGACCCGACGCACCTGGCCGAGTGGTACGCCCGGGGCATCGCGACCGGCACCGACCCGCACGCGCCGGACCGCTGGGTCCGCCTCGACGAGCACGCGCAGGCGAAGGTCGAGGCCGCGTCGATCGCGCTCGTGCTGGACCTGACCCGCCCGTGGATCTGGGACCGCCTCGCGCCCCGCGTGCAGGAGCAGGTGGTCGACTACCTCGCGCCGGCGGTCGGCGACCCGACCTACCCGCGGATCAACTGGGTGTGGTTCCGCCTGGTCGTGCAGACGTTCCTGCGCTCGGTCGGCGGGCCGTGGTCCCCGGACGACGTCGCGGAGGACCTGGCGACGCACGACACGTTCACCCGCCCGGACGGCTGGTTGTCCGACGGCGCCGAGCGCTCCTACGACCACTACGTCGGCTGGGCGCTGCACCTGTACCCGACCCTGTGGGCCCGCATGGCCGGGGCCGCCGCGCTGCGCGCGCCCGAGGCCCGCCGCGCCGACGCCGCCGCACTCGACCGGTACCTGACCGACGCCGTGCACCTGGTGGGTGCCGACGGCTCCCCGCTCCTCCAGGGCCGCAGCCTCGTCTACCGGTTCGCGGCCGCCGCCCCGTTCTGGGTCGGGGCGATGGCCGAGGTGCCGTCGCTCGCGCCCGGCCTGCTGCGCCGCGCGGCCTCGGGCGTCGTCGAGCACTTCGTCGCGGCGGGCGCCCCGGACGAGCGCGGGCTGCTGTCGCTCGGCTGGCACGGCTCCTGGCCGCGGCTCGCGCAGTCCTACTCCGGCCCGGGCTCGCCGTACTGGGCGAGCAAGGGGCTGCTCGGCCTGGCGCTGCCGGCCGACCACCCGGTGTGGACCGCCACCGAGGAGCCGCTGCCCGTCGAGCAGGGCGACACGCTGCGCGCGGTGCGGGCCCCCGGCTGGGTCGTCGCCGGCACGGCCGCCGACGGCGTCGTGCGGGTCGCCAACCACGGCACCGACCACGCCGCCGAGGGCGCGACCGGCGGGGACTCCCCGCTCTACGCCCGGATCGGCTACTCGACCGCCACCGCCCCGCTGCTGGACGACGCCGCCTGGACCGACCCGCTCGACGGGTCCGTCACCCTCGTGGACGGCGCGGGCCGGGCGACCCACCGGACCGGCTTCCGCCTGCTCGCCACCCGCGTCGACGACGGCGAGGTGCCCGTCGGCGTCGCCGTGTCCCGCGCCGCCGCGCACCGCCTCGTCCCCGACGAGCACCAGGTGCAGCACGGCTCCGGGCTCGCGGGCGTCGCGGAGCCGGCGGGCACGCTGCTGGTCGCCTCGCTGGTGCGCGGCCCGTGGGAGGTGCGAGCCGTGCGCGTCGAGGACGTCGTGGACGGCGATGCGCAGGGGCTGCGGCTCCGGGTCGGCGGCTGGCCCGTCGGCACCGACGACCGGCTGACCTCGAGCGTCACGGTCCTGCTCGGCGGGGACGCCCGCACCGGCGTCGTCGAGCGGTCCGGCGCGAGCCCCCTGGCGGATCGGGTGCGGGTGCCCTGGGCCGACCTGCCCGCCCGCCCCGGCACCTGGGCCGCCGTGCTCGTCACGCTCGACGGGCGCCCTCAGCCGCCGGCGCCGCGCGGTGCCCAGGTCGTCCTCGAGGGCGAGACCCCCACGCACGCGACGCTGCGGGTCACCTGGCCCGACGGCGCCGCCACCCGCACGCGCGTCCCGCTGCACGACGCCGAGCCCCCGACCGACTAGCCCTCCGAGCCCGGCCGGCCACGTCGACCTGCCGGAACCCCACCCGGTCCCAGCGTTGGGGCCCGGAACCCCCTGAAGGAGCAACGATGAAGCGTTCGACGATGACCGCTGTCGGGCTGGCCGCGGCTGCGGCCCTCACCCTGACCGCCTGCGGCGGCGGGGACGACGGCGGCGGTGCGAGCGAGGACCCGGCGTCCTCCGGGCCCGTCACCCTCAGGATCTCCGGGTGGGCGCTCAACAGCACCCCCGAGTTCCAGGCCCTGGCCGACGGCTACCACGCGGAGAACCCGGACGTCACCGTCGAGGTCGTCGAGTACCGCGACGGCAACGACTACGACACCCAGATCATCTCCGACCTGGCCGCCGGGACCGCCCCGGACCTGTACGTCCTGAAGAACCTCAACAAGCTGTGGACCTTCCAGTCGGGCGGCCAGCTGCTCGACGTCTCCGACGTCGCCGAGGGCCTCGACGCCGCGGTGAGCGGCGTGAGCAGCTACGAGATCGACGGCGCGACCTGGGCGATCCCGTACCGGCAGGACTCGTGGGTCCTCTACTACAACCAGGACCTGTTCGACGCGGCCGGGGTCGAGTACCCCGACGGCTCCTGGACCTGGGACGACTACGCGGACGCGGCCGAGCAGCTCACCGAGGGCCTCGCCGACCAGGGCGCCAAGGGCACCTACCAGCACTCCTGGCAGTCGCTCGTCCAGGGCTTCGCGCTGGCGCAGACCCCGGACGCCGACCTGCTCAGCGGGGACTACTCCTACCTCGAGCCGTACTACCAGCGGGCGGTCGACCTGCAGGACGCCGGCGCGCAGCAGACCTACGGCACGGTGACGACCAGCTCGCTGACGTACCAGGCGGAGTTCGGCACGCAGAAGGCCGCCATGCTCCCGATGGGCTCCTGGTACATCGGCACCCTGCTGGCCCAGCAGGCGAACGGCGAGGCCGAGGACTTCAGCTGGGGCATCGCGCCGGCGCCGCAGTTCGACGACAGCACCGCCGGGACCGACAACACCCCGGTGACGTTCGGCGACCCGACGGCGTTCGGCATCAACCCCGCCATCGACGACGCGAAGCTCGACGCGGCGAAGGACTTCCTGGCCTGGGTCGCCGGTGAGGGCGGCGCCACCGTCCTGAGCGGGCTCGGCGTGACGCCGGCGCTGAGCAACGACGCGGTGACCGAGACGTTCTTCGGCCTGGACGGCATGCCGACGGACGACCTGTCGAAGTTCGCGTTCTCGACGCACGACACCCGCCCGGAGAACCCGGTGGCGGAGCAGACCGCCTCGATCCAGGCGATCCTCAACGACGCCCACTCGGCGATCATGTCCGGCAGCTCGTCGGTGGCCGACGGCATCTCCGAGGCGGAGGGCCGGGTCTCCTCCGAGGTCGGGATCGGCTGACACCCCCCGGCCGGTGCGTCGCCCGCGGCGCACCGGCCGGGACCGGCCCGGACCCGCACCCGAGAGAAGACGACACCATGGCACCTCAGACCCTCGCCCCGCCGGAGCCGGCGCACCGGGGCCGGCTCCGCCGCCGCAACGCGCTGGTGGGCTGGAGCTTCATCCTCCCGAACTTCGTCGGCTTCGCCGTCCTGACGCTCGTCCCGGTGATCGCGCTGTTCTACCTCGCGTTCACCAGCTGGAACGCGTTCGGCACGGCGCCCTGGGTCGGGCTGGACAACTTCACGCGGCTGGTCCGCGACGCCTCGTTCCACACCGCGCTGTTCAACACCGTGTACTACACGGTCTTCCACATCCCGCTGACGCTCGCCGCCTCCCTCGGGCTGGCGCTGCTGCTGAACCGCAAGCTGCGCGGCGTGGCGTTCTTCCGCACCGCGGCGTTCTTCCCGTACATCACGTCGATCGTCGCGATCGCGGTGGTCTGGAACATGCTGTTCAGCCCCGAGTTCGGGCCGGTCAACCAGTTCCTGTCGTTCCTGGGCGTCGAGAACCCGCCCGGGTGGACGACGTCGGCGGACTGGTCGATGCCGGCCGTCATCATCGTCGCCACGTGGCGCGAGATGGGTTACTACATGCTGCTGTTCCTCGCGGGGCTGCAGACCATCCCGCCGGAGCTGTACGAGGCAGCGCGGATGGACGGCGCCGGCCCGTGGCAGCGGTTCCGGAACGTCACCATCCCGTCGCTGCGGCCCACCACCTTCCTCGTGACGGTGCTGCTCACCATCGGGTCGTTCAAGATCTTCGACCTGATCCTCGTGATGACGAACGGCGGCCCGGGCCAGTCCACCCTCGTGCTGTCCCAGTTCATCTACCAGAAGGGCTTCGTCGAGAACCAGTTCGGCTACGCCTCGGCCAGCTCGATCGTCCTGTTCGCGATCTGCATCGCCATCACGATCATCCAGTTCGTCGTGAACAAGCGGAGGGACCGCTGATGTCCACCTCGACCCTGCGGCCGGCCCCGCTGCCCCGGCTCGCCGGCGCCCCGGCCCGCCGTCCCCAGCCGCGCCGGCCCCTGTCCGTCGCCGGCAGGATCCTCGGCTACCTCGTGCTGGTCGTGGCCTCCGCGGCGGTGCTGCCGCCGTTCTACTGGATGGTGATGTCGTCCCTGAAGACGAACAACACCGTCTTCACCGTGCCGATCCAGTGGGTGCCCGAGGTCGCCCAGTGGCACAACTACGTCGACATCTTCACGCGGTCGGACATGACGACCTGGCTGAAGAACACGCTGATCCTGTCCGTGGTGGTCACGTTCCTGCAGGTGCTCACCGGCTCGTTCGCCGCCTACGGGTTCGCGAAGACCCGGTTCCCCGGCCGCGACGCGCTGTTCCTCACGTACATCGGCACCATCGCCGTGCCGTGGCAGGCGTACATGATCCCGCAGTTCATCCTGTTCTCGAAGCTGAACCTCGCGAACTCGCTGTGGTCGATCATCGCCCTGCAGGCGTTCGGGGCGTTCGGCGTCTTCCTGATGAAGCAGTTCTACGAGACGGTCCCGGAGGAGCTCTCGGAGGCGGCCCGGCTCGACGGCCTGTCGGAGTACGGCATCTGGCGCCGCATCATGCTGCCGCTGTCCCGCCCGGCGCTCGCCTCGCTGACGCTGCTGACGTTCGTCAACACCTGGAACGACTACCTCGGCCCGCTGGTGTACCTGCGCGACCGGGACCTGTGGACGATCCAGCTCGGCCTGCGGACGTTCATCTCGCAGTACAACGCCGAGTACGCGCTGATCATGACCGGCTCGGTGCTCTCGGTGCTGCCGATCGCGGTCATCTTCCTGCTCGGCCAGCGGTACTTCGTCGAGGGCATCGCGACCTCCGGGATGAAGGGCTGACCGCCGTGCGCCGCTGGATCTCCCACGACACCCTCGGCACCGCCATGGACACGGTGTACCGGGCCCTGCTGGCAAACCTGCTCCTGGTGCTCGGGAACCTCCCCTTCACCGTCGTGCTCGTCGCGACGGACCTGGGGCGGACCTGGCCGCTGCTCGTCGCCCTCGCGCCGCTGTCGTTCCCCACGCTCGTCGGGGTGTGCGCGGTGTTCGCCGAGAAGGACGAGGGGCTGCTGCGCACCTTCGCGGCCGCGTGGCGGCGGAGCCTGGGCAAGGCGCTCGTCCTCGGCGCCCTGCTGACCGGCCTGGCGACCGTGCTGGTCGTCGACGTGCGGGTGCTGTTCGGCACGACGGCGGGCGCGGTCGCCATCCCGGTGCTCGCCGTCGGCCTGGCGCTCGTGGCGGTGACCGGCCCGCACGCCGTGGTCGCCCTCGCGCAGGCCCCGGACGCCCGGCTGCGGGACCTGCTGCTCTGGTCGGCGTACCTGGGCCTGCGCCGGTGGTACCTCACGGCGGTCTCGCTGGTCGTCCTGGCCCTGCTCGCCGGGTTCGTCGCGAGCCGGCCGGCCCTCGGCCTGGGGCTCGCCGCCGCGCCGCTGCTCTACGCGGTGTGGGCGAACTGCCGGTTCGCCCTGCGCCCCGCACTCGTCCCGCCCGGCGGCGAGCCCGCCCCCGCCTGACGTCCGGCCCCGGCCACCGCCGGACCCTCGCGCCCGCGCCCGCAACCCCCTCAGCTTGGAGACACACCCCATGACGACGACCGACGCCCTGGCGCCGGCGACGCGCGACGCCCTCGCCGCCGCCCTGCGCACCCTGGACGCGAACATCGCCGAGTTCGGCGACCGCTACCCGGACGACACGACGTCCGGCGGCCGCTACCCGCTGCGCCCCGCGACGGCAGACCTGCCCGAGGGCGCCAACCGGGGCTGGACCACCAGCTTCTGGCCCGGCCAGCTCTGGCTCGCCCACGAGCTCACCGGGGAGCAGCGCTACCTCGACGCCGCGTCGGCGCACGTCGCCTCGTTCGCGGACCGGATCGCGCGCGAGGTCGACATCGACACCCACGACCTCGGCTTCCTCTACACGCTGTCCTGCGTGACCGCGTGGCGTCGCACGGGGGACACCGGCGCGCGGGCCGCGGCGCTCGGGGCGGCCGACGCGCTCATGCGCCGGTTCCTCGAGCCCGCGGGGATCGTGCAGGCGTGGGGCGACCTGAGCGACCCGGCGCAGCGCGGGCGGACCATCATCGACAGCCTGATGAACATGCCGCTGCTGCGGTGGGCGTCCGCGGAGTCCGGCGACCCGCGGTTCGCCGCGGCGGCCGACCGGCACACCGCGCAGCTGCGCGACCACATCCTGCGGCCGGACGACACCACGTTCCACACCTTCTTCTGGGACGCCGAGACCGGTGCGCCGCTGCGCGGGGGCACCGAGCAGGGACTGTCCGACGGGTCCTGCTGGGCGCGCGGGCAGGCCTGGGGCATCTTCGGGTTCGCGCTCGCCTACCGGGAGACCGGCGACGCGTCCTTCCTCGACGCGGCCCGGCGGTGCGCGGACTACTTCCTCGCGCACCTGCCCGAGGACCACGTCGCGTTCTGGGACCTCGTCCTCACCGACGGGACGCTGGCCGAGCGCGACTCGTCGTCGGCCGCGATCGCCGCGTGCGGGCTGGACGAGCTGGCCCGGCTGCTGCCGGGCGACGCCGAGGGCGCCGCCGCGGCCGGCCGCTACCGGCGCGCGGGGGAAGCGGTGCTCGACTCGCTCGCGGCGTCGTTCACCTCCGGCCCCGACGCCGGTCCCGGGGCGCCGCACCTGCTGCACGGCGTCTACGACATGCCGAAGTCCGTGGGCGTCGACGAGGGCAACCTCTGGGGCGACTACTACTACCTGGAGGCCCTGACCCGCCGGCTCCTGCCCGGCTGGGACTCCGTGTGGTGGGTCCGTCCCGCCGCCGCGGCCGCGGCCGGGGCCTGAGGGGCGGGCGGCGATGCGTCTGGTCCGGTTCGCGACCGGGGCCCGCACCGGGGTCGGCGCCCTGGTGCCCGGCGGGGTCCTCGACCTGGCCGCGGCCGTGCCGGCGGCACCGGACTCGGTGGTCGGCGTCCTCGGCGCGGCCGGCCCGGTGCGCGACGCGGTCGCGCGAGCGGTCGGCGCGCCCGACCCCGCGCACGTCCTCCCGCTCGACGCCGTCCGGCTGCTCGCCCCCGTCCCGCGCCCCGGCGCGATCTGGTGCGTGGGCTACAACTACCGCGGCCACACCGCGCAGGACGACCCCGCACACCCGGACGTGTTCACCAAGCCCGCCTCGGCGGTCGCCGGCCCGCAGGACCCGGTCGTGCTGCCGCCGGCGAGCGCGGAGGTCGACTACGAGGCGGAGCTCGCGGTCGTCATCGGCCGCCGGGCGCACCGGGTGCCCGAGGCGGAGGCCCTCGACCACGTCGGCGGGTACACGGTCCTGGACGACGTCAGCGCCCGGGACTGGCAGCGGCATGGCAGCCAGTGGGCGCTCGGCAAGGCGTTCCGCACCTTCGCGCCGCTCGGCCCGGCCGTCGTCACGCCCGACGAGATCCCCGACCTCGCGGACCTGACCGTCGAGGCCCGCGTCAACGGCGAGGTCACGCTGCGCGGCTCGACCCGGGACATGGTCTTCCCGGTCGCCCGCATCGTGTCCTACCTCAGCCAGGTCGTCGTCCTCGAACCCGGGGACGTCATCGCGACCGGCACCCCGCAGAAGCTCGCGCACGTCCTCGACCGCGGCCCCCGCTGGCTGCGCCCCGGGGACGTCGTCGAGGTCACCGTCAGCCACGTCGGGACCCTGCGGTCCGTCGTGGTGGCACCCGAGCAAGGAGGAACCCCATGTCCGTGACCCGCCTGTGGAGCACCCACCCCGACGACGCCCGCCGGCTGACCGGCGACGAGCTGCGCGAGCGGTTCGTGCTGCCCGGCCTGTTCACCGAGGGGGCGCCGTCGTGGGGGTACGCGCACGACGACCGGCTGCTGGTCGGCGGCCTGACCGTGGCCGGTGGCGACCCGGTCGCCCTGACCGCGCCCGAGGAGATCGCCGCCGGGTACCTGCTGGAGCGCCGCGAGCTCGCGGTCGTGGGCCTGGCCGGTGCCGTGACCGTCGTGGCGGACGGCGAGACGTTCGGCGTCGGCCCGCAGGACGTGCTGTACCTGCCGCTGGGCACCCGGAACGTCGCGGTGTCGGGCACCGGCACCGTCTACCTGGTCTCCGCGCCGGCGCACCGCCGGACCGCCGCGGCCCTGGCCTCCCGCGACGACGTCGAGGCGCTCGTGCTGGGGTCGGCGGAGCAGTCGAACCACCGCACGATCCGCAAGTACGTGCACGCCGACGGCATCGAGTCCAACCAGCTCGTGCTGGGCATCACGACCCTGGAGCCCGGCAGCGTCTGGAACACGATGCCCCCGCACACCCACTCCCGGCGGACCGAGGTCTACCTGTACGACGGCCTGGGGACGGACGTCGCCGTGCACCTCATGGGCGAGCCGGAGGCCACCCGCCAGCTGCTGCTGCACGACCGGGACGTCGTGGTGGCGCCGCCGTGGTCGATCCACTGCGCCTCGGCGACCAGCGCCTACTCGTTCGTCTGGGCGATGGCCGGGGAGAACCTCGACTACGGCGACGTCGTCGCGGTCGACCCCGCGACGCTGCGCTGACCCGCCCCGCCCGCACCGCCCGCACCGCTCGCCACCCTCGAAAGGACTCCCGCATGATCCTCGACCAGTTCCGCCTCGACGGGAAGGTCGCCCTCGTCACCGGCGGCGGGCGCGGCCTGGGCCTCGGGTTCAGCACCGCGCTCGCCCAGGCCGGCGCCGACGTCGTCATCGTCGACCGCAGCCCGGCGCCCGAGGCCCTCGACGCGATCCGGGCGACCGGCCGCCGCGCGCACGAGATCACCACCGACCTGCTCGCCGCCACCCCCGCGGACCTCACCGCCCTGGTGGCCGACGCCGTGGCCCTCGCGGGCCGCGTCGACGTCCTGGTGAACAACGCCGGCATCATCCGCCGCCAGCCCGCGATCGAGTTCTCCCCGCAGAACTGGGACGAGGTCATCGACCTCAACCTCTCGACCGTGTTCTACCTGTCCCAGGCCGTCGCGCGGGTCCTGGTCGAGCAGGGCGAGGGCGGCAAGATCATCAACATCGCCTCGATGCTGTCCTTCCAGGGCGGGAAGATCGTCCCGTCCTACACCGCGTCCAAGAGCGCCGTCGCCGGACTGACCCGCGCGCTGGCCAGCGAGTGGTCCGCGCTCGGCATCAACGTCAACGCCATCGCCCCCGGGTACTTCGCGACGGACAACACCGCCCAGCTGCGCGCCGACGACACCCGCTCCGCGGAGATCCTCGCCCGGATCCCCGCCGGCCGGTGGGGCACCCCCGACGACCTGCAGGGCGCCGCGGTGTTCCTCGCCTCCGCCGCGTCCGCCTACGTGCACGGGTCCGTCCTCGCCGTCGACGGGGGGTGGCTGACCCGCTGACCATCCCGGGGGGCGGGTGCGCCGCGGCAGCCGGCGCGCGGGTTCGGGCGCGGGCTCCTACCGTGGGTCGATGAGCCTCGCCGCCGTCGCCGTCGACCGACTGATCCGTGGGTACCAGCGGCGCATCTCGCCGCGGAAGGGGTGGAGCTGCGCCTACCGGGTCGCGGGAGGCGGGGTGTCGTGCTCCGAGGCGGTGCGGCGGGTCGTCGCGGAGCGCGGGGTGCTGCGGGGGGTGCGGCCGGGCGTGGTGCAGCTCGTGGCGTGCTACCGGGCGGCGGGGATGCTGGCGCAGAGCGACGTGCGGGGGGTGTGCTGCTGCGGGCCGGTGCCGATCCCGTTCCGGTTCTAGGCGGGCGGCGACCGGCGCCGGGCGGACGTGCGCGGTCGTGCCTGCCCGGGGCCGGACCTCCGCCGGTGACGTCCCGAGCGCGGAGCCGGGGGGAGGGGCTCGAAGCGGATCTTGGCAGTGTCGGTGACGCGGCCATTGACCCTCCGCCCGACCCGACCTAGCGTCGAACCCGACCGCCCCGCTCCCTCCGGACGACCGGCCCCACCCACGTCACCACGGGCCGCCCGCCGCGGGACACCGAGGTCCCAGGGGACGCCGGCGGCCGACGTGGAGGGGGATCCAGTCATGCGCATGCGTTCACTTCGGCGTGGCCTGACGGCAGCAGCAGTCCCGGCGGCGCTCGCGCTCCTGCTCACCTCGGGGGCGTCCGTCCCCGCCGCGGGAGACAGCACCGACCGCTGGGGCGGCGACAAGGGCGGCGGTCACCACGACGCCGCGACGATCACGTCCGAGCCCTGGGGCACCACGGGCGGCGGTGAGGCGGTCGAGCGGTACACCCTGAGCAACAAGGGCATGACCGTCCGCATCCTCACGTACGGCGGCATCATCCAGACGCTCGAGGTCCCCGACCGCCGGAACGACCCGGTGAACGTGGTCCTCGGCTTCAGCGACCTGGACGGCTACATCGAGAGCGGCAACAGCCCGTACTTCGGGGCGCTCATCGGCCGGTACGGCAACCGGATCGCCGAGGGGCGGTTCACGCTCGACGGCGTCACGTACCAGCTGCCGATCAACAACCCGCCGAACAGCCTGCACGGCGGCGACGTCGGGTTCGACAAGCTGGTGTGGGACGCGACCCCGATCCAGGGCGACGGCACGGTCGCCCTCCAGCTGAACCTGACCAGCCCCGCGGGCGACCAGGGCTACCCGGGCACGCTCGACGTCCAAGTGACCTACACGTTGACCCGCGACCAGAAGCTCGAGATCCACTACACGGCGACGACGGACGCGCCGACGGTCGTGAACCTGACGAACCACACGTACTGGAACCTGCAGGGCGAGGGCACGTCGTCGATCCTCGACCACGAGCTGACGCTGCCGGCGAGCCACTACACGCCGGTGGACGCGACCCTCATCCCGACGGGCGAGATCGCCGACGTCACGGGCACGCCGATGGACTTCCGGTCGGCGACGGCGATCGGGGAGCGGATCCGTGAGCCGTTCGAGCAGCTGCTGTTCGGGCAGGGCTACGACCACAACTGGGTGCTCGACCGGCCGGACGACGGCAGCCTGCAGCTCGCCGCCAAGCTCCGGGATCCGGACTCCGGGCGGACGTTGCGGATGTGGACGACCGAGCCGGGGATCCAGTTCTACTCGGGCAACTTCCTGGACGCGACGCTGGTGGGCACCGGCGGGCGCGTGTACCGGCAGTCCGACGGGCTGGCGCTGGAGACGCAGCACTTCCCGGACTCGCCGAACCAGCCGCAGTTCCCGAGCACGACGCTGCGGCCCGGGGAGACGTACGACACGACGACGGTGTTCGACCTGTCGCGCGGGCGGCGGTGAGGGCCACGCGCAGCGAGGGGCGGACCCGAGACCGGGCCCGCCCCTGGTCGTCGACCGCCCTACCGGCGGACGCTCAACCCTGGGTCAGCGGGAAGAGGGTCGCGTCGTCCTTGTAGACCTCGGCCGAGTTCTCCTGGGTGACGATCATCGGCGTGAGCAGGAACGGCGGGAATCGCGAACAGCCGAGAGCCGCCGAGCACGAGGGAGCCCGCCGCGACCGCGGTGCAGCCATCGCACCGCACTGTTGGTCGGGCCCGCCTGTGTTGGCCGACCCGCCGCACTGGGAGCGCCGAGCCGCGTCTCCTCCGCGCTACCATCCCATCTGGCAGGATGCTGGGTCGGTTTGAGGAGTGTTGTGGCGGATCGGACCGAACCTGAACTTCGCGTTGCGGAGTACTTCGCCGGGATCGGGCTCGCAAAGATGGGGCTGGAAGCAGCAGGACTTCGGGTGACCTGGTCCAATGACATTTCGCCAAAAAAAGAGGCGATGTTCCGCGCGCACTTTGGCGACCAGGGGCTCGCGCACCAGTTCCATTTGGGAGACCTGGGCACTCTTACGCAGTCGCAGATGCCCGAGCGCGTCGACCTAGCCTGGGCATCATTCCCATGCACCGATCTCTCGCTAGCCGGAGGGCGTGCCGGGCTCCACAAGGGCTCAAGTGCCGCCTTCTGGCACTTCGTAAAAAGCCTCGCGACCATGGGTGGCGACCGCCCGGCCGCCGTCGCTCTGGAAAACGTCACCGGTTTTGTATCTAGCCGGGCGGGCCAAGACATCAGGTCTGCGATCCGAGCAATGAATGGTCTTGGATATTCCATCGACGTCGTCAGTATCGACGCCCGGCGATTCGTCCCGCAATCTCGGCCACGGCTGTTCCTCCTCGGCTTGAGAGGCGAAGACGTGTTGGACGATCCCGCGCAATCTGAACTTCGGCCTGCTTGGCTGGACCCCATCTTCGCCGATCGATCGCTGCGCACTCATCGCAACCCGCTGCCCTCGGTACCGCCGATTTTGTCGTCGGGCCTATCGGACCTTGCTCAACGGCTAGGTCCGGACGATGCCAGGTGGTGGGACGACGCGCGCACTAGCGCGTTTCTCGACTCGCTTTCGCCAATGCAAAGCGCCCGGCTCGACTCGCTCCGATCGACGCCGAAGCGCATCTATCGCTCAGCATATCGAAGGATGCGGGCGGGCGTGCCCAGGTGGGAGATCCGTTCTGACGACATTGCCGGGTGTCTTCGAACGGCCCGCGGGGGGTCGTCCCGGCAAGCTATCGTTGAGACCGGTCTCGGCGTTCTTCGCCTGCGATGGATGACGCCGCTAGAATACGCCAAACTGATGGGAGCTGGCGATTACTCGATCGCAGGGGTTAGTGACTATGACGCATTCTCGGGTTTCGGTGATGCCGTCTGCGTGCCCGTGGTCAAGTGGCTCGCGGAGAGCCTTCTTCGCCCGGCGCTCCTCGCACGCCGCACCGATTCGCTTCCAGAGCAGCCGCTCGAAATCGCTTCCTGAGGCCGGGTCGACAAGCAAACAGCGGTTCGCTTCCGCGACAATCCTACGGCTTCTGGTAGCCGGCCAGGTATGCAGCGACATTCTCATCGACAAGGACTTGCCAATAGTGCTCAATAACACTATTGAAGTACTTCCGGGGCGACTCGCCTCGGTCGGCCAGTTCGACCGGAGACGGCATCGTGGGGTAATCCAGGGTGTCGATGAGCTTATCTCCGAGCACCAAGCGCCCTTGATTGAGATGATCGATCATGGGGTTGAGCACGCAGTCGATCAGATAGTTGTGCACATCCGGACGAAGCTCGATCAAGTTGGTAGATGAGATTAGTGTGAGTTCCGAATTGCCGTTAGTGAGAAATTTAGGAATAGATTCGTAGTCGAGGTTGAGCTTTAGGTAGTCACTAACGGCGCGTGTCGCCCAACCAGCACCTCCCTCAAATAGGCAGTACTCGCTTCCAAGAAAGTGGCGGCTGGTAAGGTAGAAGATGAGCGTGTTCGCGTCAACGATACTCTCCTTGATTACGGCACTCAGGGCGCGCGTGTCCTTGTACTGCTCTACGCTCCCGGTCTTGGATGTGTAGAACACCTCATCCGAACGTGCGCCGCATCGAAGCAGGGTCTCGTAAATGAAGTCGGCGAACGGCTTGTCGGCGCTCGAATGAGATATGAACACCTTGAACGATGTCTTAGTCGTTACATCGCCCTGGATCTTGTTGACGATGACCGATTGGAGGTCGTCCTTTACGGCGTCTGGAATTTCTTCGTAGAAGTCGAGGTCGCGACGGACCTGGCGTGAGAACTCCTGTTTTCCCGCGGCCTGCTGTTCCGACTTACGTCGGTCAACCTCATTCTTGATCGCATCGGCGAGTTTGGTGCGCTGCTGCATAAGGTCTCGAATGATGGGGCGAATCAGCGCTCGAAGTAGGGTTACGCGGTTGTCTGTTTCGTCGAAGTCCTGACGATTTGAAGTAGAGATATCGCGCAGGCGATCATCGTCAAGTAGGTCAAAAGAGATCTCGCCCTCGATGTAGTTAGCGTATGTCCCGGTCAGGCCCAGCTGAGAAAGCAGGCGGTCGCTCGCCAACTTACCTCTGACATAAAGCCGGATCTGCGCGGGGTTGTAGTACTTGTTCTTAACGAAGCGATCATCGTTTTCTTGTGCGGCATTCGATTCGATGGTCGCGTGTACAGCCAGCCAGCCGGTGAGCTCGAACTTGATCCCCTGGTACGTCCGCTCGATGAGATTGGTGTCGGCCTCGACTAGGCTCCAGGCTTCATCTTGTGCCGGATTTATGCTGAAGCGACGATAGTCTGGACTGTGCACGAAGGCGTCGCCTGGCAGCCCCCTCGCGCGCAGACGGACCTCGGTCGTAGGCGCAGCCACCTCGGCCGGCATTGTTTGGTCGGTTGTGTAGGCGTAGCGCAGTTCGGCAAAGTTCCCGAATGCGATCTTCTTCTCGACTGGGGCAAAACTTGGTTCGACCTTAGTGGCGTCCGTTCGGACCCACATCAGAATCTTCGGGCCTGCGGGGTCGTCGAGGAGGAATTGATTCGCGAGCCTGGAGTCGAGGGCCTCGATCGCCTTCGGGCCGTACCCGGTCAGGTCGACGTCGAGAAGGGTGAGCCTGGTGCCGTGTGCGAGCTTCTCCCAGAGAGAGTCGTTCGGCGTCGACTCAGGGCTCGTTACCGCGCGGAGTTTTGGATTGTCGCTGTCCGCAACGCGACCCTCGCGCGCGTCGAGCTCCCACGTGGAGGACTCCACTCCTCTGCGGGTCTGCAGGTAGAAGTGTGGCGAAAGGAACAGGGCGGCGAGCTTGCCAATCCCTTTTCTTCCCATAAAGCGCGTGTTGTTCCCAGGGTCGCTGATCATGGCCGACTGCCGTTTATTGTGACCGACCTTGACATACGTGTCTATGTCTCGGCGATCCATACCGCTGCCATCGTCGATGACCTCGATTATCGCGCGCGACTTCGAGGTTGCGTCAACGTAGACATAGACCGTTTTGGCGCCTGCGTCGATGCCGTTCGCGACCAACTCGGAAAGGGCGCTCCACGGGTTCGAGTACAAGCCTTTTCCTAGGAGCTTTAGTGCGAGCCAGTTGAAAGTGAATGCTGCCTCATCGTCGGTTGCCATGCTGCCCCCTCGCCGTCCATACCCGTGTAGCGCTTCTCGTGCGGAAAACCTAGCGGTTGGGAGATGGGCTAGTCGAGTCGCAAGGGGCTTCGCGCCTTGACTGCCGCCGACAACGTAGGCTCAACGTCGCCGGAGGGGGCGTCGAACGCCCGACTTATCCCGTATGTGCCCCTCGGCGGCAGGTCGGTGCCTCCGTCATCGACTGGCGCGTCGACGATCTGCTTCGCGCGCCCGCGACCACAAGCGTGCCCGAAATAGGACGAGTCGGGATGGGCTGGTCCTCGAGAGCTCGGCGGGGCCGGCTTACCGTGACCGGGCACGCATTGACGCTCCCGCGGCGTCGGCGTAGCGACGACCCCGACTGCACCGCCGCTCGGGGCCCTCGACCGCACCACGCCACGCGCCAGGGTCGCCGCGTCGCGGGACACCGACGTCCCAAGCGGCGGCACCGGTCGACGTGGACAGAGGGAGTAATGTGCGGATGCGCCAACTCCGTCGCGGTCTCGTGGGCGTCGTAGCTCCGCTCGGGGTCGCCGCACTACTCGTCTTGGGTGGTCCCGCCGCCGTGGGGGTCGACGACATCACCGACCGCTGGGGTGGTGACAAGGCGGCGGCCACCACGACACCGCCACCATCACCTCCGAGCCCTGGGGCGCCACCGAGACGGCACCGCCGTCGAGCGGTGCACGCTGTGCAACCGCGGCATGACCGTCCGGGTCCTCACCTACGGCGGCATCATCCAGTCGCTCGACGTCGAACAGCCGCAACGATCCGGGACGACGACGGTGTTCGACCTGTGATGTGGGCGTCGCTAGGGGCGGAAGACTGGGAGCTGGCCGCGATCTCGACCGCGGCCAGCCTTCAGTCGCCTACGCGCCTCTGTGCGCTGCCGCCGTACTCGGCAACCCCAAGGCAGGCCGTGGCTCGGGCATGGGTGGGAGCACCCCGGCGTCGACTGGCGGAAGGGTGAAAATCGGACGACCTTCTGCGGCGACGTCAGTTTTCGCTCCGATAATGGCGCCGCAACCAAGGGGGGTGACGTCAGGTGCGAGCGAGCAGCGCCGACTGGCAGGAGTACGTCCGCTGGAACAACGTTCTGGCCGACGTCCTCTTCCCGGAGCGTGACGAGGCGACTCCCGCGTACCTCGACGTCGAGGAGGCGCAGATCGCCGAGGTCGGGGAGCGCCTGAACCTCGACGCAGACCGGGTCGTCGACGGCCTCGTCGCAGTCGTCAGGCGAACGATCGACCTCGAGTCGCCGGATGGCTTTGCGCAGCACCTCGAACGAGTCCGGGCGTGGCGTGAGCACGAGCGTGCCGAGACCTACCCGGCGATCGCCGTTCTCGCGGTCTTCTCCCTCGCTGCCGAGAGGATGGCGGCCGGCAGCGGCATGGCGTCCACGAACTACTACGGCCGACTCGCGGATCTGCTCGACGGTGACAAGGACCGGCTCAGCCGCAGTTACATGCGTGTCGCGGAACCGTTGTGGGGCGGCCTCAATCTCTGGCTCTCTACTCTCGTCGGCTTGCGAGGAACGCCGACGGCGTTCGCACTCGGCAAGCGGTTCGTCGGTCTGCCTCTGTCTCAGGCGCTCGTCCGCGAGGCGGATCGTCGAAGGCTCGAGCGCTTCTTCGCAGAGTTCGACTTCTCGCCCCGTTCGGAGGTGCCTGCATCCGAGCTGGAGCCCATTCTCGGATCCTGGCTCTCCGACGAGCAGCGCGGCGGATCCCACCTCGGCAGGCTCTGGACGAAGGCGGACCTCCGAGAGCGGATCGCGGGCGTGGCGTCCGTCGAACTGCAGTCGTGGAACGGGACCGACGACTCGGACGAGTCTGGCGTCGGGCCGCGGGGGCGGGCGCTGCTCGGGCTCCAGTTCCGCGGTTTCCCGAGGCGCAAGCTGCTGGTCCACCCCTACTTCTTCCTGCCGGAGGCCGGGAAGGCCCGTGAAGCGGTGCTCGCGGCGCGCGATGGAGACCAGCGAGTGGGTCTGGTCCCGTCGCAGGACCTTCAGGGAGCGATGTCTCTAGACGACCCCGAGCAGGTCGGGTCGGCGCACTTCCTCCAGGGAGTCCTCCAAATCACGGACGACTTCACCGGTACCGTCATCCACCCGCCGCGCGCGGTCCTCGTGTTTCGGAGAGACGAGCTCTCGGGCATCTGGCTGGAGACACGCCAGGTGCTGATGGGCGACGACGTCGTGGTGCTCGCCGTCGACCGCGCGGCCGACAAGGTGCGAACGCTGCTGGGTGAGATCGCGCGGCCGGGCTGGACCCATGACACCGCACGTTCGGGCCTTCCCGAGGGCTGGACCTTGTTCGAGAAGGTCGAGGTGTTCGGTCGACCCGCAGCCGCGACAACGGAGCTCAATCAGGACTTTCACGCCCTCGTTCCTCTGACGAGCAGCCAGCTCAAGCTCGCGGGTGGGTTCGCTCTCCCTGGCGCCTCACGCAGCCGCTGGCACTCGCGGCGCGCGCCGGAGGCCCGGGCGATGCACGACGGAGGTTCGTTCGAGGTCCGGCTGCTCGACCTCGACGTCGAGACGATCGATGTTGAAGGACACGTGCTCGACGCGTGGTCCGACAACGGCACCGGGTCTGTCCTCGTCGACCTCGCTGCGCAGGAGCTGGAGGACGGGCACTACGCGCTCGAGATGCACGACGGCATGACCGTCCGCGCCCGCAAGGAGTTCACGCTCCACTCCGCTGAAGACCACGATGCGGCTCAGTGGCTGAGGCACGAGTCGATCGTGCACGCCCTCGTTGAACCGCTGGCCGCCCTCGGTGCCGGCACGCGGGAAGACGGCCCGTGCGTCGTGCAGGGCATCGTCATCGCGGCCGAGGAGACCCCCGAAGTAGACCTCGCGTCGCCTAGTACTCAGCCGTGGTGGGCCCGGACCCGCGACCAGCTGCGTTCGCCCTCGGTCGCGCTGCACCGGCCTGACCCGAAGTCGTGCTTCTACACCGGCGCGCACCGGCTGGAGATCGCCGAGGTCGCATACAACGACCGGTCGACGACGCCCGTGATCGGGACGTGCTCCTACTGCGGCACGAAGAAGCGCTACTCGGCGAACTACTACCGGAACAGGGCGACGTTCCAGCGCAAGGTCAGTACCGACATCCCCAGTCGGAGGCTGCTCGACGTCTCCGGCCTGCCGCCCGTCGTGTCCGACCCGCAACCTGGATCGGATGACTGGGACGTAGCCCTGGACGCGCTGCGGTTCCTCGGCGGCGGTCCTGTGTCGTCCCTCGAGCGGGTCGCTCGCCAGCTCGATCCAAGCAGCCTCTCCGTGTGGGACTTCATCTCGACCCTCGAGGCGCTGGGGCACGTCGAGGTCCGTCGTTCCCCGGAGACGCTGCAGCCCGAAGCCTGGGAGATCGCGCCGACCGCGATCGTCGACATCGGCGACGCCCGGGTCCTGACCGGATTCTGGACCGACTCGCTCGTCGCGGCGGCAAGGCGGTCATGCCGACGGCACGGCCGCGACATCACCCTCAGAAAGTACGAGGGCGGCCTTAACCGGTACTCGACAGACGCGACCTCCGAGGAGTTGGCTGACTGGCTCGACGTCGACGGCGTGCTCCTCCCAGGTCGGGCAGGCGCGACCATCGCCGCGTTCCTCCCGCGCCTCAGCGAGGTGGTGGCCGCGCTCCCGCGAACTCAGGCGCCGACGATGACCAGCGTGCAGTGGTTCAACCCGGGCACAGCATCGTGGGCCGATGCGGTCGACGCTAACTCGGCTGGCGCGTACCGGGTCGGTCGGTACGCACCGCGGTACTTCGTCCGGACTGAGCGCGACCTCGAGAACGGAACTCTCGCGCACGCACCGGCATATCTGGCCAAGCACCACGCGGCATCCAGCCTCGCGGGGCGAGCACTCATGGCCTACTCCAGCGCCACACGGTCGCTCGTCGTGCCGCTCGGGGCGCGGCTCCCCGGCATGTACGAGCGTGCAGTCGTGCTGAGCTCCGCGGCTCCGCCGCGAAAACTCCGTGACATGCACGTCTACGGCGGTGTCGACGAGGACACGGCCGCCCGACTCACCTTCCTGTTGGAGAACTGAGCGTCATGGCCACGTCAGCGAATCCCTTGAGCGTCGGGCGGTCCATCAACGAGACCCTCTTGCGCTATATCGACACCGCGTTCTACCTCCGTGACGACGGTCTGCGGACGGAGCGTCGCAGGCGGCTGCTCGAAGATGTCCGTCTCCTGCCCGAGCCTCTTCTCGAGCCGGTGCTGCCCTACGACGGCGTCGTCGACGCGATCGAGGCCTGTCGCGAGGTGGGCCTGGCGCAAGACGAAGCGTCGTGGCTGGTTCACGGCCTGTTCGGCACGTCCCCCGGCGACGACGTGCGCCTCCGTCGCCACCAAGCCGAGGCTCTTGCCGTCGCGTTCGCCGCCGCCGGCCCCTCGAACCCCGTGGTCACGTCCGGCACCGGGTCGGGGAAGACCGAGTCGTTCCTGCTGCCTGTGCTCGCGCGCCTTCTGGTGGAGGCACGAAGCTGGGCGCCCGCGCAGGGCGTCAACGCGTGGTGGGAGACCAGCCACTGGTCACCTGCGCGCAAGGACGAAGCGCGCGCCGCCGCAGTTCGCACCATGGTGCTCTACCCGACGAACGCGCTCGTCGAGGACCAGATGTCGCGACTCCGTCGCACGGCACGCCGGATCCAGGACCTCGGCGGACCCGCGCTCTGGTTCGGCCGCTACACCTCGGGTGCTCCCGGAGGCACTCGCCTGCCTTCGACCACGAGGAAGGACGAGAAGGTCGCGACGGTCGGACATGACCTCAGGCTGCTCGTGCAGGAGTACGAGGCGCTCGCGAGCGATCCGGAGGTTCGCGACTTCCTGCCCGACCCCCGTCGGGCAGAGCTACTCACGCGGTGGGACATGATCTGCGACCCGCCGGACGTCCTGGTCACCAACTACTCGATGCTCAACGTGATGCTGATGCGGCGGCTGGAAGACCCGATCTTCGAGCAGACGCGGGCCTGGTTGGAGTTCGATCCCGCGAACGTGTTCACTCTCGTGGTCGACGAGCTGCACCTGTACCGAGGCACCCAGGGTTCAGAGGTCGCGCTGATCGTCCGCAACCTCTTGATGCGTCTCGGGCTCGCGCCCGACTCGCCGCAGCTGCGGGTCATCGGCACGAGCGCGTCGCTGGAAGGCGACCGCTCGGACTACCTCGAACGCTTTTTCGGAGTCCCTCGCTCGACTTTCAAGCAGATCTCCGGCGAGACGCGTCCGGTCATGGCCAGTCTTCCGTTCCCCGCACCCGATCTCGGAAGCACGGACGCGCCGATGATGACCCACGTGCTCGCCGAGGCGTGCCGGGACGAGGACGGCGCTGTCCGAGCGACCGACCTGCCGACCATCGCCACGCGCGCGTTCGGGCCGGACGGTTCGGTCGAGGACGTGGAGAAGGCCCTCGAGATCATCGCGGGTTCGTCCGACGAGGGCCGGATCCCGTTTCGTGCGCACTACTTCATGCGCACGATGCGCGGGATGTGGGCGTGTTCGAACCCTGCGTGCACGCAGGTCGAGGCGAGCGAGCCACGTGAACGGGCCGGCATCGGGCGTCTGTTCGCACGGCCCGTGCACCAGTGCCCGTGCGGCGGGCGGGTCCTGGAGCTGATCTACTGCGGCAAGTGCGGCGAGGGCAGCCTCGGCGGGCACGTCGTAGCAACAGGGAGCGGTGGCCAGTTCCTCGGGATCGACCCGTCGGACAGCGAGCTCGACCGCCCGAAGTTCCTGTTCGAGCGACGCGAGCACGAGTACCGCTGGTACTCGCCCTTCTCTGACGGCGTCGGAGCCACGTGGAACCACGGTGGGCCGAAGAAGGATGTCGAGTTCCGGTTCGCCCGGGCTCGGTTCGACCCGGTGACCGGCTTCATCGAGACCGCCGCGGCCGATGACGCGACCGGCGTCATCGTCACCGCCAAGAACCCGGACGACGAGTTCCGGCCTCCCGCGCTCCCATCTCGCTGTCCTCGGTGCCTGCACACCCGGCACCAGACGGAGTTCAGGTCAGGACGGGTGGCCTCCGCTCTCCGCGCTCACACGCAGGGCGCCACCCAGGCGGCCCAGCTCCTGGTCGCCGAGATCTTTCGCGAGCTGGGAGACGAGCAGGGCATCAGCCGCACGATCGTGTTCACCGACTCGCGCGACGACGCCGCGCGCATGTCCGTCGGCCTCTCGATGAACCACTACAACGACCTGGTCCGACAGGAGATCGACCAAGCGCTCGTCGCCCCCGTCGAGGACATCGCGATGATCCTCCGCGAGGGGTTGGCGGGACGTCTCGGACCGAGTCAGGCCGCGCGTCTCGGTGAGCTGGTCCAGGAGCACCCTCAGATGGTCGCGGCCTACGTCGCGATCAGCAGCGGCAACGCCACGGCCGATCAGATCGCCGCCGTCAACGAGTTCGAGCGCCGGATCGCAGCTGATCGCTCGCGACCGTGGAGCGGACTTGTGCGACACCTGAGCCGACAGCTCGTCTCTCTGGGCGTCCCGCCGGGAGGGCCACGGGCGTCCCGGCTGACGCTCGGCGACTCGAGAACTCCGTGGTTCCGCGCTTTCGAGCCACCCACGGCCGGTCTGTGGACCCCGTTGCCCGATGCGACCGAGCGGTATCGGCACCAGAAGCAGTTCGATGCCTACATGGCGACTTCGGTCGCCGAGGCGCTCATCGGCACGTCGCGTGCGGCTCGAGATGCCGAGGACAACCTTGTCGCCTACGTGGTCCCGCGCGTCCTCTCCGACTCGCTCGATGATCTCCGAACCACGGCGCTGTGCTCCGCCCTCCGCATCTTCCTGTCGAGCGGACGCTGGGCGCCTCAGGACTCTGGCAGCGCGTCCAAGGCGGCACTCCTGCCCCGCGACGTCGTGGACTACCTCCGGCGTGCCGCCGAGGTGGTCGGTGTCAGTCCCGAGGAACTCGAAGCCGACTTCGAGCAGGCGCTCGAGCCGATGCTGGCCGGGCTGGTCATCGATCTCGCCGGGGCAGACGTCCCTCTGCTCGTCGTACCCGGGGCCGACGTCGTCTGGATATGCACCACGTGCGGTCAGCGACACCTCCACGCGTCAGCGCGCACATGCATCCGCAGCGGCTGCTCCGGGGCGCTCGTCGAGCGCGCGCGGGTCGAGCTCCTCGAAGAGGACTACTACGCCTGGCTCGCGACGCAGCGGCCGCAACGCCTCGCTGTCGCAGAGCTGACCGGTCAGACGCGCCCGCCCGAGGAGCAGCGCCGCCGTCAACGGGTCTTCCGGGGGGCTCTCAAGCCTGCGCCCGCAGAGAACCCCCTCACGTCGCCGCTCGACGTGCTGTCGGTGACGACGACGATGGAGGTCGGCGTCGACATCGGTTCTCTGCGCTCGACGGTGATGGGCAACATGCCGCCAAAGCGCTTCAACTACCAGCAGCGCGTTGGTCGTGCTGGCCGCAAGGGTCAGGCGTTCTCCTTCGCGGCCACGCTCTGCCGGGACCGTTCGCATGACGACTACTACTTCGCGAACTCGGGCCGGATCACCGGGGACCCCCCGCCGCAGCCGTTCCTCGACACCAACCGCCCGAAGATTCTCAAGCGTGTTGTGGCGGCTGAGCTCTTGCGGCGTGCCTGCCGCGCGTTGCCGACCCCTCCTCAGCTGCTCCGGGAGAGCGTCCACGGCGCCTTCGGACGAGCCGACGAGTGGAAGGAGAGCGGGCAGGAGGACGCTCCGCCCATGCGCTCCATCATCGAGGCGTGGCTCAAGCGCGCGCCCGACGTCGACGATGTCGTCCGACGCCTCGCGGCGCACACCGGCATCGAGGCGAGCATGGTTGATGAGATCGTGGAGTGGGCCCGCGAGGGCCTCGTCCAGGATATCGACGGGGTCGTCGGCTCGCCCGTCTTCACACAGCCTGCGCTCAGCGAGCGGCTCGCCAATGCCGGGGTGCTGCCGATGTTCGGCTTCCCGACACGGGTGCGGACGCTGTACCGGACGGGTATCGACAACCGGCTCACGCTCGACGAGATCAGCGACCGTCCGCTCGACCAGGCGGTCTCGTTGTTCGCGCCTGGAGCCGAGGTGGTCAGCGACGGGTGGGTGTACACCGTCAACGGGTTCGCGTCCGTGTACCGCGATGGGCGCGGAAACGTCCGCACGACGGATCCGATCCGTAGCTCTTTCGCGCTCGAACGCTGCGCGGTCTGCGGTTCCTCCACGATCAAGGCCGGAAGCGCGGCCGAGGGGCTTCCGGCCGGCGGCCCGCTCACGTGCCCTGTGTGTGCTGGCGACATCGAGCCGATGACGGTGTACCAGCCCGCAGGGTTCCGGACCCACCCCAAGGCCAAGGACGGCGAGCTCAGCGACACGCAGGTCGCGACCGCGTCCCGCCCGGTGCTGGAGTGGACCGATCTCGGGGGCCTGCAGCCAAATCGCTCCGGCGCCATGGACATCTGGCGACTGGAGGACGCGAACCTGGTCACGGTCAACGACAACCGGCGGGCGCAGTTCGACCTGTACCGGCACAGTGACCACTCGGTGATCGTGCCCGCCGTCGAGACCGACAACATCTCGATGCCCAAAGTGGGGAAGGGCGGAATCGGCGACGTGCGCACGACCGACGCCGCGCTGCTGCTGATCCGGTCCGAGAGCCTCCCGGGTGAGGTGATCGCGACCGACGTCGCCATCTGCCCGTCGGGGCCTGCGGCGATGCTGTCCTTCGCCGAGGCGCTACGTCGCGGCGCTCAGGCCGAGCTCGACATCGACCCCGACGAGCTCACCGTGGGGCTGCAATCGCGCCGTCACGTGGATGGGACACGGACCTCCGCGGTCTATGTCGCAGACACCCTCGAGAACGGCGCTGGGTACGCTCTCGAGCTCGCGGGCCCGCGGATGGATGACGTGGTCCGGCAGATCGCGGACGGAGAGACCGGGCAGGGCTGGAACGCACCGGGCCACAGCGAGTGTGATTCCTCCTGCCCCGACTGCCTCCGCTCCTGGGACAACCGGCACCTGCACCCCGCGCTGGACTGGCGTCTCGCGCTCGACGTCGCCGACCTCGCGATGGGCCGGGATCTCCGGCTCGCCCGCTGGTTCGATCTCGTCCCCGGTGCCGTCAGTGCCTTCGACGCCGGCTTCCGGAGCATGTTCGAGCAGCCGTACGCGGTCGAGATCGTGGACGACCTCCACGTGCTCGTCCACGGGAACCGCGCGGTCGTCATCGGACACCCGCTCTGGAGTCGGAATGTCGAGCATGAGACGGAACTGCAACGTTCGGTTGCCGATGGGCTGAAGGGGCGCGGCATGACCGTGACGTGGTCGGACGTGCGCACGCTGCGCAATCGGGGGGTCTTCGTCGCGAAGGCTTTGACGATCGGGTACATCGACTGATCACCACACAGCGGTACAGGTTGTCTCTCCTGCGGATCTCACCCGCTGGGGACCCGTTCGGCGTGGTTCGGGCTGGAATGCTCAAGATCTGGCAGTGCTGACACTGAGCAGAGCGCGGGGATCGAGGCTGTGGCAGCCGTCGACTGGGTTCACGGACTCAGCCCGACGTGCCTGCACCTCGGCCGCGTGATCCGGTCTCGTGCAGCGCATCCCGAACCCGTGCGGAGGCGCTCGAGATGTCCTCGTGCTCCCAGACGCGGACCACGCGCCACCCCAGAGCGCCGAGATGACGGTCGGTGTCGGCGTCCCTCGCGCGGTTCGCCGCGATCTTCTGCGCCCACCAGGCGCTGTTGCTCCGAGGATCGGTTCCGTGCAAGGGGCAGCCGTGCCAGAAGCAGCCGTCGAGGAACACCGCGACCCGTCGACGCGTGAACGCGATGTCGATCGTGCGTCTCCGCAGACCCGGTACCGGATACGTCACGCGGTACCGCAACCCCTCGGCGTGCAGCGCGCGACGAAGGCTGAGCTCGCGCTCGTTGTCCCGTCGGCGCAGCCGGCTCATGCGCCGGGAGACCTCGGCGCCGCTCGAGCCCGGGTGCGCCGGGACGTTGAAGGTCGGCACGACGTCGATCCTCCGCCAGCTCGGCGCCCGGGCGCGAGCTCGCGGTCAGACCGCGGTCGGATCCAGCTCGCGCGGGCGGCCCAAGACGTCGAGAGGGTTGAGCGGCGCGGCGGCGACAGCCTTGATCAGGCGGGCGGCGCGTTCACGCTGCTGGTCGTCGTCGAGATGTGATCGGCCAGCGTCTTCGAGCAGGAGCCGGTCGCGCTCGATGTGCTGACGGAAGACGTGAGCGACAGCTCCGACGGCGACCCCGTTCCCGAGCTGCTTGTACGTGGTCGCGTCGCTCTGCCCGGGGAACACGAAGCTGTCGGGCAGACCCTGCAGGCGGGCGGTCTCCCGCGGCGTGATCCGCCGGGCCAACCGGCCGATGATCGACGTCTGGGTGATCGCCACGAGCGCGGGGAGGTACGTCTCCTTCTTCGCGCGAATACCCGACGGGCGGAGCTGCATCACGGTGCTCCACAGGCTCGGCGCGTCCTGCGCCTGCCACTCGAGCTTGCGCCGCGACGCCGGGAAAACGTCGTCCCGGAAGACCCCCCAGCGGTACGCCCACTCCAGGAGCGGCGCGTGGTGGCGCGCGAACAGGGCGTGGTTGTTGCGGAGGTGGCTCTGCTTCCAATCCGGCAGCGTGCGGTCGACGTGCGGCATCGTCACGGTCGCGGGGACGAAGCCGTCCCTCACCGACTCGAGCGGCTTGAGCGTGTCGGCGTGCGCGAGCGACGGGAAGTGCAGCGTCGCGACCTCGCGGAAGTCTCGCCACGACTCGGCCCACACCGGGAAGCCGGGCAGCGTCTCGTCGCGCGATCGCAGGATCTGCACGAACTCGTCCCAGGCGTCGATCCAGTGGGTCTCGAAGCTCGTCAGGCCGTAGCCCACCGGCGGGTCGTCCTCGAGCACGTCGCGCAGATGCCACCCGTCGGTTCCCGACTTGGGGTCGAAGCGAGGGCTGTCCTCACCGTCATCAAGGGGGAAGCGGTCCTTCATCGAGGCGACCGGCTCCGGGCCGGGTGCGTCCGACGGGATCCGGGACAGCACGTCGGACCGGGTGGCGGTGATGAAGACTCGCTCCCGCACCTGCGGGGTCCCGCCGAGACGCGCCGGGAGGAGGTGGGGGGAGAAGATCGCCGGCGTCCGGCTCACGTGGTATCCGAGCTGCCGGAGCGTCGTGATGATGACGTCCCACTCGTGCGCGTGGCGCGGTCCGATGAGGTTCCGCACGTTCTCCAGCAGGACGACGAGCGGCCGCTTCGCCTCGATGATCGTCGCGATGTTGTAGAAGAGTGTGCCGCGCGCCTCGTCCATGCCGCGCTGCGCGCCCGACTTGCTGAAGGGCTGGCACGGGAAACCTGCGCAGAGCACCTCGTGGTCGGGGATCTCGGCCGGGTCGTCCAGCGTGATGTCGCCGGCGACGTTGAACCCCGAGGCTGGGTGGTCCCAGTTCGCCTCGTACACGCGACGGGCGCGGGGGTCCATCTCGACCGCGTAGACGCACGTCCCACCGAAGGTCTTCATCGCTGCGTGGAAGCCGCCGATGCCCGCGAACAGGTCGACGAAGCGGAACTCAGGCTCTCCCATGGCGAGAAGGGTACGAGCTCGCACCGACATGCGGGTCCACGACGCGTCGACGGGTGGTCGACGTCCACGTGGGACGAGACCGGCCACCCGACGTACGAGGGCAGGGTGCTGACCTCTGCTGCAATCGGGGTAATTCGGGCCGCATCAGGAAGTCGCCGCCGCACGGGCTGCTCGGCGAGCCATCATGTACTCGTCATCCACCGACCCACGCGCGTCGTCGAGCGCGCGCCGTGCGAGCAAGGACACCGACGTGGCTCAGTACCAGAGCGCGACCTCGAAGGCCGAGGCCACTGCGCGCGCCTACCTCCTCGCCGGCCAGGAGGTCGAGCCGCTCGGACCGGGCAGCAAGGAGAAGAAGTCAGCGCTCGTCGCCCTGGGCTCCGCGGTGCATCTGGACCTGGCCGACGTCCCGGGGAAGGTGGAGTGCGGGCGGCTCGTCGCGGAGGCGGTCGGCGTGCTCTGGGACGAGACCTGCTTCTCGCGCGGCGACACCGTGACGCTCACCGGGCTGAACCGGCTGATCGACGCCGTGGCGCGCCGCCTGCTCGACACCCCCGGTGGACTCGACGCGCGCGCCTTCCACGAGCTGACTGTCGCGGCGACCGCAGCCGCCGACTCCATGCGGACCAAGGAGAAGCCAGTCATGTCGGAGAGTCTCAGCGAGGTCGAGCAGAACATCGCGGAGCGCCTCGTCGAGCTCAGCCTCCCCGGGCCTGCCGTGCCTGAGGGCGTCGACGTGCCCGCCGCGCGTGCTCACGTCGAGGAGATCGGGTTCGCCGACGGCAGCTGGCGGGTCCACGTCGCCAACGTGCAGGGATGGCTGCACCTCCCCGACCAGCTGGAGAGCAGCCACGGCGGCGCGTTCGATGCGTCGCTGGCCGAGGGTCTCGGGATCGACTACGGGAACCTCGGACGGCACGACACCACGCTGCTGGAGCGTCTCTCCGAGCGGCTCGAGCGAGCCATCACGCTCCGCGAGCAGTTCTACGAGCAGATGGAGGGTGCCCAGGAAGGCTCCGCGACGCTCACGAGCGCGACCCAGGCCTGGGTCGCTGCCTGGGAAGAGGTGGACGAGGAGGAGGAGGCCGAGGTCGGCGGCCCGATCGACGCGGCGGCGGACACATGGCCCATCGCCCAGTTCGTCCAGCGCGCCGTGACAGGCAAGCTCGACCTCAGCCCGTCGTACCAGCGCGCGGACGTCTGGCCGACGAGCGATGCCCAGCTGCTCATCGAGTCGGTGGTGCGCGGAATCCCCCTGCCGTCGGTAATCGTGCTGCAGCTGCAGGACGAGGAGCGCCGGATCAGCTACGAGGTGGTCGACGGGAAGCAGCGGCTGACGTCGATCCTCCGGTTCATCGGTCAGCACCCGCGGGCGCTCGAGATCGTCAGGGCGAAGGCCGTCGAGTGGGAGGTTCCGGATCTCCTCGAGACGTTCCGGACCGACTACCCAGCCTTCAAGAGGCTCTGGAAGAAGCACGAGCAGACCAGCCTCAACGCGGCGCTCGAGCGGCAGAGCTACTTCCCGTTCCCGCTGCGCGCCGGCGAGAACGTCAAGTCGCTGAGCGGCGACCTCGCGAAGCTGCGCGGCAAGTACTACTGCCAGATCCGGGAGGAGTACATCGACATCGTCGGCGAGCGGTGGGACCTCGCTTACGTGTTCGAGCAGCAGGCCGACTACCGCATCCCGGTGATCGTCTACAAGAAGGTCACGACGGAGCAGGTGCACGAGGTCTTCAGCCTGTACAACAAGCAGGGCAAGCACCTCAACGCCGAGGAGATCCGGAACGCCCTGTTCCACAACGTCGCGCTCATGAAGGCCCTGCTCGTCACCGCCGGTGACGCCGACGACGTCGAGGCCGTGGCTCCCTTCCTGCTGGAAGACTGGGACGACCTGTCGTCGACGAAGGGAGCCCTCGAGGGCTACGACTTCGGTCGAGCCGGCTACAAGCGGACGAAGCTCCTGTCGTGGGTGGCCGCGGTTCTTTTCGGCGCGAAGGGGACGGTCGGCACGAGGTCGACCGCCAGCACGATCAACGCCCTGCTCAAGCGCGTCCACGACACCAAGAGCGACCGGCTGCGCGACGTCGACGTTGTGCGGTCGGCGATGCTGCTGCTGGACCACGGCATCGACGCGCACGCCAGCACCGCCCCGGAGGCCTGGGCCGACAAGTTCCGGAACAGCACCGGCAAGGACGCATGGCAGGAGCTCCAGCTCGTCGCGAGCCTCATCGCGCTGAGCGCAGCACGAGCCGTTCTGGGCGACGAGCTCGAGGACAAGCTCGACGAGGTCGTCACCGAGCTGCAGAACGCCTCGGCGACCTGGATCCGGCCGTCGAAGACGCAGACCAGCGAGCAGTGGAAGTACATGGCGAAGGTGGTCGACGAGTTCCTCGGCGTGCTGGACGTGGACGTGGCCGAGGCTGACGACCGGCTGCGGGACGAGTTCGGGCACTCGGGTCTGGCCGAGCTCGTGAGCCGTCGCGCATGACGGAGCCGTTCGGCGGCGAGCGCCTGGTCCTGGCCGACGACGACACCAGTCCGGCGACGTGGTGGAGCGTCTACGTCGACGCCCTCGCCTCGTCGGGCATCGGGGCGGTCAGCCGCGCCGTGATCGAGGCGGACGCCGAGCACATCCTGCGGCACGGCATCCTGGGCGCGGGTGAGGCGGGCTCCGCCGCCTGGCCCGCCAGCAGGGTGCGTACGGGCGTCGTGATGGGCGCCGTGCAGTCCGGCAAGACGGCGTCGATGATGGCTGTCGTCGCCAGGGCGCTCGACGCGGGCGTCGACGCCATCGTGATCCTGGGCGGGACCCGGACGGCGCTCTGGGCCCAGACCTTCGAGCGGGTCGTCGAGCAGTTCGGCGCTATGCCGGAGCCGCACCTCCGGCGGCTGCTCGTCCCGCGGGAAGGCGCTCTTGGTGACGGCGACGCAGGAGTGGACGCGCGCTCGGCGTACCGCGTGACGAAGCAGCTCGCCCAGCGCGCGATCACGCGGCGCCGACCGATGGTCGCGGTCGTGATGAAGAACGTCGCGCACATCGCCGCGATGGCGGAGACCTTGCAGGAGGCCGTGTACCCCGCGGTCGAGGCGGAAGGCCGGCCGTTCCACCTGCTCGTCCTCGACGACGAGGCCGACGACTCGTCCGTGGTCGGGGGCCTGGACCCGGACGTGGTCCGGCAGGTGCCTCGGCGGATCCTCGACCTGTGGGAGTCCCGGCGTCGTCCGGGCGAGACCACGAATGCCCAGGTCTACGCGTCGTACGTGGCCTACACCGCGACACCGCAGGCCAACTTCCTCCAGGACCCCGGCAACCCGCTCTCGCCCCGGGACTTCGTGGCGAGCCTGCGAGCGCCGGGCGCGGAGGGAGATCCGGACATCCGGTCGTCGTCGTACCGCGTCCCCGAGGGCGCACCTGGCTGGTACACCGGCGGCGACGTGTACTACCGGCTCCTGGACGAGGTGCCGCTCTGCGTGCCGACTGACACCAGCACCGATGACTCATTGATCGACACGGTGCGCGGGTATCTCGTCGCGTCGGCGCTGCGTCTTCTCCGCGCTCCGGGCAGGCTGGGGCCGTCCGCGGCCCGTGCGGTCCGGCATGCGACTCGAGCGGAGGCGGCGGAAGCGGCGGTGAAGCCGATGTCGATGCTCGTGCACCCCTCGTCGGCGAAGGACCGGCACTTCGACGTCGCCGAACGCATCCTCGCGTGGTCGGACGGCTCCGAGGTCGAGCGCCAGCGTGCTGACGGCGCCCGCGCGCTGGGGCGCTCCGGCGTGGCGGAGGATCTGGAGACCAACAGGCCGGCCTGGATCCGTTGGCTCGAGGACTACCAGCGGTCCGCCGAGATCGCCCGCGAGGCTCTCGAGCTGCCTGCGGCTCCGACGGTGCCTCCCACCGACCAGTGGCCCGAGGTCGAGCGGCTGGTGCTGGACGAGATCGTGCCCGGGACCTCGGTCGCGGTGATCAACAGCGACGAGAACGCCGACGACCGCCCGCGGTTCGGGCCCGTGCTGGATGCGGACGGCATGTGGCGCTCCGCCCCCAATCTCTCGACCATCTTCGTCTCGGGCAACGTGATGTCTCGCGGGCTGACGCTCGAGGGGCTGACGACCACCTACTTCAGCCGGCGCAGCGACGAGCCCCTGGCCGACACCCAGATGCAGATGCAGCGCTGGTTCGGCTACCGCGGGAGCTACATCGACCTGTGCCGCGTGCTGCTCGGGGCCGACCAGCTCGACCTGTTCCGGCAGTACCACGAGAACGACGAGGCCCTCCGGCGCGACGTGCTCGCTGCGATGGGCGCCGGAGGCGGGCTGCCTTCCGTCACCGTCCTCCAGGGCAAGGCGTTCAAAGCCACCGGGAAGATCAGCAACCTCCGGTCCGTCCCCGTCTGGCCCGGGCCGAAGCCGTTCGTCCGACACGTGAACCCTGCTGGCGAGGACAAGCAGAACCAGGAGCTGATCGCAGGCCTCTTCTCGGAGGCGGTGCTGAAGGTGCCCAGCGCGACGGGTGATCGTGGGCTTCTGCTGGAGCGGCGGCTCGACCTCTACGAGACGGCCGACCTCCTCGACAGCCTCGTCTACGCGCACCACGGACCGGGGCAGACGGGCGCCGAGGCCGACCGGTGGCGATCGGTCGAGAACCACGCACGGCTCGACGAGCACGATCCGGCGTTCCCGCTCTTCAGAGCTCCCGCGGTCAAGGACGGTGTCGATCTCGGGCTCTCCTCTCCGTACGCGATCGCCGCGTACCTCCGGTTGTGGGCAGCGGCTCTCGACCGCGCCGTGCCCGGCATGGTGACCACCGACGAGTCGCCGCTCCTGTGGCGGCTGCTCGACCTCGACGTGAAGCGGGAGCAGCAGCCCACGTTCTCCGTCGGTGTGCGGTTCGGCGGCGGAGACCCGGTCGAGGGCGGGCCGCTGGCGGGGCTCCCGGCGGTGGTGCGGCCGATGCGCCGGGACGTAGACGGGACGACGCTCGCCAGCACCTGGGGCTCCCGCAACGTGACCGCCGACGGCATCCGCGGCGACGAGCACTTCGACTTCGTCGCTCGCGGTGAGGCGGTCCGCACCTCGCTCGACGGCTCGCGGCCGGCGGGCAGCGACGGCCTCGTCCTCTTCCACGTCGTCGAGATGGGGTCGACCGCGTCGGTCGCGGTCGGCGTCGTGCTGCCTCTCGGCGGCCCCGACCACGTCGAAGCGCAGCGGGGAGGCCTCGGTGTCTGACAGCACGTCTCCGTCCTACGAATGGCTGCGCGAGAAGATCGCCGGTATGCCCGCCGCGACGACGGGCGAGGCCAGGGACCTGGTCTGGGCGGACGGTGCGAGGACGCTCGGCGTCTCACGCGACGAGCACGGCCGGGTCGAGATCTTCCTCGTCGGCGACCCGCTGGTCCCGCGCGACAAGCTGGTGGCCGAGAACCTGGTCCACAACGTCTGGTCGACACGGAGCCGGAGCCAGCTTGCCGCCAGTCGTCTCGTGCTGCCGTCGACGCAGCACCTGGACGGGTTCGCGGCCTTCGTGTGCGCGGAGCTCGTCGAGAACGGGCTGGAGCGCGACCGCGACCGTGCGTTCGCCGCGTCGGAGCCCGTCATCGCGATGGCGCTGCGGCGCGCGGGCATCAGCGACCAGGCGCTCGTCGGCCTCGCGGGCGAGCTGTCGGTGCTCGCAGCGCTGACTGCCACCGCGGCGGATCCCGCCGCGATCGTGAAGTGCTGGGCCGGCAGCGTGCCCTCGTCGCGAGACTTCCAGCTGGGACCGGTGGGTGTCGAGGTCAAGACCACCACCGGGAGCCAGTCCGAGCATCACATCCAGGGCTTCCACCAGCTCGAGCTCGGCGCGTCTGTGGGCGGCGTACCCGAGACGCACCTCTTCCTGCTGAGCGTCGGCATCCGCTGGCAGGCAGTCGGGTCCCCGGGGCGCTCCATCCCCGACCTCGTGGATGCCGTCCTCGCCCGGCTGCCCGACTCCGACGCTGCCACGGCGTTCGTGGCCAAGGTGAAGCAGTACGGGGGAGACGCCTCGGTCGGCTACGACCACGCGGAGCACGCGCAGAGCGCCCGTTTCCGGCGGCCCTTCCAGGTGGTGTTCGAGCGCCTCTACGACCTCGCGGACGACCGGATCAAGCTGCTGCGATCTGAGCAGCTCGACGAGGCGAGGCACGTGGAGGCGGACTCGGTCTCGTTCCGGGTCCGCCTGCCGGCACGTGTGCAGGGCGACATCAATCCGACCGTGGGCATGCAGAAGATCGCGGCTCGACTCGTCGCCCTCGCCGACGTGTGACTTAGCAGCATCCGGGGCCCGGAGCGGCAGCGAACGCGCCGTCGTCCGGTCCGCGGCTGCGGTGGGCCGATCGAGTGAATGTCACGACGTGGTGCTCTCGGGCGGTCCATGGGACGTTCAGATCCCGGGGTGAATCGCCGATCCATCGGTCGACCATGTCGTGTTCGCGGGGGTGCGCACTTACGAGTCGCGCCCGTCGTAGCAGCGCACGGCGGCTCTCGACGATGAAGACGGCGTGCTCTGATGACGACGGTTCTGGTTCACCCCTCTCGCGGCCACAAGGACGGGCGCGAGAACCTCAAGCGCACTCTCGACGTGAAGATCCCGTTCAGGGAAGAGCCGTACGCCAGCGCGCTGACCACCCGGCACGCGCTGAGCTCGAAGCGCGCCACCCGGACGGGCTGGCCCACTTCTGGGGCACTTACCAGCACAACACGGCGAAGATCAACCGCGTGCACGAAGGTGACGTCGTCCTCTTCACCGGCCAGAACGAGGTCTGGGCCATCGGCGTCGTCGGCTACCGCTTCGAGAACGCGAGCCTTGCCGCCGCGATGTGGACGACGCACCCGGACAAGGGCACCTACCGGCACATCTACGCCGTGACCCAGTTCGAGCGGCTCAGCGTCCCGTACGCGGTCGTCAACCGGGCGCTCGGGTTGAAGGAGACGAACCACTTCCAGTCGATGGCGGTGTACGACGCGGAGCGTGCTCAGGCGGTGATCGACGTGCTGCACCTAGATCTGCCGGCACCGCACGGCAAGGACTACGCCGCGAAGGATCTGGCGCTCGCGCTCGCCCTCGAGGGCGACAAGAAGTCCACGAGCCCTTTCTTGGCGATCGAGCAGGTATACACAACGTCGACGAGCTACCAGGTGTCCCCCGGCGAGCGGGTGGTCCTCCGGGGGGAGGGGACATTGGTGCAGGCCTACGCCGCGACACTTCCCGGCAACGTCGCCGTCGGTCGACAGCCCACCCCCGCGGGGATGCCTGATCTGTGTCTCGACTTCGGCAGCCACACGGAGCTCATCGAGGCCAAGAGCTCCGCGGATCGAACTTATGTCCGCCAGGCGCTCGCGCAGCTCCTTCACTACGGCCCCGAGTTGGAACCGACGCCGGCTATTGCGGGCGCGCTCTTCCCGGAGCGGCCGACGCAGCCCGACATCGCGTACCTGCACCGGTACGGCATCGACTGCATCTACCGTGCCGGCACCGATCGGTACGTGCGACTCCCCGCTTCCAAGAAGGCACGAGCTCGACTTGTAGATCTGTGGAGCTAGGTCGGGCGTTTTCGCGCGTCGCTGTCCGACTCGGCCTCTAGTGTGCGTCACATCGGCAACAGGAGGTCTAGATGGTTGACGTCGCGGGCGATCACGACGACGCCGAGGTCGCAGAGGGATTCGCAGATCCCGCGGCGGACCTCGGGCAGGTGAACATCGCGGTGTTCGGGCCGACGGGTGCCGGGAAGTCGTCGCTCGTCAACGCGGTGTTCGGAGACGAGACAGCTCCGACCGGCGTCGGTGAGCCCGTCACCCAGTCCTTCACGGGATACGTGAACCCGACCGGGACGCTCTGCATCTGGGACGGGCGGGGGTACGAGACCGGCGAACGCAAGCCCCTTCGAGACCTTCGCAAGGAGCTCTCGCGCAAGGGCCGCGCGCGGATGGACGTCGCCTGGTTCGTGATCCGTGACCACCGGTTGGACGATGGGCGCAAGGAACTCATCCGCGAGCTGGCGGCGCTCGGGCTCCCGGTCATCGTGGTCGTCACCGGCCAGGACCGACGGCCCGGGGACGAGGTCGACCCGCGCGCCCTCCAGTTCGTCGAAGCAGTTCGGGCGATGGATCTTCCGATCGTCGACGGCGTTCCCGTCCTCACCTCAGCCGCGCCGCCCCCGTGGGGAGAGCAGCACGGACTGCTCGAGCTGTTGGAGCGCACTCGGCGGGTCGTCCCGGTCGCTCGTCGCGAAGCTCTCGAGGCAGCGCAGCGCATCGATCAGTCGACGAAGCGTCGGCTAGCTGTGATGTCCAGGGAGGTTGTCCCGCTTGGCGGCGGTGAGTCGGCCTGACAGGTGAAGGCCCCCAGTTGTGAAGTGGAGCTGTCGAGAACCGCTTCACACCCTGGAGGCCTTCGTGTCCCACGCTAACGCGACGCTGACTCCCAAGACCCGGCTCCGCTTGGCGCGCCTGGTCGTCGAGCAGGGCTGGACCTGCTCGAGCGCGGCGAAGATGTTCATGGTCAGTCCTCGAACCGCAGCGAAGTGGGCCGCTCGCTACCGGGCCGAGGGGCCAGCGGGGATGAGTGACCGCAGCTGCCGCCCGCACCGCAGCCCGAGCAGGACGCCCGAGCGCGTCAAGCGTCAGATCGTGGCGCTGCGCTGGCGTCACCGGCTCGGCCCGGTCCAGATCGCCGGTCGCCTGGGCATGCCGGCGTCCACGGTCCACGCGGTCCTGGTCCGCTGCCGGATCAACCGGCTGTCTCGGATCGACCGGGTCACCGGCGAGCCGCTGCGCCGCTACGAGCACGACCACCCCGGCGCGTTGATCCACGTCGATGTGACCAAGTTCGGCAACATCCCCGACGGCGGCGGCTGGCGCTATGTCGGCAAGCAGCAAGGTGACAAGAACAAGGCCGCCACCGCGGTGCGCACCGGCCGCACCAGCAAGGGCCACCCGAACATCGGCACCGCGTTCCTGCACACCGTGATCGATGACCACTCCCGCGTCGCCTACATCGAGATCCACGCCGACGAGAAGGCAACGACCGCGATCGGGGTCCTGCAACGCGCCACGGCCTGGTTCGCCGACCACGGCGTGATCGTCGAGCGCGTCCTGTCCGACAATGGCTCGGCCTACATGTCCCACGCCTGGCGCGAGGGCTGCGCAGACCTCGGGATCACCGCCAAGCGCACCCGCCCCTACCGGCCCCAGACCAACGGCAAGATCGAACGCTTCCACCGCACCCTGGCCGACGGGTGGGCCTACGCCCGGTTCTACGGCTCAGAAGACCAGCGCCGCGCGGCCCTTCCCGGCTGGCTGCACTTCTACAATCACCACCGCGCCCACTCCGCCATCGGCGGCCGGCCACCGATCACCCGACTGACCAACCTCCCTGGACATCACAGCTAGCCCGGACGTGGATCGCCGGAGCAGCGGTTTTATCCGGTGGCGTCGGGGCGGTTCCGCTGCCTGGCTCCGACGCCGTGGTCCTGGTCCCCGCCCAGCTCGCGCTGATGGCGAAGATCGCGACGCTCTACGGCATCCCGAAGGGTGAGGCGACGTCGGCCGCAGCGCTGATCACCGCGGGCGCCAAGCAGGGCGGTGTCCGGCTCGCGGCGTCGCTCGTCGGGCTAGTGCCCGGTCCGGGTCAGGTCATCAACGCGGCGGTCGCCTCGACGATCACGGCTGTCGCGGGCGAGAGCTGGCGATACGCGTGCGAGCAGGTCTTCGTCGGCAAGGTGGATCTGAGCCAGATGGACGCCGTGCGCTCGTTCGTCGCCACGTTCACCGACGGGTTGAGGAACCGCCGCGGAGAGGACCTCGCCTAGTCGGATGAGGCCGACCCTCGGGACAGGCTGCACCGCCGTCGCTTGACGGTGATCGCGCCCGTGCGCGATACGTGCGTGGGTCTGCCGCTCACGCCGCCGCCACGTCACTTCGACTACAGCACACTCACGTCAGAAGGATCTGGGTCCGCGGGGCGTCGCCGCTCCCGCACTCGTCTCTCGCCCGCGACTTCCGCCAGAAGTAGCCCCGCACCTCATCTCGCCACCGCGACTGCTCGCTGCTGCGGCCGGCGCGGGGGACCGTCTCGGCCGGGGAGGCGCGCGGGAGGAGGTCGCGGCCGTCGAGCACGAGGGCGACGCCTGGCGGGCGCACGTCGTCGAGTCGCTGGCCCGCGCGCTGACCTCGTGGTTCGACAGGGAGGACCTGTTCACGTACTCGCGGGCGGTCGACGACGTACCCGACAACCTGCGGGACTCGTGCGGGAGGTCGACCTGTACGGGTGCGGCCGGCGCCCGGGTGGGTGTCGGTGCTCGAGGGGATCCGGGTCGGGGTGCCGGCGCTGCGGGCAGCGACCGAGTGCCTGCGGCCGGACGTGGGGCGGGTGTCGGTGTCGGTGCTCGCGGCCGAGAAGGCCCCGGTGCGGACGCAGTACCAGCAGGCGATGGCGCGGCTGCTGGCGGAGCCGCTGACGTCGGGGGTGCTGCGGCGGCGGGAGGTGCTGCGGTGGCTGGACATCGTGGGGCTGCGGTTGTCGGAGGCTGCCGATCACCTCGCTACCGCGGCGATCAAGCGGGGGACGTGACGGCGTAGGTGCTTCGGCTGGGTGGGCGAGAGCGCCGGACCGTGGCTCGTGCGGCCCATAGGATGCCCGCGGTGAACCATCGGGAGGGGCGGCGGTGAGCAGCAGCATGGCGCACGACGGCGAGGGTGCCGTCGCCGCGGGGTCGGGGGGCATCCTCGCCGCGGGTGGGTACACCGTCGACATCGACGCGTTGCGGGCGACGGCCAACATGGTGCTAGGTCTGGCGGACCGCGTGGTCTCCGTCGGTGAGCGCCGCGCGATGCAGGCCGCCCAGGAGTACGGGTACTCGCTGCCGACCGCCGCGACCGGCTGGGCGCAGCGGTTCTCCTACCTCATCGACGGCCTCGCCAGCGAGATCGAGCACGCCGGCTTCGAGCTGCGCGGGACGGCCGACGCCTACACCGAGGTCGATATCGCGGTCGAGGCCCGGGCGCGCCAGCTCGGCTCGGCTCTCACCGGGTCCGTCGGATGACGGCGACCTCGCTCGGTGCGACGCTCGCCACCTGCTCCGACCCGACGGTCCTGGTCCCGGGCTCCGCCGCGGCGCTGCGGGGGGACGCGGATCTGCTCGAGCAGCAGTCCCGGGCTCTCGCCCAGCAGGCGGAGGACCTACGGGGCGCGCACCCGACGACGTGGACGGGCGACGCCGCGGATGGCTGGGCCGGTCGCCGCGAGCAGTTCGCGCAGACGCTCGACGCCGTGTCGCAGATCCACGCCGCGGCGGGGTCGACGCTCCTGCTGCACGCCCAGACGCTCGAGTGGGCTCAGGGCGTTGCCGGCACAGCCGTCCGGCTCTACCAGCGGGGCCGCGCGCTTCGTGAGGCCGAGGTCGGACCATCCGGCGCGATGCTCACGGGCCGCGGCGGCGTCGCGGCCGACTCCGGCTCCGGGTTGCGAGACCTTGCCGAGCGCACTCTCGATTCCGCGCAGGACGAGGTCGCCGCATCGGCTCGTGCGGCAGCGGCCGTGCTCGACGAGCTGTCCGCCGGGCTTCGCGACGGCCGGTGGCATCTCGGGGAGTTCGCTCAGGGGATGTGGTCCTGGGTCACGGGCATCACCGACATGCTGGTGAAGTTCAACAGCCTCCGGCTGTTGATCGACCCCGAGGGGCTGATGCGGGACGGCGCCGCGATGTGGCAGGGCGGCCTCGACACGTACGCGTCGTTGACCGAGGACCCGATCGGGACGTCGGAGCAGCTAGCGCAGCTCGACCTCCTCCGGGACCGGCCGGCGCAGTGGTGGGGTCAGCTCGCGCCAGACCTCGCGCTCACCGCTGCCGGAGGTGCCGGCGCCGCCTCACGTGCCCTGCGTGGGCTCTCTGCGGCCGAGGAGATCGCTGCGGGCGGTCGCGCGGCAGCGGCGACGGGCGGGCTGGCGGAGCGCCTGCACTGGACCATCCCGGATCCTGCGTATCGGGCGATAGAACCGGACTGGGGCGTCTCGTTCTTCAGCCGAGACATCGTGGAGTTCTACACCGGCAGCGAGTCCCGCCTGGGAAGCGGTCGTGGTGCGTTCTTCCACATGACCGCCGAGGACGCGATGCAGCTGCAGACGCCGCACGACGTCCTCCGCGGCACGGGCTTCGCCCCGAGCATCGAGGACGCCGTGATCGTCCGGCCCGCGCCCGACGGTCCGGAGGTGTTCGGGATCGCGTTCCCTCGCGAGGGCCTCGCGCCGCGAGTTCCTGAGCTCGTCGACGCGGCCGGGCACCCGCACTACCTCGAGGGCGGGCACACCGCACTCAAGATCGAGGATGCTCCGGGGCACCCGGGCACCGGTGGCTACCTGGTCAACCCGACTCGCGAGTTCGTGCTCGACGGTGCGCCACCGGTGCCCGACGGGAGCCTGCTCTTCCAGCTCGGACCCGACGGGACCTGGCTGCCGCTGAGGAGGTTCCCGTGACAGCGGGACCCCCGTGCAAGGTGTGCACGGCGCTGGCGCAGGCGGGGCGGCACGAGCCATTCCTCGTCGACGATCTCCAGAAGTGGCTGCGGATGTGGCGCTGTTCGAGGTGCGGGACGTTGTGGGTGGAAGGCAACGTGATCGCATCTCCGATCGGAGAGGACGAGGCCGACGCCGAGGCTCCCGGGTGGCGGGCGGAGGAACGCCGGCTCACCGGGACATCCGCGCCCACGCTTCTCCGGGAGTACGCGGACGGGCTCCTCGACGACCGGTCGTTCGCCATCGCGCTCCTGCACCACGATGTGCTCGGAGTCGACACCGACCCGGAAGATCGGTCCGACCTGGTGCTCTACAGCGACGCCGAGGCGGCACTCGCGGACCGGCGCGATGTCTCCGAACTGACCTGGGGTTCGGTCGCACGGCGTCTGCGGTGGGCGAGCGGTCGGCGGCGTGTCGTGATCGACCCCGCGTCGCCGTGGCGCTGTGATCCGGACGAGTACGTCGTGGAGTACCTCGACGCCAACGGGCGTCGTACCGAGACCGAGTCGGACAGACGCAGGGGGGACGCATGACGCGCGATGCCGCGATGACCGGGCCCGAGCTGGAGTCGCTGATCAGGCGCGGGATGCAGGGCGAGGCGGTCGACGTCTTCGGTGCCCTGCTGCGCTCCGAGCTCGTCGTGCCGAGCGGCGGCGCGGTGGGACCGAACTTCGAGGGCTTCGTCCCCGTGCTGTTCGACCGCGGGGAGATCCCGATGCTGGCGGTGTTCACCTCGCTCGAGCTCACGGCGAAGGTGTCGCACCAGGCGCGGTTCGCGCTGACGATGACCGGACGCGACCTGGTGCTGCGCATGCCCGGCGGCCACGGGCTCGTGGTCAACCCAGGTCACGAGGTCGGGTTCGAGCTGTTCCCCGACGCCGTGCAGGCGGTGGCCCTCCGCGCTCGGGAGGCCACGCCCGACCGATGAGTCCCGCGCCCCTGACCCCCGAGCAGTCCCGGAGGATCCGTCAGGCCCTCGCGCTGGCGACGCCGCCGGGCTGGGCGGCGATGGATCTGAAGGTCGTCTGCGTGGGGCCGGAGACTCGCAGCCGGCTCGCGGCCCGGATGCCCGACGGCAACGTCGTCGGCCTGGTCGTGGAAGGCGTCGTCGGCGGCGCAGTGGGCATCTTCACCTCCGGAGTCGTCGACGGCTTGCTGGAGAGCAGCTGGGACGTCGGCGCCGCGCTGGCGAACGGCGCGCGTGACGTCCTCGACAGCGGCAAGGCTGTCCTCGATCTCGCGGAGCAGGGGGCCGCCGCCGCGCGGAACGCCGCCGAGGCCGTCGGTGACGGCCTGTCCGACGCTTGGGAGTCGATCTTCGGATGATCAATCGCCCGTCTCACCACTCCGGTGCGGAGTCCAGCGCCCCGGACGCGGACACGGACCCGTGGCTCCGCGCTGCTCGACGGCGCGAGCTTCCCGTGATGATCGGGATCTGCGCCTTCGGTGCCCTGCTCGTCGTGCTCGGACGAACCGCGGTACCGCTGATCGTGCTGGGCCTGTGGATCGTCGGCGTCGGAGCGATCCTCCGGGCGGGTCGTGCTGTCCGGGACCGCCAGGAGCGGGGGGAGGGGCCGCGCGGGAGCATCGGCCTCGGCCGACTCGGCGACGAGAGTGCGACCGTCCTGCGCGAGCACCCCGCACATGGGCTGCTCACGGCCGGGATGACGGCGTGGCCCGGGGCCTTGTTCCTGGCCGCGGCCGGACTCGGTGCGGGCGGCGCGATGTCCTCGGGGTTGGCGGTCGTCGTCGGTCTCGTCGGACTCGGGTTCGTGGTCGCCGGGGCGCGTCAGGCCGTCCGCGTGCGGCGAGCCGGCGTCTGGCTGACTCCGACCCGCCTCACCGTGCGCGAGCGGGATCAGAGCTACCGGGTGGGGTGGGCGGACCTGGCCGCGGTGAGTGTGCCGTCGCGGCCGACCGACCTGGTGGTGGTCCTGGCGAGCGGGTCCGCGGCAGTGACCGTCTCGGGTCGCGAGCGCCGGCGGTTCCCGCGAGGGCCGCGGGGGGAGATCCCCATCCGCACCGAGGCGTCCGCCGTCGACGCCGCGGGCGTGGCCAGGGTGCTGCGCCACTTCGGCGACGGAGGGGAGACGACGACGCTGGGACAGGCGGGGAGCGACGAGCTGGTCGCCCGCCTCGCCCGGACGTGAGCGACCGTCAGTAGATCCCCCGCCCCGACGCGTCCGGCACCCCCGACTTCCGCCAGAAGTAGCTCCGCACCTGGTCCCGCCACTCCACGGCCGACTCCCGCTGCACGGCCAGCCGCTCCCGCACCCGCGCGTCGAACGCGGCCGGCACGGCCGACCCCACCAGGTCCACCAGCGACTCCCACGCCGCCTCGACCCCGTCCAGCGACTCCACCGCGTCCGCCCGCGAGTCGTACACGTGCTGGATCACCGTCTTCCCCGACGCCAGCACGTGCGAGTACGGCACGTGGTGGAAGAACAGCAGCAGCTCGTCGGGGCACGTCTCGACCGACTCGTACGTCTCGCGCCACGGCGACGGGTACTGCCCCGCGTACCCGGTCCCGGTGGCCGTCGACCGGTCGACCCCGATGCCGTCCCGGTCCGCGAAGTGGTACGTCCCCCACGGCGAGTACTCGTACCCGTCGACGGACGGCCCGCCGTGCGTCCCGGGCGTGACCATGAACCCGACGCCCAGGGGGGCGGTGTACCCCTCGTACCGCAGCCAGGAGTCGTCCATCATCGCGTGCAGCACGGCCCGGATCCGTGTCAGCGCCACCGGGGACGCGGCGGCGAACGTCAGCGCGATCCACTCGTCCAGGATGTCCTCGGGGCGCAGCGTGGAGTCCCAGGCGAGCCGGCCGAAGGCGTAGAGGTTGGCCTGCGCGAGCGGGTGGCCGGTCCAGAACGGGTCGTCGCCGACGTTGGACACGGCCGTGACCCCGCCACCCGCGGCGACGAGCGACCCGACCGTCCTCGACCCGTCCAGCCGGAACCCCAGCACCGCCCCCCACGCCGGCGCCAGGTAGCAGACGTGCCGCTGCTGGCCGGTGTACTCCTGCGTGACCTGCAGCTCGAGCGCCAGCCGGGTCCGCGGCATCGCGGCGAGCACCGGCGACACCGGCTCCCGCACCTGGAAGTCCATCGGCCCGTGCTTGACCTGGAGCACCACGTTGTCGGCGAACGTCCCGTCCAGGGGCGCGAAGTGGTCGTACGCGGCGCGCGCCCGGTCGGTCCGACGGTCCCGCCAGTCCTGCCGGTGGTCGTACACGAACGCCCGCCACAGGACGGTGCCGCCGTGCGGGCGCAGCGCGTCGGCCAGCATGTTCGCTCCGTCGGCGTGGCTGCGGCCGTAGGCGAACGGGCCGGGCTGGCCCTCGGAGTCGGCCTTGACGAGGAACCCGCCGAAGTCGGGCACCGCGGCGTAGACCCGGTCCGCCGCGGACGCCCACCAGGCGACGACGCCGGCGTCGAGCGGGTCGGCCGTGTCGAGCCCGCCCAGCAGCCGCGGCGACGCGAACGACACCGACAGGAAGCAACGGATCCCGTACGCCCGGAAGACGTCCGCGATCCGGGCGACGTCGCCCAGGCCGTCGGTGAGCAGCCGCGCCTCGCGCGCGTGCACGTTGACGTTGTTGATCCCCACGGCCTCGACGCCGGTCGCGGCGAGCAGCCGGGCGTAGGCGCGGACCCGGCCCAGGTCGGCCCGGACCTCGCCGTCGGCGTAGAAGATCGACCCGCCGGCGTAGCCGCGCTCGACCTGGCCCATGACGGGGTGCACCGCGACGTTGTCCCAGTGGTCGAGCATCCGGAGCGGCTGCTCGGGGGCGCTGACGGTGACGGCGGCCGGCGCCGGGGCGCCCAGTCGCGCCAGGGCGACGGACCGGGCCAGCGCGTACAGGCCGCGCAGCGCGGCGGGGCCGTCGGCGCCGAGCACGACCGTGCGGCCAGGGGCGCGGACGATGGCGTGCCCGCCGGCGGGGACGTCGGGCAGCGTCGCGAGGCCCACGTCGGACGGGGTTGCGACGGCGCCCACGTCGGCGACGACCAGGGCGGCCTCGGGGACCGGGACGGCGCGGCCGAGTTCGGAGCGCACGGTCTCCAGGCACGGTCCGGCGCCCAGCACCGCGGACGGGAGATCCCGCAGCGGGGCGGTGGCGGCGTCGGGCAGCCAGGCGGGGTGGACGGTGACGGCGGTGTCGGTGTCGGGGGTCATGGCTCCGGGTGGGTCAGGTCGGGCCGGGCGCGGTGCCGGCGACGAGCGGCGGGACGAGCAGGGTCGCGAGGTCGGGCCGCCAGAGCGGCGCGGTGTGCCAGCGAGCACCGAGGGCGGCGTCGGCGGCGTCGGGGGAGCGGGTCAGCAGCACCCGGTGCGGCGAGGACGTGACGACCAGCTGGGCGCGCACGGACCCGTCGGGCCGGCGTTCGGCGCGCGCGGCGACCGGCAGCAGCCGCGCGCCGCGCGTGGGTGCGAGCGTGCCGGGCGTCCACCGGTCGGGGGTGAGGTCCAGCGAGCCGCCGGGTCGCCGCGTGGTCGGCGGCACGGTCAGCCGCCACGACGCCGGCCCCGCGTCGGCGAGGGTCCATCCCGTCGCGTCCGGCCCCGGGTCGGGGTGCGGCGTCAGCGCGGCGGGCCAGGAGTCGAGCGCCGCGACCCGGTCGGCCAGGCGGGCCGTGGTCGCCGGGTCGGCCGGGGGCAGCGGGCCGTCCCGGAAGGACTCGACCAGGAGCCACAGGACGTCGAGCAGGCGCTGGGTGTCGGTGGTCGCGCCCTGGTAGGCGACGACGACCCCGGTCTCCGGCACGACCAGCGTGAGCTGGCCGTACGCCCCGTCCATCCGGATGCCGTGCCGGCCGTGCCAGACGCCGTAGCCGTAGCCGCGCGACCAGTCGGGCGCGGCGGGGTCCGGCTCGTCGCCGGGCCGGTCGCCCCCACCGCCCCCGCCGCCCCCGCCGCCCCCCGTCGGCACCCGCAGCCCCGCGACCTGCGCCACCAGCCCGCCCGGAAGCACGGAGCCCCACCGCCCACCCGCCAGCGCGCCCCCGATCCGCGCCTGGTCGTCCACGGTGAGGTGCAGCCCGGAGAACCCCTCCTCGACGCCGTCGAGATGCCGCCACCACCGGTCCCCGATCCCGAGCGGCTCGAGCAGCCGCGGCCGCAGGTAGGCGGTGGGCTGCTCGCCGGCGACGGCGGCGACCACCCGCCCGAGGGTCGCCGTGGCGGGCGAGCTGTACGCGAACCGCGAGCCGACCGGGTGCGCGGGCGCCGTCGCCAGCAGGACGCGCGCGGACGGCGGCATCGCGAGCGTCTGCGCGCGGCTGTGCCCGGTCGACATGGTGAGCAGGTGCCGCAGGGTGAGCCCGTGCGGGTTCGGCAGGTCGAGGTGCCGGTCCACGGGGTCGTCCAGCGCGAGCCGGCCCTCGTCGGCCAGCAGGCCGACGGCCAGGGCCGTGACGGACTTCGAGACGGAGTAGACCAGCGCGGCGCGGCGGTGGTCGTAGGGGGCCCACGCGGCGCGCAGCAGCGTGGCGCCGTCCCGGGCGACGACCAGGGCGTGCGGGTCGAGGCCCGCGCCCTCCAGGGCGTCGAGCAGGGCGAGCAGGGCGCCGGTCGGCAGCCCGTGCGCCTCCGGGACCGCCACGCGCCTAGCCCGCCGCCGGGGGCGCGGTCGAGGAGCGGATGACCAGCTCGGTGACGAGCTCCACCTGCATCGACGGCGGCAGCCCGTCGGCCGCCAGGGTGAGCAGCATCCGGGTGGCCATCGACGCCATCTCCCGCAGCGGCTGGTGCACGGTGGTGAGCCCGGGGTCGAGCCACTGGCTGATCGGCAGGTCGTCGTACCCGACGACGGACAGCTCCTCGGGCACCCGCAGGCCGAGCTCGCGGGCCGCGCGCAGCACGCCGAGCGCCTGGTAGTCCGAGCCGGCGAAGACGGCGGTGGGCCGGTCCGGCCCGCGCAGCAGGTCGAGCCCGTGCCGGTACCCGCTCTCGGCGTCGAAGCCGCCCCAGCGGATCAGCGCCGGGTCCCACGGCACGCCGAGCTCGTCGTGGGCGCTGCGGAAGCCGTCGACCCGCGCCCGGGAGCACAGCATGTCGTCGGGGCCGGAGATCGCGGCGATCCGCCGATGGCCGAGCGCGAGCAGGTGCCGGGTGCCGGACAGGCCGCCGTTCCAGTTGTTGGAGCCGACGGTCGGCACCCCGGCCGGCGGCTCGCCCTGGGTGTCGACGACCGCGAACGGGATGTTCCGCGAGCTGAGCTGGTGCCGCTGCTTGGCGTCGAGCCCGGACAGGACGAGCAGCACCCCGAGGGGGCGGCGCGCCATGACGTCGTCGATCCACTCCTGGGGCGGGCGGTGCGAGCCGCCGAGCTCGGAGAGCACCACGCCGACGCGCTCGGGCCCGCAGACCTGCTCGACGCCCTTGATGATCTCCTGCGACCAGAGGTTGTCGGCCTCGTGGAAGACGAGGTCGAGCAGGCGGACGCCGGATCCACCCGTCCGGGTGGCGACCGGCTTGCGGTACTCGTGCCGCTCGAGGGCCGCCTCCACCCGGGCGCGCGTCGCCTCGGCGACGTCGGTCCGGCCGTTCAGCACCTTCGACACGGTCGGGATGGAGACGCCCACCTCGCTGGCGATGTCGGCGATCGTCGTGCGCCCTCTCGGCATGGTTCCCCTTCGAAACTGTCGGTGTCGCGCACCGGGTACCGACTGTAGCGCATCGGTCGCAGAACGAGGGCCCAGTCAGCGCGTGCTTGACGGATGTCGCGGGCCGCCCCTACGGTTCCCGGGAAACAGTATCGGTCGCGATATCGCAACTTTCGACGCGAGTCGCCTCCCGGCCCCACGACGAAGTGGACTCCAGATGAGCGACGCAGCACCCCCGGTCTGGCGCGACGTGCGCCGGCCGGTCCCCGAGCGGGTCGAGGCCCTCGTGACGGCGATGACCCTGCGCGAGAAGGTCGGGCAGCTCGTCGGGCTCTGGGTCGGCGCGGACGCCTCCGGCGGCGACGTCGCCCCGCACCAGGGCGACATGACCCGGCACGCGCGGCCGTTCGACGAGGTGGTCACCGACGGGCTCGGGCAGCTGACCCGCCCCTTCGGGACGGCGCCGGTCGACCCGGTGCAGGGCGCGCGGTCCCTCGCCCGGGCGCAGCGCGCCGTCGTGGCCGCCAGCCGGTTCGGCATCCCGGCGCAGGTGCACGAGGAGTGCCTGGCGGGATTCGCCACCTGGGGCGCGACCGCGTACCCGGTGCCGCTGTCCTGGGGCGCGACGTTCGACCCGTCGCTGGTGCAGGAGATGGCCGCGCAGATCGGCGCCGCGATGCGGTCGGTCGGCGTCCACCAGGGCCTGGCGCCGGTGCTCGACGTCGTCCGGGACTACCGGTGGGGGCGCGTCGAGGAGACCATCGGCGAGGACCCGTGCCTGGTCGGGACGGTCGGCGCCGCGTACGTGCGCGGGCTGGAGGGGGCCGGCGTCGTCGCGACGCTCAAGCACTTCGCCGGGTACTCCGGCTCGCGGGCCGGGCGCAACCACGCGCCGGTGTCGGCGGGGCCGCGCGAGATGGCCGACGTCTTCTACCCGCCGTTCGAGACCGCGCTGCGCGAGGGCGGGGCGCGCTCGGTGATGAACTCCTACGCCGAGGTGGACGGCGTGCCCGCCGCCGCGGACGAACGGCTGCTGACCGGCCTGCTCCGGGATGCGTGGGGCTTCGACGGGGTCGTCGTCGCCGACTACTTCGCGGTCGCGTTCCTGCGCACCCTCCAGCGCGTCGCGGGCAGCGACGGCGAGGCCGCGGGCCGGGCGCTCGCGGCCGGCGTCGACGTCGAGCTGCCCTCGGTGCACACGTACGGCGAGCCGCTGATCGAGGCGGTGCGCGCGGGGCAGGTCCCCGAGGCGCTCGTCGACCGCGCCCTGCGCCGCGTGCTCACCCAGAAGGTGGAGCTCGGCCTGCTCGACCCGGCCTGGTCCCCGGACGTCGCCGGCGAGCCGGAGCTCGACGGGCCGGAGCAGCGGGCGACCGCGCTGCGGCTCGCGCAGGAGGCCGTCGTGCTGCTGGAGAACGCCGGCGGCACGCTGCCGCTGCGCCCCGACGCTCGGCTCGCGGTGCTCGGGCCGCTCGCGGACGACCCGTACGCGATGCTCGGCTGCTACTCCTTCCCGGCGCACGTCGGGGTGCACCACCCCGAGCACCCGATGGGCATCGAGATCCCCACGGTGCTGGCGGCGCTGCGCGCGGCCCACGCGGGCGACGTGACGCACGCCCCCGGCTGCGCCGTGCAGGAACCCGGGCGCGACGGGTTCGCCGAGGCCGTCGCGCTCGCGGCCGCCGCGGACGTCGCCGTCGTCGCGGTGGGCGACCAGGCCGGGCTGTTCGGCCGCGGCACCTCCGGGGAGGGCAACGACGTCGCGGACCTGCGGCTGCCCGGCGAGCAGCACGCGCTGGTCGAGGCCGTCCTCGCGACGGGGACCCCGGTCGTCGTGCTGGTGCTCTCGGGCCGGCCGTACGCGCTCGGGGCGTTCGCCGGCCGCGCGGGCGCGCTGGTGCAGACCTTCTTCCCCGGCCAGCAGGGCGGTCCCGCGATCGCGGGCGTGCTGACCGGGGCGGTGGACCCGTCCGGGCACCTGCCGGTCGGCATCCCGCGCGATCCCGGCTCGCAGCCGTCCACCTACCTCGCGCCCCCGCTCGGCCGCCGGACCGAGGTGTCGCACCTCGACCCCACGCCGCTGTTCGCCTTCGGGCACGGGACGTCGTACGCCGAGCCGGACTGGGGCGAGGTGACCTGCGACGCGGAGCGCTGGCCGGTCGACGGCGAGGTGCGCGTCGAGGTGGTGCTCCGCAACCCGCACGACCGCCCGGTCGCCGACGTGGTGCAGGTGTACCTGCACGACCCGGTCGCCGAGGTGACCCGGCCGGAGTCCCGCCTGGTGGCGTACCGCCGGGTGGAGCTCGCGCCCGGGGCCGAGGCCGCGGTGACGTTCGCGGTGCACGCGGACCTGACGGCCTTCGCGGGGCTGGACGCCGGGCCGGGAGCCGGGCCGGGCGCGGGGCTCGTCGTCGAGCCCGGCGACGTCGAGCTCCGCGTCGCGCGGTCCAGCGCGGACGTGCACCGCGCCGTGCCGCTGGTGCTCGTCGGCGGCCGGCGCCGCGTGGGCCCCGACCGGGTGCTCGTCGCGACCTCCGCGGTGCGCGTCGCCGAGGCGGTGCGGTCGTGACGGTCCAGGCGTCGCCCCCGGCGGCCCCGCCCCGCGCCGACGCACCCCCCGCGTCCCGGCGCCGCCGCGCCGCCCGACCGCCGCGCCCGCGCGGCCGCGCCGCGGGCAAGGTCCCCTGGCGGACGGCCCTGCGCCGCGACTGGCAGCTCTACTCCCTCGCCGTCCTGCCGCTGCTGTTCTTCGCGATCTTCCGGTACCTGCCGATGGCCGGCAACGCCATCGCGTTCCGGCGGTTCCGGGCGGGCGGCTCGATGTTCGGCGACGAGTTCGTCGGCCTGCGGTACTTCGAGATGTTCATCAACGACCCGCAGTTCTGGCAGGTCTTCCGGAACACCTTCATCCTCGGCGGCCTGACGTTCCTCGTCTGCTTCCCGCTGCCGATCGTGCTGGCGCTGATGCTGAACGAGGTCCGGCTCCGCGCGTTCAAGCGGGTGCTGCAGTCGATCTCCTACCTGCCGCACTTCATGTCGATCGTCATCGTCGCCGGCATGGTGCTGCAGCTCGTGTCGCTGAACGGCACGGTGAACCACATCGTCACGGCGCTGGGCGGCGACCCGATCGCGTTCATCCAGGAGCCCGGGTGGTTCCGCACCATCTACGTGAGCTCCGAGGTCTGGCAGACGGTGGGCTGGGGCACGATCCTCTACCTCGCCGCGCTGTCCGGCATCGACGGGAACCTCTACGAGGCGGCCCGGATCGACGGGGCGAACCGGTGGCGGCAGACCTGGCACGTCACGCTGCCGGGCATCCGCCCGACGATGGTCACGCTGCTGATCCTCAACATCGGCACGTTCATGGCGGTCGGGTTCGAGAAGGTCCTGCTGCTGTACAACCCGCTGACGTACCCGACGGCCGACGTGATCTCCACGTACCTGTACCGCCTCGGCATCCTCTCGGGGAACTTCTCCTACGCCGCCGCGATCGGGCTGTTCGAGTCCGTCATCGGCCTGACGTTGATCCTGTCCGCGAACGCGATCTCGCGCCGAGCAGTGGGGACGAGCCTGTGGTGACGTCGACGACGCGGGCGCTGCGCCCCACGGTGGTGAAGGACAGCCGCGGCTACCGGGTGTTCCGGGTCGCGAACGCGACCGTGCTGGTGCTGGTGTGCCTGGTGATGCTGTACCCGTTCGCGAACGTCATCGCGCAGTCGTTCAGCTCCGAGGCGTACATCTCCCGCGGGGAGGTGTCGTTCTGGCCCCGCGGGTTCAACACCGACACGTACGGCCGGGTCATGGCGGACCGGCTGTTCTGGCTGAACTACCGGAACACCGTCGTCTACACGGTCGTGGCGACGAGCATCGCGATCGTCCTGACGACGACCTACGCGTACGTGCTGTCGAAGCGCGGGCTGCGCGGGCGGACGTTCTTCATCGGCGCCGCGATGCTGACCATGTTCTTCAACGGCGGCCTGATCCCGAACTACATCCTCATCAACCAGCTCGGCTTCAAGAACACCCTGTGGGCGATCGTCCTGCCCAACGCGATCAGCGTGTTCAACCTGCTGGTGATGAAGTCGTTCTTCGAGAACCAGCCGGAGGAGCTCGAGGAGGCCGCGGCCATCGACGGCCTCGACACCTACGGCCGGCTGTGGCGGATCGTGCTCCCGCTGAGCAAGGCGGTGGTCGCCACGATGCTGCTGTTCTACGCGGTGACGTTCTGGAACTCCTGGTTCGCCGCGTTCCTCTACATGGACGACAAGGAGCTCTACCCGGTCACCGTGTACCTGCGGAACCTGCTCGCGTCCGCGAGCACCGCGGCGTCCGTCGGCGGGGGCTCGACCGACAACATCACGCAGGTCGCCTCCAACATCAAGGCCGTCACGATGACCCTGACCGTGCTGCCCATCCTCGCGGTCTACCCGTTCGTGCAGAGGTACTTCGTCTCGGGCGTGATGCTCGGGGCCGTCAAGGGGTGAGTCCACGCCGCGCGGGGACCCCCGGGCGGTGCGCAGATCGACGACGATCCAAGGAGGACGTGTGCTGACACGACGAGGACGGGCCACCGCGGTGCTGGTCGCCGGGGCCCTGGCGCTCGGGATGAGCGCGTGCGGCTCGGGCGGGGACGACGGGGACGCCGAGGTGACCGACGACCAGCGGGTCGGCGCGATGGACGACTTCGCGGTGGGCGACCAGTTCACCGCGACCGAGCCCATCGAGCTGTCCATGCTGTACCGCGACCACCCGGACTACCCGTACCAGGAGGACTGGCTGCTGGTCACCGAGCTCGCGGAGCGCACGAACGTCACGCTGGACATGACGTTCGCCCCGCTGGACGGGTTCGAGCAGCGGCGCAGCCTGCTGATCTCCGGCGGCGACGCCCCGGACATCATGCCGGTGGCGTACGGCGGCCAGGAGACCCCGTTCGTCGCGTCCGGCGCGCTGCTGCCGGTGAGCGACTACTTCGACCTGATGCCGAACTTCTCCGCGAAGGTCGCGGAGTACGGGCTGGAGGAGTGGCTCGACACGCAGCGGCAGGAGGACGGCAAGATCTACCTGCTGCCCGGGCTGATGGAGTTCGTCCGGCCCGACTACACCGTCGCGCTGCGCACCGACATCCTCGACGAGCTCGGCCTCGAGATGCCGACGTCCTGGGACGAGCTGCGCGACGTGCTCGCCGCGATGAAGGCGGCCTACCCGGCCGTCACCCCGATGACGGACCGCTTCGAGGGCAAGCTGCTGCTGAACAACACGGCCGCGGCGACCTTCGGGTTCCCCGGCGCCCCGAGCGGCTACTCCGGCAACGCCGCCACCTGGGACGAGGAGGCCGGCGAGTACGTCTACACGGCCGCCCGCCCGGAGTTCAAGGAGATGCTCGAGTACTTCCACGGGCTCGTCGCGGACGGCCTGCTCGACCCGGAGACGTTCACCCAGGACGACGACCAGGCGGTGAACAAGTTCGTCTCCGGCCAGGCGTTCGCCATCACGGGCAACTCGCAGTTCATGACGCAGTACCGCACGTCCATGGACGAGACCCTGGGCGCCGGCACGTACTCGATCGCGAAGATGCCGATCCCGACCGGCCCGGCCGGCGACGTCATGGGCGGCCGGCCGATCGAGAGCGGCATGATGCTCTCCGCCGACGCCGCCGACAACGACACCTTCGTCGCGATGATGCAGTTCATCGACTGGCTGTACTACTCCGACGAGGGCCTGGAGTTCACCACCTGGGGCGTCGAGGGCACCACGTTCGAGAAGGACGCCGACGGCGTGCGCTCGTTCACCGAGGACGTCGACTTCCTCAGCCTGAACCCGGGCGCGTCCACGAACCTGCGCACCGACTACGGCTTCTTCAACGGGGTGTTCATGCTGACGCAGGGCACCACCGAGGACCTGATGAACTCGATGCTCCCGGACGACGAGCGGGCGTGGCGCGAGCAGATGGTGCAGACCAAGGAGGTCCTGCCGCCCCCGCCGCCCGCGCCGATGAACGAGCTGGACCTGGAGCAGGTGGCCCTGTGGCAGTCCGCCCTCGGGGACTACGCCGACCAGAACACGCTGCAGTTCATCCTGGGCACCCGGGACCTCGCGGAGTTCGACGACTTCGTCGCCGAGCTCGACGGCAAGGGCATGACGCAGTACATCGACAAGGTCAACGAGGCGCAGCGCGCCTTCGCCGAGTCGAGCTGACCCCGCGGCCCGCCGGCCGGCGCGCGCGTGCGTGCGTGCCGGCCGGCGGACCGTCCCGGCCACCCGGACCCCACCGCGAAGGACCCCCCGTGCGCACCGTCGTGCCCCCCACCCCGATCGGCACCCTCCCGGACGCCTGGCGCGCCTGCGTCGGCACCGGCCGCCTCAACCTCGCCCTGCGGTCCGACTACCGCGACTCGCTGGCCCGGGTCCAGGAGGACATCGGGTTCCGGTACATCCGCGGGCACGGGCTGTTCAGCGACGACCTCGGCATCCACCGGGCCTACCGGACCGGGAGCCGCCGCGAGGTGCTGCACGCCTTCCGCTACCTGGACCAGGTCGTCGACGGCTGGCTCGCCGCCTGCGTCCGCCCGTTCCTGGAGACCGGGTTCATGCCGTCCGGCCTGGCGTCGGGGGACCGGACCGTGTTCTGGTGGCGCGGGAACGTCACCCCGCCCGCCGACCCCGCCGAGTGGGCGGACCTGGTGCGCGCCACGCTGCGGCACCTGGTCGACCGGTACGGCCTGGACGAGGTGCGGACCTGGCCCGTCGAGGTGTGGAACGAGCCGAACCTGCCGCACTTCTGGAGCGGCGACCAGCGGGACTACCTCGACCTGTACCGCGTGACGGCGGACGCCGTGAAGTCGGTCGACGCGGACATCGCCGTCGGCGGGCCCGCGATCTCCCCGGGGTCCGACGACTGGTGGGAGCCGTTCGCCGAGTTCGTGACGAGCCACGACGTGCCGGTGGACTTCGTCAGCCGGCACGCCTACACCTCCGGGCCCGCCCAGCACGTGCCGTTCGGGGTGTACCAGACGCTCGCACCCCCGCAGGGGCTGCTCGACCAGTTCGGCGCCCCGCGCGCGCACCTGGCCGGCACCCCGCTCGCGGACCTCCCGGTGCACATCACCGAGTTCAACACCTCGTACCGGCCGGACAACCCGATCCACGACACCGCCTACAACGCCGCGTACCTGGCCCCGGTGCTCGCGGGCGGCGGCGAGCACGCGGACTCCTTCTCCTACTGGACGTTCTGCGACGTGTTCGAGGAGGAGGGCGTGCCGGCCGCGCTGTTCCACGGCGGCTTCGGCATGCTGACGCACGGCCAGGTCCCGAAGCCGACGTACCACCTCTACGCGTTCCTGGCCCGGATGGGCCCGCAGGTGCTGGCACGCGGCGAGGACCACCTCGTGACCCGGACCCCGGAGGGACGGGTGACGGTGCTGGCGTGGCAGCCCGTGCGCGGCACGGGGGACGACTTCACCGCCGACCCGCGGCACACCGTGCGGCTGTCGGTGCCGGTCGCCGGGTCCCGCGTGGTCGCGCTGCGGTCGACGGTCAGCGAGGACGAGGGCAACGCGTGGGCCGCCTGGCGCGACCTGGGCCGGCCGCGCTCCCCGCACCCCCGCGTGCTGGACCGGATCCGCGAGGCCGCCGAGCCGGTGCGCGGCCGCGCCGTGCTGCCCGTCGAGGCGGGGCGCGCGGACCTCGACCTGGTGCTCGGCCGGCACGAGGTCTGCCTCGTGGAGCTCGAGCCCGTCGCGGACGAGACGCCGGCCTGGCTCGACGACGCCCGGCTGCTCGGCGACCCGGTGGCGGAGCCGTGACCGCGCAGGTCGGCGAGATCGGGGCCGGCCCGCTGGCCCGGGCCGCCTCGGTGGTGCACTGGTACCTGGTCGTCGACGTGCTCATGGTGCTCGTGGCCGCACCCGGCCTCGTCGTCACCGCGCTGCTCGCGCCCGCGGCGTCGAACGCGCCGCTCGTCGTGCTGGCCGCGCTGCCCGTCGGCCCGGCGCTCGCCGCGGGGCTGTACGCCTGGCAGGTCGCGGACACCGACCGGGACCTGTCGCCCGCGCGGCACGTCGCGCGCGGCCTGCGCCGGAACACCGTCGACGCGCTGCGGCTGTGGGTGCCGGCCCTCGCGGTCCTCGCGGTGGTGGCGGCCAACGTGGCGCTGAACCGGTCCGCCGGCCTGCCGCGCGCGCTGGTCGGGGTGTCGCTGCTGCTCGCGCTCGTCGTGGGCCTCTGGCTGGCGAACGCCACCGTGATCGTCGCCCGGTTCTCGTTCCGGACCCGCGACACCGCGCGGCTCGCCGCGTACTCGCTGTTCCGCCACCCCGGGACCGCGCTCGCGACCGCGTCGCTGCTCGTGGTCGCGACCGGCCTGCTCGTGCTGCTCGGCGAGTGGGCGCTGCTGCCGACCGCCGGGGCGTTCGCCTGGTGGCTGCACCGGCACTCCCGCGCGCTGCGCGCGGACATCGAGGAGAGGTTCACCGCATGACCGACGCCCGGCTGCCGCGCACGTCCGCGATCGCGTTCGGGGGCGACTACAACCCCGAGCAGTGGGACCCCGCCGTCTGGGCCGCCGACTACGCCGCCTTCGACGCCGCCCGGATCACCACCGTCACGCTCGGGGTGTTCGCGTGGTCGCTCACCCAGCCCGCCGAGGACCGGTTCGACTTCACGGTCCTGGACGCGATCGTGCGGCGCGCGGCCGACGAGGGCCGACGGATCTGCCTCGCCACCGGGACCGGCGCGCTCTCCCCGTGGATCGCCCGGGCGTACCCCGAGGTGACCCGGGTGGACTTCGAGGGCCGCCGGCACCGGTACGGCCAGCGGCACAACGCCTGCTGGAGCTCGCCGGTGTTCCGGCGCCTGGCGGCGGGAGTCGCCGGCCGGATCGCGGAGCGCTACGCCGACGAGCCCGCCGTGGTCGCGTGGCACATCGGCAACGAGTACGGCGGCGACGGCGGGGCCTGCTACTGCGACCTGTGCGCGGCGGAGTTCCGGACCTGGCTGCGCGCCCGGTACGGGACGCTCGACGCCCTGAACGAGGCGTGGAACACCACGTTCTGGTCGCACCGGTTCGGGGACTGGGACGAGATCGAGCCGCCCAGCGCCCTCACCGAGCACTGGCGGGGCCGCACCCACACGGCCTTCCAGGGCATCACGCTCGACTACTACCGGTTCAGCACGGACAACGCGATCCGGCAGTTCCGTGAGGAGAAGGCGGCGGTCGGCGCCCACTCCGACCTGCCGGTCACCACGAACCTCATGGGCTTCTTCCAGCCGCTGGACTACCACCGCTGGGCGCCGCACCTGGACTTCGCCTCGTGGGACAACTACCCGCCGCGGAGCGACGAGCCGTGGCGCACCGCGCTGACGCACGACCTGGTGCGCGGGCTCAAGGGCGGGGCGCCGTTCTGGCTGATGGAGCAGACCCCGACCGTCACCGCGTCCCGGGACGTGAACCCGGTCCGCCGGCCCGGGATCATGCGGCTGTGGTCCTGGCAGGCCGTGGCGCACGGCGCCGACGCGGTGCTGTTCTTCCAGATGCGCGCCTCCCGCGGGGCCTGCGAGATGACGCACGGCGCGGTGCTCGACCACTCCGGCCGGCTGGACACGCGCGCCTTCCGGGAGGTCGCGGGGCTGGGCGACGAGCTCGAGCGGGTCGGGGACGTCCTGCTGGGCGCACGGACGCCGGCGCGGGCCGCGCTGCTGGTCGACTGGGACTCGTGGTGGGCGGTCGAGATGGCGGACGGGCCGAACCGGCTGGTCCGCTACCTGCCGACGGTGCTCGCGTGGGGCCGGGCGTTCTGGGACGCCGGCGCGCAGGTGGACGTCGTGCCCGTGACCGCGGACCTGTCCGGCTACGACGTGGTGGCCGCGCCGCTGCTGCACCTGGTGAAGGGGGACCTGCCGGAGCGGCTCGCCGCGGTGGCGGCCCGGGGCGGGACCGTGCTGACCGGCTACCTGTCCGGGCGGGTCGACGAGGACGACCGGCGGTTCCTCGCCGACGTCCCGGGCCCGCTGGCCGGGCTCGCGGGGCTGCGGGTGGCGGAGACCGACGCCGCCGAGCCGGAGGTCGTGAACCCGGTGGCGTTCCCGGGCGGCCCGATCGTCGACGCGCGGATGGTCTTCGAGGTGCTGGTGCCCGAGGGCGCCGAGGTGATGGCCCGGTACGGCGCCGACTTCTACGCGGGGGAGCCCGCGGTGACCCGGAACCGGGTTCCCGCCGACGGGGGCGACGAGGGGCACGTCTGGTACCTCGGGACCGAGCTCGCGCAGGACGGCCTGGCGCACGTGGTGCGCGCGGCCCTCGACCGGCACGGCCTGCTCGGCCCCTACGCCGACGTGCCGGGGCTCGAGCTGGCGACCCGGGTCACGCCCGCGGGCGACCGCGTCGACCTGGTGCTGCACCACGGCACCGAGCCGGTCACGGTGCCCGCGCACGCCGACGGGACCGACCTGCTCACGGGCGCGCGGTGGCGGCGCGGGGAGCCCGTCGCGCTCGCGCCGGCCGACGTGGTGGTGCTGCGGCGTTGAGGGGCGCGGGCTGCGGCCCGCGGGCCGCGCCCGGCGTCAGGCCTCCGCCAGCGCTTCGAGCGCCCGGGCCCCGTCGAGCACGGTCGCCACGAGCGGCTCGTGCCCGCCGAGCCCGGGCCCCAGCCGGTCGAGGACGGCGCGCACCGTGTCGGCAAGGTCGCCGTCCGCGAGCCCGGCGACGCGGTCCGGGCGGGCCTCGGACAGGGGCGCGCCGCGGCCCCGCAGGTGCAGCGCCCACCCCGCGACGACCGTGCTCGCGCCGAGCGGCAGCCGGCCCGCCGCGCATTCGGCGGCGAGCACCGGCCCCACCCGCACGGGCAGCTTCTCGGAGCCGTCGGCGGCGATCTGCGCCAGCAGGTGCTCGATGCGCGGGTTGCCGAACCGCTCCACCAGGGCGCGCCGGTACGCGAGGAGGTCGTCGTCCGGCAGATCCAGGTGCCGGCTCGCCTCGTCCCACCACGCCTCGACCCAGCCGCGCACCCACGGGTCGGCGACCGCCTCGGCGACCGTGCGGTGCCCGAGGACGCCGCCCGCGTAGGCCAGCAGGGAGTGCGCGCCGTTGAGCAGCCAGAGCTTGCGCTGCTCGAAGGGCAGCACGTCCTCCACGATCTGCGCGCCCGCCTCCTCCCAGGCCGGGCGGCCCGCCGGGAAGGTGCCGGCGATGACCCACTCGGAGTACGGCTCGGTGCGGACCGGCGCGGTGTCGGCCAGGCCCGTCGCCGCGCGGACCGCGTCCCGCTCCTCCGCCGTCGTGGCGGGGGTGATCCGGTCGACCATCGTGGTGGCGAACGCGACGTGCTCGGCGATCCACGCCGCGAGCCCCGGGTCCACCAGGTCCGCGAGGTCCAGCACCACCCGCCGCAGCGCCGCGCCGTTCTCCGGCAGGTTGTCGCACGGCAGCAGCGTCATCGGGCCGGCGCCGGTCGAGCGGCGCAGGCGCAGGCCGGCGACCACCCGCGCGGGGACGGTCGTCACCGGGGCGTGCGGGTCGGCGCGCAGCGCGGCGACGTCGGCGCGCACGTCCGCGCGGCTCGTGTCCAGGCCGCCGTCGGGGCCGCGGACGTAGCCGGCCTCGGTCACGGTGAACGTCGCCACGGCGACCGCGCGGTCCGCCCAGTACCCCAGCCAGGCGTCGTGCTCGTCCCCGCCGTGCACGGCCGACACCGACGACACCACCCGCAGCCGCTCCCCGTCCGGCGCCCGCGTGACCAGCGTGTACAGGCCGTCCTGCGGGGCGAGCGCGTCCGCGAGGTCGCGCGAGAGGCCGGTGAACGCGGCGATGCCCCAGTCCGCGGCGTCCGGCGCGTTGTCCGTGTACCAGGCCTGGTGCGCGCGGAAGAAGTTGCCGAGGCCCAGGTGCACGATCCGCACCGGTGCGGTCGGGCGGCCGTGCCCGGCCGCGCGGGAGAGCCGCAACCCGGTCGGCGCGGCCTGGCGGTGCTCCAGGTGGGTGATCACAGCCGGAACGCCTTTCGGGGGAGGGTGGTGACGAGGTCGCGGGCGGTCTCCAGCGCCTCCTCGAGGGTGAGCCGGTGGGCGGTCACGAGCCGCGCCAGGTAGGCGGCGTCGGCCCGCCGGGCCACGTCGTGGCGGGCGGGGATCGACAGGTAGGCGCGGGTGTCGTCGACGAAGCCCGAGGTCTTGGCGAACCCCGCGGTCTCCGTGACGGCGGCCCGGTACCGATCCATGGCGTCCGGGGCGTCGAGGAACCACCACGGCGCCCCGACGTACAGCGACGGGTAGAAGCCGGCCAGCGGCGCGAGCTCCCGGGAGAACGTGGTCTCGTCGATCGTGAACACCACCAGCCGGAACCGCGGGTTCGTGCCGAATGCGTGCAGCACCGGCCGCAGGGCCTCGGTGAACTCGACCGGCACCGGGATGTCCGCGCCGATGTCGGTGCCGAGGCGCTCACGGGACGGCGCGTGGTGGTCGCGGCGCACGCCGGGGTGCAGCGTCATGACCAGCCCGTCCTCGCTGGACATCCGGGCCATCTCGAACAGCAGCCCCTGCCGCAGCGCCTCCGCCTCGGCGGCGGTCGCCCGGCCGGCACGCGCGCGGGCGTACAGCCGCTCGCCGTCGGCCGGGTCGAGCGGCGCCATCCGCGCGTCGCGGTGCCCGTGGTCCGCGGACACCGCGCCGTGCTCGGCGAAGGACGCCCGCCGCCGCTGCATGGCGTCCACCCACCCGGCGAGGGTCCCGGTGTCGGCGCCGGAGGCCTCCGCGAGCGCGTCGAGCCGGTCCGGCCAGCCCGGTTCGCCCGCCTCCAGGTACCGGTCCGGGCGGAACGTCGGCACCACGCGACCGCGCCACGCCGGGTCGTCCCGCAGCGCCGCGTGGTGCCGCAGGTCGTCGCACGGGTCGTCCGTGGTGGCGAGCACGTCGATCCGGAACCGCTCGTACAGGGCCCGCGGCCGGAACCCGGGCTCGGCCACGCGCGCCGCGACCGCGTCGTAGAGGTCGTCCGCGGTGGCCTCGGACGGCACCAGGTCGACCCCGAGCACCTCGACCAGCACCTGCTCCAGCCACAGCTTGACCGGCGTGCCGCGGAACGCCGGCCAGTGCCGGCACAGCAGCCGGAAGGCCGCGCGGGAGCGGGCGGGGTCGGGGGGCGCCGGGTGCCCCTCGTCGCCGCCGACGCCGAGGTCGGTCAGCGGGACGCCCCGGGCGTGCAGCAGGCGGGTCAGGTAGTGGTCGGGGGTGATGAGCAGCGCCGTCGGGTCGGGGAACGGGACGTCGTCGGCCAGCCACCGCGCGGGCACGTGGCCGTGCGGCGACACGATCGGCAGGTCGCGGACGGCGGCGTAGAGCTCGCGCGCCACGGACCGGGTCGCGGGGTCGGGCGGCAGCAGCCGGTCCGGGTGCAGGGCGATCCGGGGCGGTGCGGCGGCCGGCGACGTGGTCATGCGGCCATGGTTCGACCCGACGGGGGACGGCCGCCAACGGTTGCCACCTGTTGCCTGGACGACGAGGAGGCAGCAGTCGGGGGTCGCGTGGGCCCCCGACCCCCGGCTACTGCACTCTCGTGACCGAGCGGGCGACGGGCGCGGGCCCCGAGGAGTCGCGCGGCATGAGCCGGGCCGGGACGACGACCGGCCGCCCGTGCGACCGCGCGCCGTTCACGAGCGCGAGCAGGTTCCGCAGCGCCGTCGCCCCCATCGCCTGCAGCGGGGTGGACACCGTGGTCAGCGCTGGCGAGACCACCTGACCGATCAGCACGTCGTCGAAGCCGACCACGCTCACGTCCTCCGGCACGCGCAGCCCCGCCTGCTGCAGCCCTCGGATGACGCCGACCGCCATGAGCGCGTTGAACACGACCACGCCCGTCGCCCGCGCCCCGGACAGCGCCAGGGCGGCCTCGAACCCGCCGGCGAACGTGGGATCGAACGGCCCGATGCGCCGGCCCGTCAGGCTGAGCTCGTGGCACGCGTCGCTGAACGCGCGCCAGCGGGCGCCGTTCGGCCAGGACGCGTCGGGGCCGGCGACGTACGCGAGGTCCCGGTGCCCGGCCTCCCCGAGGTGCTCGACGGCCCGGCGGGTGCCCCGCTCCTCGTCCGCCACGACGCAGGCCACGTCGGTCAGCCCGCGGTTCAGCACCACCACCGGTCGCTGCTTGGCGATGCCGCGGATCGCCGCGTCGGACATCCGGGACGAGCTGAGCAGCACGCCCTCCACCAGGGGGACGATCCGCTCGGCGATCCCCCGCTCGGTGACGGCGTCCTCCCGGGTGTCCTCGACCAGCACGCCGTAGCCCGCCGCCGACGCCGCGACCTGGGCGCCGCGCAGCAGCTCGGCGTGGATCGGGTTGGCCAGGTCCGAGACCAGCACCGCGATCATCCCGGTGCGGGACGTCGCCGGTGCCTGCGCGACCGGGGTGGTGCGGTAGCCGAGCTCCGTCGCGGCCGCGCGGATCCGCTCGGCCGTCCGCGAGTTGACCCGGCCGGGCCGGGCGAAGGTCCGCGACACCGTGGAGGGGGCGACGCCGGCGGCTTCGGCGACGTCGTAGATCGTGGGCGCGCGGGTCGGCTGCGGTCCGCTGCCCTCGGAGTCCATCCCGCGATCGTAGGGGGCGTGCTCAGCCCACCGGGAGCAGCCGGCGGACCGCCTGCTCCACCCCCCGGAGCTCGGCGAGGCCCTTCAGCCGCCCGATCAGCGAGTAGCCCGGGTAGGTCTCGCGGAACTGGTCGTCGAGCATCCGCTGGCCGTGGTCCGGACGCATCGGGATCCGGGGCCCGCCGTCGCGCTCGCGGCGGCGTTCCTCGGCGACCAGCGCCCCGATGACCGCCACCATGTCCGCGTCCCCGGCGATGTGCGGGGCCTCGTAGAAGCTCCGGCCCCCGTCCTGCAGCCGGACCGAGCGCAGGTGCACGAAGAAGATCTGCTCGGCGAACCGCCGCGTCAGCGCGACCACGTCGTTGTCCGGCCGGGAGCCGTACGAGCCGACGCACAGGGTGAGGCCGTTCGCGGGGGACGGGGCGGCGTCCAGCAGGTGCTGCGCGTCCTGCGCGGTGGACACCACGCGTGGCAGCCCGAACAGCGGGCGCGGCGGGTCGTCGGGGTGGATGGCCATCCGGACCCCCGCCTCCTGAGCGACGGGCACCACGTCGCGCAGGAACGACGCGAGGTTCGCCCGGAGCGCGTCGGCGTCCACCTCCGCGTACGTCGCGAGGGCGGCGCGGAACTCGCCCAGCGAGTAGCGCTCCTCCGACCCGGGCAGGCCGAGCAGGATCGTGTCGACCAGCCGGGCGCGGCCGGCGTCGTCGAGCGCGTCGAGCACCGCCCGGGCGCGCGCCGTCTGCTCCGGCCCGTACTCGGCGGCCGCCCCGGGCCGGCGGAGCAGGAACAGGTCGAACGCGGCCAGCTGGTCGGCGTCGAACCGCAGCGCCCAGGTGCCGTCCTCCAGCGGGTACGCGAGGTCCGTGCGCGACCAGTCCAGGACGGGCATGAAATTGTAGCAGACGACGTCGATGCCGCAGGCGCCGAGGTTGCGCAGGGTCTGCTGGTAGGCGGCGACCGCGCGGTCGCGCAGCGGGCCGCCGCGCTTGACGTCCTCGTGCACCGGCACGCTCTCCACCACCGACCAGACCAGGCCCGCGGCCGCGACCTGCGCCTGCCGTGCCCGGATGGCCTCGACCGGCCACACCTCGCCGTTCGGGATGTCGTGCAGGGCGGTCACCACCCCGGTCGCGCCGGTCTGGCGCACCTGCGCCAGGGTGATCGGGTCGCGGTCGCCGAACCAGCGCCAGGTGTGCTCCATCGCCGTCCCTCTGCCGGCGGGCGGCCTCGTGCCGCCCGGTCCCGAGCAGCGTGGGCGGCCGGCGGCGGGCGGGACCACCGGTTGCCGGAAGTTGCCCCGGCGTGCGGCTGGTGCCGGGACGCGTCAGCGCCGCCCCGCCTTGCTCGCCCCGAACGGCCCCCCGAACACGATCGTGATCCCCAGCACGAACCCGAAGTCGTACCAGTTCCCCGAGTTGAACACCTCGTACGGCGAGACGGTGTCGGTGAACAGCGACACGATCCACGTCACCGGCAGGATGATCCCGTGCCACAGCCCGAGCCAGAACCCGGCGGGCTCGGCGGCCCCGGGCGGCGGTGTGCCGACGTCGGGGTTCACCCCGGCCGCGCACGCGGCGAGCAGCAGCAGCGTCGCGGCCGCGAGGCCCACGACGGCGAGGGACCTCCGGCGCCGTTCCATGCGCGTCATCGTGGCACCGGCCGCAGGCGCACGACCAGGACCGTGACCCCCGGCGGGTGACCGCTCAGCCGGCCGCCGCAGCCGCGCCGTCGGAGTCCGGCCCGCCCAGCGACTCCCACACCGGCCCGTACCCGAGCCGCGCCTGCTCCATCGCCACGACCTCCCGCGCGAGCCCCGCCTCGGTCACGTCCACGGCGGCGACGGCCGACGCCGCGACCGCCGACTCCCGCACGTACGCGTCGAACACCCGCCGCTTCCCGGCGAGCAGCTCGACGATCCGCTCGTCCACCCCGTCCTCGGCGAGCAGCCGGTGCGCCACGACGGTGCGGACCTGCCCCATGCGGTGCAGCCGTGCGACGGCCTGGGACTCGGCGGCGGGGGTGAGCTGCGGCTCGCAGAGCACGGCGACCGACGCGGCCTGCAGGTTGAGCCCGACGCCGCCGACGGTGATCTGCGCGACGAGCACGCCGTCCCGGGGGCCGGCGGAGAAGGCCTCGATGACGGCCTGGCGCTCGTCGGCGGGGACGTCGCCGGTGATCGGCCCGTACGCCCGCGGGCCGAGCGCGCGCGCCACGACGTCGAGCACCGACCGGAAGTACGAGAACACGACGGTCCGGTGCCCGGAGGCGCCCGCCTCGGCGACGATCTCCACCAGCCGGGCGAGCTTGGTCGAGTCGGCGGGATCGTCGGTCAGGTAGGCGGCGCGGCGCATCGCCATGAAGTTCCCGGACGCGACGGCCTCCCGGTACACCTCCTCGCCGGCGGGGGACAGGTCCTCCCACTCGTCGACCTGCACCAGCTCCGGCAGCTCGACGAGCACGTCGGCCTGGTTGCGGCGCAGGTACACGGGCGCGACGGCCCGCCGGAACGCGTCCGCGCCGACCAGCCCCAGGTGCCGCGGCAGGCCGGCGGCGAGGTCCGCGTCGAGCAGCCGGACCAGGGCGACGAAGTCCTCGATCCGGTTGTCCATCGGCGTGCCCGTCAGGAGCAGCACCCGCCAGGTGGCGGCGGCCCACGCGGCGACGGCCTTCGACCGCTGCGCCGACGGGTTCTTCACGTAGTGCGCCTCGTCGACGACGAGCAGCCCGAGCGGCGGACCGTCGAGCGGCAGGTGCGGCAGCGCCTCGAACGTGGTGACGCCGACGCCGCCCTCCGCGTGCCAGCGCGCCACCGCCTCGGCGCGCGACGGGCCGTGCAGGCGGTGCGCGGACAGGGCGGTGCGCGCGGTCGTCTCGCGCAGCCAGTTGACCAGGACCCCGGCGGGGCAGACGACGAGGAAGTGCCGGTCGCCGCCCGCGGCCCGGTCGGCGATCACGGCGAGCGCCTGGATGGTCTTGCCGAGCCCCATCTCGTCCCCGAGCAGCGCCCGTCCCTGGTTGAGCGCGAACCGGGCGCCGAACTCCTGGTACCCGCGCAGCGGCACCCGCAGCAGGGACTGGTCGAGCGGGTGGGCGGCGACGCGCTCCGCGAGCTCGGCGGTCAGCATGCCGCGCGCCGCCAGCACGTCCTGCGCGAGCGGCACGATGCTGCCGAGCACCGTGTACAGCTCGGCGCTGCGCCGCTCGAAGACGTCCCACAGCGCGGGGCCGGTCGTGTCGGGGGCGGCGCACGCGGCCGCGAGACGCTCGACCTGCGCGCCGAGCCCGCGGTCGACGACGCCGGACCAGTCGTCCAGCGCCCCGAGCGCCCGCCGCGCGCGGTCCTTGGCCGGCCGCCGGGTCAGGGCGAACCGCAGCCGGTTCGTGGCGGGCGCGGCGCTCGCGACGTGCGCGGCGACGGCGTCGGCGTAGCCGGCCAGCGCCTCGCGGTGCGGCTCGACGACGGGGCGCAGCCGCAGCAGGCGCTCCAGCAGGCGCAGCACCTCGGCGGTGGTGGCGCTGTCGGGGCGCCCGGAGCGGTCGACCTCGAGCCGGACCGGGACGCCCTCGCGGACCGCGGCGGCCAGCTGCTCGACGGCGGCGACCACGCCGCGGGCGGTCTGCGTGCCGACGCCGGGCACCCGGTCGAGCGTCGCGGCCGGGACGCCGAGCAGGTCGGCGGCGGTCGCGTACCCCGCGTCGGTCAGCGCGCGCAGCCGCAGGTTCCGGTCCGTGAGCGCGCCGAGCTGCTCGATCCCGACGGAGGCGAGCTCCGCCCGGACCCGGGCCTCGCGGTCCTGCTCGACCAGGGCCGCGACGCGCACGGTGGCGCCGTCCAGGTGGTCGAGGACCCGGCGGGCCGTCCCCGCCAGGGAGCGGTGCCGCTCCACGAGCGCGCGTGCGGGGGCACCGGGCGCGGTCGGGTCGGGGGTGGCCATCGCCCGCGATGCTACGGCGGCGCGGCCGGCAGTTCAGGAGCGCCCGCCGGCGGGCCGGGCCTACGCGAGCGGTCGGCCCGCGGGACGTCGCTCCGCCCGCCTGGGAGGATGCGGAGGTGCCCACCCGGAAGGAGATCGCGGTGCCCGCCGTGCACATCCGCCCCTCGGCCGGGGCCGCGGAGTACCCCGCGCTGGTCGAGGTCTGGCGCAGCGCCGTCGACGCGACCCACCGCTTCCTCGCCCCTGCGGACCGGGACGCGATCGAGGCCGCGCTGGCGTCCCACTACTTCCCGGGGGTGCTGCTCTCGGTGGCGGAGGTCGACGGTCGACCGGCCGGGTTCTCGGGCGTCCTCGACGGGACGCTGGAGATGCTGTTCGTGGACGCGGCGCGACGGGGGAGCGGGATCGGCACGGCGCTCGTCGCGCACGCGATCGAGGAGCACGGCGTCACCGCCGTCGACGTCAACGAGCAGAACATCGAGGCCGCAGCCTTCTACGCCCACTACGGGTTCGAGGTCGTGGGCCGCAGCGAGACTGACGACGCCGGTCGCCCGTACCCGGTGCTCCACCTGAAGCTCGGCGGGTTCGACGCGTCCTAGCCCCTGAGCAGCCCCCGCACCACCCGGCTCACGGGGATGGCCCCGGGTCGCTCCATCCCGCCCCGCGGGACCTCCGGCCCGCGCCGGCGTCCGCCGAGCCTGCCTACGGTGGCGCGATGACGACGACCCGGCGCCCCGCCCTGCCCGCCCTCGCCGCCGCGCTGCTGCTCGCGCTGACCGCCGCGTGCTCCCCGTCCCCCGCCGAGCCCACCCCGACGGCGGTCGCGACGGCCGACGCCTCTGCGGACGCGCTCGACACCTACGCCGCGATGGGCGCGGAGGACCTGATCGCCGCCCTGGAGGCCACCCCGCTCGACGAGCGCCCCGCCGACCTGCTCGCGTCGGTCCGCCCGCACGAGGTGCTGCTGTCCCGTGACGGCCGCGAGGTCGCGGTCCCGGCACCCGAGGGGAAGCACTACCTGTCGATCGCCCCGTACGTCTCCGGGACGCACGACTGCTTCTTCCACTCGCTGACCACGTGCACCGGGGAGCTCGGCGGCGAGCAGGTCGCGGTGACGATCGTCGACGACGCGTCCGGCGAGGTCTACGTCGACGAGACGACCACCCTGCACGACAACGGGTTCGCCGGCTTCTGGCTGCCGGACGGCCGGACGGCGACGGTCACGGTCGAGGCGGACGGACGCGCGGGCACGGCCACGGTGTCGACGGGGGACGAGGACCTGACCTGCCTCACGAGCCTGCGGCTCGCCTGAGGGCCGACCCGGGACGATCAGCCCGTGACGTGCACCGCCCGCAGGTCGCACTGCGGCGGGAACGACTCGGCGCACCCGTCCCCGATCCACACCGAGACGAGGTCCCCGTCCCGTAGGTCGCCGGCCTCGATCTCGCCGCCGGCGGCGTCCCGGTACTCGACGCCGGGCGCGGCGAGGGGGATCTGGTGGTAGTACGCGTCGGACGGCTCGGCGAGCTGCGGCGACCCGCTGCCGTCGGCCCCGTCCACCCCGGCGACGACGCCCGTCACGGTCGGCTCGCCGCGCGCCGCCCCGCACCCGGCGAGCAGGAGCACCGCCGCGGCGACGACGGCCGCCCGCCTCACCGCGCGCCGCCGGTGCTCTCCCGCGCCCGCACCGTGTGCGGCGCCGTGACCTCGACCGCCGGGGTGTCCGGCTCGCCGATCCGCGCCGCGATGCGCGCGACCGCCTCGCGGGCGATGTACGGCGTGTCCAGCGACACCGTGCTGAGCGTGGGCCGGGAGTAGCGGCCCTCCTCGATGTCGTCGATCCCGATCACCGCGACGTCCTCGGGCACCCGCAGCCCGGCGTCGAACACGGCGCGGATGGCACCCATGGCCAGCAGGTCGGAGTAGCAGAAGATCGCGTCCGGCGGGTCGGCCAGCGCGAGCAGCTCGGTGGTGGCGCGGTAGCCGTCGGCGCGTCGGTAGTGCGCCGCCGGCCGCAGCAGGGCGGGCTCGACGGCTAGGCCGGCGACCCGTAGCGCGCGTTCGTAGCCGGTGGTCCGCTGCTGCGGGGTGGCGTAGGACTCGTCGGGCTGGGCGCCGATGGCCGCGACCCGGGTCCGCCCGCGGGCGAGCAGGTGCGCGACGGCGTCGGCGGCGGCCTGCACGTTGTCGATGGCGACGTGGTCGTACCGGCCGTCGAACTCGTGCTCGCCGAGCAGCACCAGCGGCATCGTCGTGCTGGGCTGCATCTCCAGCAGCTCGGCGCGGGTGACGAGCGGGCTGAACAGGACGCCGTCGAACAGCATGGTCCGGTCGGCACCGGTGAGGAGCTCGCGCTCGCGCTCGTGGTCGTGCCCGGTCTGGTCGACCATGACGCGGTAGCCGTGCTCGGCGGCGGCGTTGATGATCTCGCGGGCGAGCTCGGCGAAGTACGGCAGGTCGATCTCGGGGACGACGAGGGCGAGGACGCCGGTGCGGCCGGTCCGCAGGGTGCGCGCGACGGGGTTGGGCCGGTAGTCGAGCTCCTCGATGGCGGTGAGCACCCGGTGGCGCATCCTGTCGCTCACGTGCGCGTACCCGCTGACCACGTTGGACACCGTGCGGACCGAGACCTGCGCGTGCTCGGCGACGTCCCGCAGTGTCGCGGCCATGGGCACCCCCTCGTCGTGGAGCCCCAGCATAGGGGCTTGCCATCGTGTGCAAAGGCAGGCTAGTTTGCACACGTTGGCAAAGAGGTGCGGAGCCGCCGCACCCTGCTCGCACGAGGGAGTGCCGATGCACCCGACCCACCGCCGCCCGCGGACCGCCCCGCCGGCCCGGCTGCGCCACCGACCGCTCGCGCTCGTCGCGGGCCTGCTCGCCGCCACCACCGCGCTCGCCGCCTGCGGGCCGTCCATCTCGGGCGGCTCCGACGGCGACGGCGGGTCCACCGCCGCGGCCGACGCCGACCGGCTCCAGGCCCCGGCCGGCGACAGCCCGAGCGGGGAGATCACCATCTGGGACCGCTCCGGGGACCTGTTCTCCGTCTTCGAGGCGGTGATCGACGACTTCAACGAGGTGTACCCGGACATCGTGGTGCACCACGAGGCGGTCGACATCGACGCGAAGCTGCAGAACACGCTCATCACCGAGACCGACGTCCCCGACGGGGTGTTCCTGGACGACGCCAAGGTCGCCGGCTACGCCGACTACCTCTGGGACCTCACCGACGTCCTCGACCCTTACGTCGCCGACATCGCGCCGCAGAAGGTCGACGTGAACTCGCTCGGCGGCGGCATCTACGGGGTGCCGTTCGACCTCGACCCCGGCCTGCTGTTCTACAACGCCACCGCGCTGGAGTCCGCGGGCGTCGACGTCGCGCAGATCGAGACGTACGACGACCTGCTGGAGGCGGCCCGCCAGTACCAGGCGGCCGTGCCGGGGTCGAAGCCGATCCACCTGGAGCAGAGCGCCTTCCTCGGCCAGCTGCAGCTCGAGATGTACGCGAGCCAGCTCGGCACGAGCATCGCGGACGAGAACGGCGAGCTCCGGATCGACTCCGACGCCTACCGGCAGATCCTCGGCTGGCTGGACACGGTGCAGTCCGAGGGACTCGGCACGCGGGCGGAGTACCTGTCGCCCAGCGACGTCGGCCCGCTGGAGAGCGGCCAGCAGGTGTTCTACCCGTGGGCCATCTGGTTCTCGTTCGCCCCGGAGCAGCAGCTCACCCAGACCTCCGGCGACTGGCGGGCCATGCCCCTGCCGGCGTGGGAGGAGGGCGGTGCCCGGTCCGGCGCGATGGGCGGCTCCTCGTTCGTGCTCCCGAAGGCGGGGGAGAACGCCGACCTCGCGTGGCTGTTCTACGAGTTCCTCATGTACGACGAGGCCGGCTACACCGCGGTGTGGGGCCCGAACGACACCTACCCGAACGGCTTGGCGACGTCGATCCCGGCGTACCTGCCCGCCGCGGACCCGGCGACCCCGCTGTTCGGCCCCGTGGCGGGGTTGGGCGACCAGGACCTGTGGACCACCGCCGTCGAGGCGGGCGCGCAGATCCCCGGCGGCGCGCCGACGCCGGCCTGGTGGGCGGGCGCGGTCGACTACCTCGGCACCGACGTGCAGCGGATGCTGGACGGCGAGCTCACGCCCGACCAGGTGATCGAGCAGGCGACGGCCGACATCCAGGCCAACCTCGTGGACCGGCAGTGACCGCTGCCGCCACGGCACCCGTCGCGACCCGGGGCAGGCGCCGCCCGCACCTGCCCCGGGCCGTGGCCCCGTACGTCTTCGTCGCCCCGTTCGTCGCGATCTTCGTCGCGTTCAGCGTGTACCCGATGGTCTTCACGCTGCGGCTGTCCTTCACGAGCTGGCGGGGGTCCGGCGCGGCGCAGTGGGTGGGGCTCGACAACTACGCCTACCTGCTCGGCAACGAGGCGTTCTGGTCCTCGCTCGCGAACTCCGGGGTGCTGTGGCTGCTGATCGTCCCGGTGCAGATGGTGCTGGCGCTGGTCGTCGCGGTGCTGCTGGACAACGCGAAGACGCGGATGCGCGGGTTCTACCGGATCGCGTTCCTGGTGCCGTTCGTGACGCCGCTGGTCGCCGTCGCGCAGATCTGGGTCGTCGTGTTCGACCGGGACTACGGCGCGGTGAACGGGCTGCTGAACCTGGTCGGGCTGCCGGACGTCGGGTGGCTGACCACCACCCAGTGGGCCAAGCCGACCCTCGCCCTGCTGTTCCTGTGGAAGACCACCGGGTTCATCGTCGTCATCCTGCTGTCCGGGCTCCAGTCCGTCGACGGCTCCGTGTACGAGGCCGCGTCGATCGACGGCGCCGGGCCCGCGCGGCGGTTCTGGAGCATCACGGTCCCGCTGGTCCGCCGCACGCTCATGTTCTCGGTGGTGCTGCAGACGCTCGCGGTGTTCCAGATGTTCGCGGAGCCGTTCGTCGTCACCGACGGAGGGCCGTACGGCTCGACGACGACCGCCGGGCTGCACCTGTACGACCACATCAACCGCGCGGACCTCGGCACCGGTGCCGCGAACTCGTTCCTGCTCGTGATCGTCGTCATGGCGCTGTCGCTGCTGTTCGTGCGGCTGCTGCGGACGGAGGACTGACATGGTGATCGCCCACGCGACCCGGCCCACGGCCGCCCCGCCGCGCACTCCCGCCGGCGCACCGCGCGGCCCGCGCCGCCGCTGGGCCGCCGGACCGCTCGGGACCCAGGTGTTCCTGCTGCTGCTCGCCGCCGCCTTCCTCGCGCCCGTCGTCTGGGCGCTGGTCTCGGCGTTCAAGCCGGCGACGCAGATCGTCAGCGACCCGCTCGGGTTCGACCCGTCCACGTTCACGGTGGAGAACTTCCGCCGGATGTTCGCCGACGTGCCGATCGGGCAGGGCTTCCTCAACACCGCCGTGGTGCTGGTGGCCAAGGGCTCGCTGACCCTGTTCTGCGCCCCGCTCGCCGCCTACGCGTTCGCCAAGTACACGTTCCCCGGCCGCGACCTGCTCTTCGGCACCGTCCTCATCACGCTGATGCTGCCGACGATCGTGCTGATCATCCCGCTGCTGCTGGAGATGAAGGAGCTGGGCTGGGTCAACACGTACCAGGCGCTGATCCTGCCCGGCGCGGTCGACGCGTTCGCGATCTTCTGGATGCGCCAGGTGATCGCGGCCGTGCCGGACGAGCTCCTGGACGCCGCCCGCGTCGACGGGTGCACGGAGTTCGGCATCTTCTGGCGGATCGTGCTCCCGGTCATCCGGCCGGCGCTCGCGGGCCTGGCGGTGCTGACCGTCATGAACATCTACAACGACTTCGTCTGGCCGGTCGTCGCGGCGTCGTCCTCGCGGATGGCGACGCTCCAGGTCGTGCTGTCCACGCTGGCGCAGAACATCACCGGCAACCGGATCGGCGCCGACTACGCGACCGTCACCGGTGAGCTGCTGGCCGCCGCCTCGATCGCGCTCGTCCCGCTCCTGATCGTCTTCATCGCCCTCCAGAAGCACTTCATCAACGGCATCCTCGCCGGAAGCGTCAAGGGCTGACCCCGCTCCTCCCGAAAGGCCTCGCATCATGACCTCAGCCCTGCCGCACGACGGCTTCCCGCGCCCCGACCGCGACCGCTCGGACCGCTGGGTCCCGCTCGACGGCACCTGGGAGCTCGACCTGCCCGAGGGCACCGTGCCCGTCGTGGTGCCCTTCGCGTGGGAGACCGCCGCGTCCGGCGTCGCCCGCACCTGGCTGGAGCACGCCACGTACCGGCGCACGCTCGTCGCCCCGCCCGAGTGGGCCGGGTCCCGCGTCGCCCTCTGCTTCGGCGCGGTGCACCACCGGGCGCGGGTCCGGGTGGACGGGGTGCCGGTCGCCGAGCACGTCGGCGGGACGACGCCGTTCGAGGTCGACGTGACCGACGCGCTCGCCCCCGGGGTGCCCGCGGTCCTGGAGGTCGAGGTCGACGCGCCCGCCGACAAGCGGTCCATCCCGCACGGCAAGCAGCGCTCGATCCCGCGCGACGACTACGACGGGGTGTCCTTCACGCCGACGTCGGGCATCTGGCAGAGCGTGTGGCTGGAGGCCCGCGGCCGGACGTACGCGGCGGCCGTGGCCGTGCGCGGCGACTCGCTGACCGGCTTCGACGTCACCGTGCGGGTCGCCGGGGACGCGCCGCCCGGGGCCGCGGTGCGGGTGGCGGTGGCCGGGTCGGACGAGTCCGTCGAGCTCGTCGCCGACGGTGCGGGGGTCGCCGCCGGACGGCTCGACCTGCGCGCCCCGCGGCTCTGGTCGCCGGCCGACCCGCACCTGTACCGGCTCGTCGTGCGCACCGCCGACGACACCGTGACGGTCACCGGGGGCCTGCGCCGCATCGAGACCCGCGGGGAGCACCTGCACCTCAACGGCGAGCGGCTGTACCTGCGCGGCGTCCTCGACCAGGGCTACTGGCCGTCGTCCGGGCTCACCGCGCCGTCCACGGAGGCGCTGCTCGCGGACCTCGCCCTCGCCCGGGACCTCGGGTACACGCTGGTCCGCAAGCACCTCAAGCTCGAGGACCCCCGCTGGCTGCACGCCGCCGACCGGATGGGCATGCTCGTCTGGGCGGAGCCGCCGGCGCCGAGCCGGTTCTCCCCGGAGGCCGCCGCGGCGTTCGAGGCGCAGCTCGCGCCGATGGTCGAGCGGGACGGCAACCACCCGTCGGTCGTCGTGTGGGGCCTGTACAACGAGGAGTGGGGGCTGGACTGGGACATCCCCGGCTCGGCGTCCCGGGCGGCCGCGGCGGCGTCCGCGTACGACGCGATGCGCGCGCTGGACGACACCCGGCCCGTGGTCGAGAACTCCGGCTGGTCGCACGTGCGCACCGACCTCGTCGACTGGCACTACTACGACGAGGACCCCGCGGCCTGGGCGGCGAACGTCGCGGCGCTCGCCGACGGCACCCGCGAGGACTTCCCGGTGAAGCTCGGGCCGGACTTCGTGGTCGACAAGTCGTTCTACGGCGCGGCGTCCTTCCCGCGGCGCGGCGTGCCCGTGCTGAACAGCGAGTACGGCGCCGGGTTCACGTCGCTCGAGCGCGCGTGGCACCTGCGCTGGCAGACCCAGGAGCTCCGCCGGCACGACCGGTTCGCGGGGTACGTGTACACCGAGCTCACCGACGTCGAGCACGAGATGGCCGGTCTGCGGGACGCCGACCGCCGCCCCAAGGACCTCGGCGGCCTCGACCCCCGCGACGCCAACGCGGACACCGTCCTCGTCCTGGACCTGGTCCCGCGGCACGCCGGGGCGGACGTGCCCGTCCCCGACGGGCCGCTCGCCCTGGACGTGCACGTGTCGCACCACGGGCCCGCGCCGGTGCTCGGCCGGGTCCGGGCCGCGTGGGTCGCCGCCGGCACGCCGCCGCGTGTCGGGGAGGTGGCGGTGCTCGGCGCGCCGCAGGCGGAGTCCGAGCCGCTGAAGGCCGACCCGTTCGCGCTCAGCCCCGCGGTCCGCCTGGACGTCCCGCCCCCCGGCCCGGTCCCGTCCGCGCGCCTCCTGCTGTGGCTGGTCGACGAGGACGACCGCGTGCGCGCCCGCACGTTCGTCGACGCGGCCCCGCAGGAGCCCCCGAACCGCCGCGGCGCCCGCCGCTGACCCGCGACCGCGTCGAGGTTGCAGCAGATGCGGGGTCCACGGGCCCGAGGGCAGCATCTGCTGCAACGTCGGCGACCGCCCCCGCGGCGGGGCAGGGCGGGGCGGCGGGCCGGCAGCGCGGGCCCGCGTCGTAGCCTGGGCGGCGTGAGCAACCTCGAGGCCGTCGCCAGCGAGCGGGTGTGCGCGCCCGCCGACGCCGCGGGGGTGCAGCTGCTCGAGCCGCGCGACGTCCCGCTCGGCGGGATCCGGGCGATGACCGTCCGCCGCACGCTCCCGCAGCGGGCGCGGTCGTTCGTCGGCGCGTGGTGCTTCCTCGACCACTACGGCCCGGACGACGTCGCCGCGACCGGCGGCATGCGCGTCCCGCCGCACCCGCACACCGGCCTGCAGACGGTGTCCTGGCTGTTCTCCGGGGAGATCGAGCACCGGGACAGCCTCGGCACGCACTGCCTGGTGCGCCCCGGCGAGCTCAACCTCATGACCGCGGGCCACGGCATCAGCCACTCCGAGGACTCGACCGCCGCGACGACGGTGCTGCACGGCGTCCAGCTCTGGACGGTGCTGCCCGAGGCCGACCGGGACGCCGACCCGGCCTTCGACCACTACGTGCCGCCCGTCGTGGACCTGCCCGGCGGGACCGTCCAGGTGTTCCTGGGCGCGCTGGCCGGGTCGACGTCGCCCGTCCCCACGTTCTCGCCGCTGGTGGGGGCCGAGGTGCGGCTGCGCGCGGGGGAGTCGCACACCTTCGACGTCGACGCGGCGTTCGAGCACGGGGTGCTGGTCGACGCCGGGGAGGTCGAGGTCGACGGCACGCCGGCGCCGGTGCACCACCTGCTCTACCGGGCGCCGGGCGCGCGGACGCTGACCGTCCGGGCGGGCGCCGCCGGCGCGCGGGTGCTGCTCATCGGCGGCCTGCCGCTCGGGGAGCGGATCGTCATGTGGTGGAACTTCATCGGCCGCGACCACGAGGAGGTGCTCGCCGCCCGGACGCAGTGGCAGGCCGAGATCGCCTCCCCGGAGGGCGGCGGGCCCCGGTTCGGCCGGGTCGCCGGGCACCCGCACCCGCCGCTGCCCGCGCCGGTGATCCCGGACGCCCGGCTGCAGCCGCGCGGCTGACCGGGCCCGCCCGCCCCCGCCTCAGGACGTCGGCGCCGCGTCCGGGTCGCCGATGTGCCCCGGGGCGTTCGCCGCCAGCACCCGCTGCACGAACGCGCAGTACTCGTCCATGTAGTGCCCGAGGAACTTCGCCGTCTCCTCGTCGTGCACCGCCCCGCCCGGCCCGAACACCGCCGGGTCGAACCGGATGTACACCTCGGGGGAGTTGAGCTGCGGCGCGTCGAGGAAGCTGAGCACGCCGCGCATCGAGGACTGCATGACGGCGGTGCCGATGTTGCCGATGGACGCCCCGACGATGCCGGTGGGCTTGCGGGCGAACGAGTTGGCACCCCACGGCCGCGAACCCCAGTCGATCGCGTTCTTCAGCGCCCCGGGGATCGACCGGTTGTACTCGGGGGAGACGAACAGGATGCCGTCCGACGCCTCGACCGCCTGCTTCAGCGCGCGCGCCTCCGGTGGGTAGTCGGCGTCGTGGTCGGGGCTGTACAGCGGCAGGTCGCGGATCGGGATCTCCCGGAACTCCAGGGCGTCGGGCGCGAGCGCGATCAGCGCCTCCGCCAGCGTCCGGTTGATCGAGGTGCTGGACAGGCTGCCCACGAAGTAGCCGATGGTGTAGGTCATCGCGTTCCCCTCCGAGCGGTGGCGGGGGCGCTCGGCCGGCCGCCCGCCGGGCTCTTCCAGCGTCGCACCCGGGGGCCGTGCGCGCGCGCCGGGGGCGCTGCGTAGGAGGGCTCGGCGCCCGATCCACGGCGTCGCCCTCTGTCGCGTCCGATGCGTAGGTGGTGCGATGGAGTCGCTGAGTGCCGCGGCCGCGCGAGAGTGCGTGCCGCGACGGGTGCGAGGCGAGGGGGTTGCGGTGGAGGCCGAGGGCTTCGGGGTGACGGTCCAGGCCGTCCAGCGGTGGCTGCCGCTCGGGCGAGACGTCCTGGTGCGGGGCGACCGCGGTGCCGGCAAGACGACGGTGCTCGAGCTGCTGCTCGCCGACGCCTCCCGCCGGGGCGTCAACGGCACGCTGCTGCGCGCCGCGGGCCGCGGGGAGCTCTCGGCGCTGCTGGACCACGCCTCGGCGCCGGCGCGGGTGGCGGACGAGACCGCGCTCACCGACTGGCTGACCGACGAGCTGCGGCCCCGGCGCAGCGTCCTGCTCGTGGACGACGTCGACCGGATGGACGGGCGCAGCCTGTCCGTGGTCCGCCGCGTGCTGGGCCGCACCGGCTGCGTGCTCGTCGCGAGCACGACGGTCGACCCGCTGCACGCGCCGACCGAGGGGATGCGGGAGGTGCTGCAGGCCCGCTCACCCGCGGAGGTGCGGGTGCCGCCGTTCGGCTTCCGGGCGGTGTCCAGCCTGCTGGCGTCGGTGCTCGGGGCGCCGGCCGACGCCGGCCTGACCGCGTCCGTCATGGCGCAGACCGGCGGGAACCCGCGCGCCGTGGTCGCGCTGGTGGACGCCGCGCGGGCCGCGGGCGCGCTGCACCGCGTCGAGGGGCTGTGGGTCGAGAACGGCACGCTCGGCGAGGTGCCGGTGGACGCGGTGGCGTTCACCTTCCTGTCGGACGTGCCCCCGGACCTCGTCGCGGCGCTGGAGCTGCTCGCGAACATCGGCCCGGTGCCGACCGAGCTCGCGGTGCGGCTCGTCGACCCGGCCCTGCTCTCGGACCTCACGGACCTCGGGCGGGTGGTCAGCCACGAGGTCGGCGGGGCCGGGGAGATGCTCGGCGTCGCCCCGCCGGCGCTCGCCCGGGCGCTGCGCGAGCGGGTGGGGCCGTTCCGCCGCCGCCAGCTCGCGGAGCGGGTCGCGGACGCGGGGGCCGCGATCGCCCCGGCCGCGCCGCCGCAGGACGAGCTCAGCGCGGTGCTGCTCGCGGACCAGGCGACCGAGGGCCACGAGTACTGGCGGTGGACCGCGGAGCTCGCGGGCCTGGTGCACGAGCGGGCGACGGTGGAGGAGAGCGCCCGGCGGACGGCCTGGCTGAACGCCCCGACCGTCTCGACGGCCAACGCCTACCTCGCGCTGCTGATGCGCCGGCCGGCCACGGAGCAGCTCGCCGCGGTGTTCGCGGGGACCCGGCTGTCGGACCGGGACGGCGAGCACGACCGGCTCACCTACACGTACTACCGCGCCCGCTGGTCGGCCTGGGCGGGGGAGCCCGTGACGGACATGGACGCCGTCCTGAGCAGCTCGGACACGGACGTCACGCCGTTCGTCCTGCTGCGCGACCTGAAGCGACGCCTGGTCGCCGAGCTCGCCGCGGGCCGCCCGGCGCGGGAGGTGGCCGACGAGCCGCAGTCCGACGTCCCCGTGCGGTTCTTCCGGGGCTGGCCGGTCGTCATCCGGGCGGCGGCCCTGCTGGAGGGCGGGTGGCCGGGCGAGGCGCTGCGCGTGTGCGACGCGGGCGACGTCTCCGAGGCCGAGCCCGAGGTCCGGCACTACCTGGCCGCCGTCCGAGGCCTGGCCCTGATCGGCTGCGACCGCCTGGTCGAGGCGGAGCAGTGGCAGCGCCGGATGCTGGACAAGGCGTACGACGAGGTCGACGGCCTGGGCATCCGCGTGCACGCGTGCGTGCTCGCCGAGGCCCTGTACTTCGCCGGCCAGGACGCCGCGGCCTGGCGGGTGATCAGCACCTCGCTGCGGATGGGCGCGGCCGGGCCGATCGAGACGACGTTCTACCGCCGCGGCCTGATGGTCGGCGCGGTGCTGCAGTCGCACCTCGGCAACGTCACCCTCGCGCAGGTGCTGGTCCGCGAGCTCGACAAGACCCCGAGCTCCTACTACCCGCTCATCCGCTCGATGCGGGTGCTCGCGCACGTCGCGCTGGCGTCGGCGTCGGGGGACGCGGCGACGTCCGGGCAGACCGCGTGGCAGGCGGGCCAGCGGTACGCCGACGGGGGCCTGCTGCAGCCCGCGCTGGTCACGTGGGCCGGTGGCCCGGCGAGCATGACCCCGGCGCGGGCGAGCGTCGTGCGGGAGGCGCTGTCGCGCGTGCGGCTGCCGCTCCTCGAGCCGTACGTCCGGCTGCTGCTCGCTGTCGCGGACGACGACGCCGAGGCGGCCGCCGCGGTGCTGCCGGCGACCCGCGCGAGCGTCATGCCGAGCCTGGTGCGCGCGGGGGAGCGGCTGGTCGGCATCGTCGGCGACGGGCTGGACGGGCGGCCCGCGCACCCGGGCGGTCCGGCGGGCGTCGCGCGGCCGGAGCCGTTGTCGGCGCGCGAGCGCGAGGTCGCCACCCTCGCCCGGGAGGGCCTGAGCAACCGGCAGATCGCGGACCGGCTCTACCTGAGCGTGCGCACCGTCGAGAACCACATGAGCCGCGCGCTGCGCAAGCTCGGGTACGTCAGCCGCGGGGACCTGGCGGCCTGGCAGGAGCGCTGACCCGGCGGACGGCGGCGCCCTGCCGCACGGCCCGGGGGATCTCCGCGGCCTCGTCGACCCGCGCCAGCAGCCGCGCGGCGTCCTCCGGGGCCGGGCCGTCGAGCCGGACGGCGTAGGCGATCCCGGTGGAGGCCCACGTCCCCGGGTCGAACCCGCCTCGCGCGGTCACCTCCGCGCCGGCGAGCGGGACGCCGAGCGCCTCCGCCTCGCGGAACAGGTCGTTGAGCACGCAGCCGGCGACCGCGAGGTGCAGCAGGTGCGCGCCGGTGAAGCCGGCGGAGACGTGGACGCCGCCGGGGGTCCAGCGGTGCGGGCGGGCCCAGACGTCCGCGTCGTCGGCCGCCCCGGCGTCGTCGCGCAGCGTGCCGGCCGCGACCGTCACCGGGTAGTCCTCCGCCATGGCGACCCCCCCTCGCGCTCCTCGGCCACAGCCTCGCACCGCGGGCTCCCGGGCGGAAGGCTGCTACCCAGTCCGGCACCTAGGCCCGACGGCGGGACGACCCTCAATCCGACGCGAAACCCCCACGTGCGGGCGCCGACGGCACTCAGGCCGTCACCGGCCGGGCGCTGAGGGGTGCTGAGGGGCGGTTCCGAGGGCCTAGACATGACGGGTCGGTGGGGCCTGCAGCGGCTGACAGGCTCCACCGGCGTCCACGCTTCCGGTGCCCGGCACCGCCCCCCGCCGGGCACCGGAAACCCCCCGGCCGCACGGCCCGCACCGCGGCATCCCGACCGATCGATCGTGATCTGCGCCACTCCGGGGTGACGCGACCTGCGGTGACGCATCCAGCCTGGGAACGGGCTGTGTGAGCGTTCACCCGAGGGGACGCCAGGTTGTTGACCACTGCACCATCCCGGGGCCATAGTTCTCTTCCGACGGTGCGCATCGCCTGCCCCCTGCGCGGTGCGCACCGTCGACTACGTCCCGGCCCCGCGTGCGACGACGCCGCCCCGGCCGGACCCTTCCCCCCGACGCCGCCGGCCGCTCCCCGAGCGGGCGAGTTCCGCGTCATCACCCGGCACGGCGGCGCGTCACGCGCCCGCCGGGGCGCCCGGCCGTTAGCGTGCTGCGGGTGAAGGTTCCCGCGCGCCGCCCTGCCCTCGGACAGCCGGCCGCCTCCGGCGAGGCGGTCGTCCCCGCGCCGCGCGCGGACACCCCCGCGACCGGGACCGAGGGCGCCGCGCCCCGGCCGGAGCGCGCCCCCACGGTGGACAGCGAGACCCCGATGACCGATTCCTCCGAGCCCACCGACGCCGCGACGCCCGGGCCCGTCCTGGTCGAGCCGCCCTCGGCCGCCGAGCTGGTCGCCGGCGCGACGAGCACCTGGCGCGCCGCGCTCGTCGAGGCCGCGGGCGGGTCCACGCTCGCGGACGTCGAGCTGCTCGGCGACGCCGCGCTCGACCTGTCCGCCGCGCACCCGTCCGGCATCGCCCAGCTCTTCGCCGGCCGCGAGACCCGGCTGTCGAACCTCGTGCGCGAGGGCGCCGCGCTCGGCACCGCCCGCCGGCGGGCCCGGGCCGTCGCCGCCCGCGCGGGCACCTACGCCCAGCAGTACGGGATCGCGCCGACGTACCTCGCCATCGGGGTCGCGACCTGGACCGAGCACAGCACCCCCGACGTCGCCACCGACGACGTCGCCGCCATCGCGACCGCGACCCGGGAGTCCGCGGCCGGCCGCGGCGGTGCGGACGCCGACGGCGAGGCGCCCGCGCCGACCGCCCGCACCGTGCGCGCGCCCGTGCTGCTCCGGCCGGTCTCGCTCGCCGCCCGCGGCACCGCCGAGAGCGACTACGAGATCACGCTGGAGCCCTCGCTCGAGGTGAACCCGGTGCTCGCCCGCGCCCTGCGCACGCGCGGCGCGCTGCTCGACCCCGGCGCCGTGGCGCGCAGCGCGTTCACCGGCTCGGGCTTCGACCCGCGCGACGCCATCGCCCGGCTGACGTCGCTCGGCACGGCCGTGCTGGACGACTTCCGGCTCGTGGACCGCATCGTCGTCGGGACGTTCGTGCACCCCGGGCAGGTGCTCGTCGACGACCTCGACCGGCTCGCCCCGGCCCTGGAGCGGCACGAGGTGGTCGCGGCGCTCGCCGGGGTGGCCGAGGCCGCCGACGCGCTCGCGGTGACCCTGCCGGAGCCGCAGCGGGGCGACCGCGACCCCGCCACCGAGCGCGGCGTCGGCGACCTCGACCCCGCTCAGCAGCACGTCCTCGACGTGGTGGCCGGCGGCGCCCACGTGTTCGTCGACGCCCCGGCCGACAGCGACGTGACCGGCACGCTCGCCGCGCTCGTCGCGGACGCCGCAGCCGACGGCCGCACCGTCCTGTACGTGCCCGGGCACCGGCGGGCCGCCGTCGCCCTGCGCGGGCGCCTGGAGCGGCTCGGGGTCGGCGAGGTGCTGCTCGACGTCGCGCCCGACGCCGCGTGGCGGATCGCGTCCGCGCGTCGCCTCATGGGCGCGATGACCCTCGACGTCGACCCGGGCGACCCGGCCGCCGCCGCCGAGCTGCGCCGCGCCCTCGTCGAGCGCCGCGAGAAGCTGCGCGGGTACGTCGACGGCCTGCACCTCGTGCGCCAGCCGTGGGGCGCCTCCGCGTACGACGCGTTCCAGGCGCTGGCCCGGCTCACCGCGGCGCGGCCCGCTCCGCGCACCACCGTCCGCCTGGGCGCCGAGGTGGCGCGCGCCCTGGACGCCGACCGCCGCCGCGCCGTCGCCGCCGACCTCACCGAGGCCGCGCGCGCCGGGGCGTTCACGCTGCGCCCGGTCGACACCCCCTGGTACGGCGCCGGCCTGCTGTCCGACGCCGAGGCCGCCGACGCGCTGCGCCGGGTCGAGCGCCTCGCGGGCGACGCGGGCCTCGCCGCCCTGGAGCGACGGATCGCGGAGGTGGCCGAGGTCACCGGGTTCACGCCTGCGACGACGCTCGCCGCCTGGGCCGAGCAGCTCGAGGTGCTCGCGGGCGTCCGCGGCGCGCTCGACGTGTTCCAGCCGCTCGTGTTCGAGCGCAGCCCCGCCGACCTGGTCGCCGCCACCGGCACGAAGGCCTGGCGCACCGAGCACGGCACCCCGATGGGCTACTGGCTGCGCCGCCGGCTGCGCAAGCAGGCCAAGGACCTGCTGCGCCCGGGCCGGCCCGTGGCCGACCTGCACGCCGCGCTGCTCGACGTGCAGCGCCAGCGCGAGATCTGGCAGGCGCACTGCCCCGCCGGCGGGTGGCCGCGGCTGCCCGAGGGCCTGGCCGACATCGAGGCCGAGCACCGCGCGGTCCGGGCCGACGTCGACGCGCTGGCGCCGGTGCTCGCCGGGACGCCCGAGGGCGGGGACCTCACGACCCGGCCGATCGGGGAGGTGCTGGACCGCGTGCGCCGCCTCGCCGGGGCCGCCGACGCCCTGGCCGAGCTGCCCGGGCGCACCCGGCTGCTGCGGTCGCTGCAGGCCGACGGCCTCGGGGACCTGCTGGACGACCTGGCGGACCGCCGCGTGCCGGCCGACCTCGTCGCCGCCGAGCTCGACCTCGCCTGGTGGAGCACCGTCTTCGAGCAGATCCTCGCCGCCGACCCCGCGCTGGCCGGGTACGACGGCCGCACGCTCGGCCGGATCGCCGCCGAGTACCGCGAGCTCGACGTCGCGCACACCGCCGCCCTCGCCGGACCGGTGCGCGCCCGGGCTGCCGCGCACGTCCGGAACGCGATGGCCGCGCACACCGAGCAGACCGAGGCCCTGTTCGGCGAGCTGCTGGAGGACCGGCTGACCGGCGTCCGCGAGACGTTCGAGCGGTACCCGGACGTCGCCCGCCGGCTGCGGCCGGTGCTCGCCGCCGCGCCGATGCTGGTGCCGCAGGTGCTGCCCGCGACGCGCACCGTCGACCTGGTCGTGCTCGACGCCGCCGCGCACCTGCCCGTCGAGGTGGCGCTCCCGGCGCTGGCACGCGGCCGCCAGGTCGTCGTCGTCGGGGACCGGCGCTGCGCGTCCGGCACCGCCGTGCGGGAGCTCGCCGAGGTGCTGCCGACCGTCCCGCTGCGCGCCGACGCCTCGCGCCGCGACCCGTATCTCACCGCGTTCCTCGCCGCGCACGGCTACAGCGACGTGCTGTCCCCGACGCCGCTGCCCACCAGCGCCGCGACCGTCGGCCACCACCTGGTCGACGGCACCGGCATGCCGGACGGCTCCGGGGCCGTGCAGAGCACCCGGGCCGACGTCGACCGGGTCGTCGAGCTCGTCATCGAGCACGCCCTGACCCGGCCCGAGGAGTCCCTCGCGGTCGTCACGGCCTCGCCGCTGCACACCGCGCAGGTCCGCGAGGCCGTGCTCGCGCAGGTGCGGGACTCGCCGTCCCTCGCCGCGTGCCTCGACGGGTCGCGGCCCGAGCCGTTCGTCGTCACCGACCTCACCAACGTCGCCGGGCTGCGCCGGGACGCCCTCGTGCTGTCGCTCGGCTTCGGCCGCACCCCGCACGGGCGGGTGCTGCACCGGTTCGGGCCGATCAGCGGTCCCGGCGGGGACGCGCTGCTGCTCGCCGCCCTCGGCGTGACCCGGCACCGGCTGGACGTCGTGTCCTGCTTCGCGTCGGCCGACATCGACCCGGACCGGCTGCGCGGGCCCGGGCCGCGGCTGCTCGCCGACCTGCTGCGGTTCGCGGAGCGGCGGGCCGCGGGGGAGACGGACCTCGCGGTCGCGGCGGAGCCGGTGGTGGCGGAGCCGGAGGTGGCGGAGTCCGGCGTGGCGGAGTCCGGCGTGGCGGAGGACGGCGGTGCGGAGGACGGCGCAGCCGCGCCCGCCGCGGCGGGGACCCCGGACGCGGCCGGGACGGCCGACGCCCCCGACGCGCCGGAGGCGCCCGGGGCGCCCAGCGCGACCGCGCGCGAGACCGACCGCCTCGTCGTCGACCTGGCCGAGCGGCTGTGGCGGCACGGCCTCGTCGTCGAGCTGGACCACGGGCTGCCCGGCGGCCTGCACCTGCCGCTCGCCGTCGGCCACCCCGACCTGCCCGGCGAGCTCCTCGTCGCCGTGCTGACCGACGACGACGCGTACCTGGAGGAGCCGAGCGTCCGCGTCCGGGACCGCCAGGTCGCCGAGCGCCTGGAGCGCCTCGGGTGGAGCGTGCTGCGCGTGTGGTCCGCCGCCGCGTTCCTCGACCCGGAGTCCGAGGTCGACCGCATCCGCCGCGCCCTGCACGCCGTCGCCGACCGTCGCGTCGCCGAGGCCCGGGCCGAGCGGGAGCGCGGCCTGCTGCTGGTGCCCGCGCCGCTCGACGACGACGGTACAGGCCCGGCTCCGACCCTGACCGGGTTCGCGGTGCTGCCCGCCGGGGGCCTGCCCGACGCCGGCGGCGGCGCCCGCCCGGAGGAGGTCCGCGCCCCCGCCGCGCAGGCCACCGCGGCCCCGGAGGAGGTCCGCGCGCCCGGCACCGGCACGCCCGAGGAGGTCCGCGCGCCCGGCGCCTGGGCAGCCCCCGAGCCGCCCGCCGACGCCGCGCCCGCGTCCCCCATCCCGGCGATCGCCGCGGACATCCCCGGCGTGATGGAGGCGGCGGCCCCGATGACCGGCGCGCTGCGCGCGGTGCAGCCGACGCTCGCCGTGCCCGGCGGCCCGCGCCCCGACGTCCGCCCGGGCCTGCCGATCAGCGCCTACTCCGACGACCAGCTCGACGACCTCGTGGCGTGGCTGGTCTCCGACGGCAGCGAGCGGACCCCCGACGAGCTGGCCGCCGCGCTGCGCCTGCAGCTCGGCATCACCCGCCGGGGTGCCCGGGTCGACTCGGTGGTCGCCGCCGCGGTCCACCGCGCCACCGACCCCCGCTGACCCCCGCCCCGCAGCGCCGGACGTGAGCCCGCCGAGATCGGCACCTGTGACCGAGATCGGTCCTCGCACGGACCGATCTCGGCGCGACCGACCGATCTCGGCAGCCCTCGTGCGCCGAGATCGGGCGGTTCGGCCGAGACAGGGCTGGAGGAGGAGCGATCTCGGCGCGACCGACCGATCTCGGCGGCGCTGTACCGATCGAACTCGGCGCGGGCGACCGAACTCGGCGTGCACGGCGGGGGCGCCGCGGGCGGGCCGGGGTCCGCGGGCGGGTGAGGTCGATGGCGGCGGTCGTCAGTGGCGCCGAGCGCGCACGGTCACCAGTGCGGGGGGACGTCCCGGAGGAGGCGGTCGTCGTTCGAGTCGCCGCGGTCGTCGCCCCAGCCCGTGTCGGAGTCGTCGGCGCTGCGGTCCGGGATCAGCGGGGCGTCGTCGACCACCCGGTGCGGGCGGTCGGGCTGCGGCTCGGCGGGGGAGGTGATCACCCGCCCAGTGTCGCACCGCGGCGGGCACCCGCCGCGGCGGGCGTCAGGCGACCGGCGGCCGCCCCGGCGCGCCCGGTGCGGCGGGGCCGGTGGGACCCGTCGGCCCGGCGGGCGGGACCTGCCCGGTGTCGCTGCGCAGCGCCGGGGTGGACTGGGCGGCGAGCAGGTCGCGGATCTCCTGGAGCAGCAGGATGTCCTCGGAGGGGCGCTCGGGCTCGGCCTCGATGCCGCGCTTGCGACGCTCGGCCAGGGCGTTCAGCGGCAGCACGATGAGGAAGTAGATCGCCGCCGCCGTGATGAGGAACTGCAGCAGCGCGTTGAGCATGAGGCCCATGTTGATCTTGGCCTCGCCCTTGGCCCCGATCACCCAGATGTCCGAGATGTCGGGCTGGCCGAAGATCATGGCGATCAGCGGCGCGATCAGGCCGTCCTGGATCGCCGTGATGACCCCGCCGAACGCGGCGCCGATGACCACACCGACGGCGAGCTCGATCGCGTTGCCGCGCGAGATGAAGTCCTTGAACCCCTGGAACACCCGGGCGAGGCCCCGCGCCCCCTCGGTCGTCGTGCGCAGACCCTGGCGCAGTGCGTCGCTCATGCCCTGGAGACCTCCGGTGTGCCGCGGCGAGAACGTCCGCATCATCCCACGATGACCGCTCCCAGCACCCGGGCGGCGGCCGCGGCACCTAGCGTGACGGACTCCGCGGGGCTCACCGCGAGCAGCACGGGGACGTCCTGCGCCGCGCCGCCGCCGGCCCCGGCGGCGCCGCCCGACGCGCCGAGCAGCCCGCCCGACGACCCCGCCCCGGCCTCCGGCACCGCGTCCGCCCCGGCCAGCACGAGGGCGTCCCGCGCCAGCCGTTCCGCCTCGGCCCCGTCCAGCAGGGCAGCGGCGACCACGTCCACCCGCATCCCGGGCCGCAGCAGCGCGGCGACCCCGGCGTCCGCGAACCGGACCGGCACCACGACGGAGCCCTCGGGCGGCGCCGCGGCCTCCTCGGCCAGCAGCTCGGACGCGAGCGGCAGCCCGGCGGGCACGCCGACGGCCGTCCGGTGGCCGAGCACGCCCGCCGCGTCCGTCGGGACGCCCGCGGGGACCAGCGCCACCGGCACCGGCACCACGGCGACGTCGTCGTCGGCGAGGACGGTCCCCGCCGGCAGGTCGCGCGCGGCGACGGTGACCTCCACCGCGGGCGGGTCGGGCGGTCGCAGGCGCTCGACGGCGAGCAGGACCGCGAGCCCGGCGCACAGCGCCGCGAGCGGCCGGCGGGCGCGCCAGGCGAGCACCCGCAGGCGGCGGCGGGTCGGGGCGGGAAGGCGGTCGGTCAGGCGCATGCCGCGACGCTAGGGCGGAAGCCCGGGGCCGCGGCGGTCACCGGACGCGCGCCTGGGGACCACGCACGGTCCGGGCGCCTGTGGAGGACTCGGTGCCGCGTGATCCCGCGGCACCCGGCGGGATCAGCCCGCGGCGGGCTTCGCGGCGCTGCTCGTCGAGCCGCTCGAGGACGACGACGTGGTCGCGGTCGACGCGGCGGCGGGCTTCGACGCCGGGGTCGAGGAGGACGACGCGGACGTCGACGGGGTCGAGCTCGTCGTGGACGTCGAGGAGGACCGCGAGTCCGTGCGGTAGAACCCGGAGCCCTTGAACACGACGCCGACGGAGGAGAACACCTTGCGCAGCCGGCCGCCGCAGCTCGGGCACTCGGTGAGCGCCGCGTCGCTGAACGACTGGTGGATGTCGAAGGCGTGGCCGCACTCGGTGCAGGCGTAGGCGTAGGTGGGCACTGCTGTCTCCCGCGGATGACGTGACCTGGTGGCGGAGGCGCCGGTCACCCGGGCTGCTCGGCCCGGCGTCCCTGGCACTCTCTCTGTCCGAGTGCCAATGATACGCGGCTCGGCGGTATTCCCCCGTTCAGCCGCCCAGGGACTGCCAGCGCTCGGGGGTCGCGACCATGTCGACCGTGCGGTCGTGCGGCTCGCGCGGCAGCGGGCGGACGGCGGCGTCGTACAGCTCCTCGGCGAACACCAGCGCGACCACGGGCGTCCCGGGGCGGGCGTGCGCGAGGGCCCGGTCGTACCAGCCGCCGCCCTGGCCGAGCCGCGTGCCGGAGGTGTCGACGGCGAGCGCGGGCGCCACGATGACGTCGGCCTTCGCGAGCGCCTCCGCCCCGAGCGACGGCGTGGACGGCTCGGGCGGCCGCCCGGGGGCGCGCTGCAGGAGGTCGTGCCGGCCGGCGTACGTCGCCCACTCGCGCTGCAGCCCGGCGCCGAGCACCGGGAGCAGCACCTCGACCCCCCGGGCGGCGAGCGCGTCGAGCAGCGGGCCGGTGTCCGGCTCGGTCGGCCGGGCGGAGTAGACGGCGACGCAGCCCGCGTCCGCGAGGGCGGGGATGGTCTCGACGACGTCGACGAGCGCGGCGGCGGCTTCGGCGCGCCGGCGGGGCGACCGGGCCTGGCGGGCGGCCCGCAGCAGCCCCCGGAACTCGTCCTTCACCTCGGTGATCGTGCTGCCGTCGGACGCGTGCGGGTACGGCTGGGCAGCGGCGCTCATGACTCCAGTCTCGCAAACGCCTGTCAGTGCTGGTAGGACCAAAGGGGGTTCGCGCGCGGCGGGCGGGTGCCCGGCGGGTGAGTCACAGCGGCCGACCGGCGCGGTGCGTGCGCGGTCGGCGGGGACTCGCGGGCAGAATGCGGGCATGAGATCCGTGCAGGACCAGCTCGCGGCGGTGCTGGCCGCGGTCGGGCCGGTCGCCCCGCTCGACGTCGTGCTGTCCGACGCGGCGGGCTGCATCCTCGCCGAGGACGTCGTCGCCCCGGCGGACGTCCCGGCGGTGCCGGTCGCGGGGCGCGACGGGTACGCCGTGGCCACGGGGGACCTGCGCGGCGGGGCGCCCGGCGCGCCGACCGTCCTGCCCGTGGCGCACGACGTGCTCGCGGGCGACCCGGCCGCGCTGCGGCTCGCCCCGGGCCAGGCCGTGCGGATCGCGTCGGGCGGCCCCGTGCCGGCGGGCGCGGACGCGGTGGTGCCGGCCGAGGACACGGACCGCGGCGCCGTGCGCGTGACGCTGCACCGGCTCCCGGAGCCCGGCGAGCACGTGCGGGCGGCCGGCTCGGACACGGCCCGCGGCGCGGTCGTGCTGGCGGCGGGCACCCGCCTCGGCGCCCGGCAGCTGGCGGTCGCGGCGGCCACCGGTCGCGGGCGGCTGCGCGTGCACCCCGCCCCGCGCGTCGTCATCGTCTCGATCGGCTCCGAGCTGGCCGAGCCCGGCACCCCGCGCCGCGACGGCAGCGTCTACGAGTCCGCGGGCCACGCCCTGGAGGCGGCCGTCCGCGACACGGGCGCCACCCCCGTCCGGGTCGGCGTCGTCACCGACGACCGCGCGGTGCTGCGCGAGGCGCTGGAGGACCAGCTGGTGCGCGCCGACGTCGTCGTGACCACCGGCGGGCTGTCGGAGTCGCAGCACGACACCCTGGCCGACGTGCTGGCCCCGCTGGGCACCGTGCGGTTCGACCAGGTCGCGATGGCCCCGGGCTTCCGGCACGGCTTCGGGACGGTCGGCGGCGGGGCGGGCGCGGTCCCGCTGTTCGCGCTCCCGGGACACCCGGTGGCGTCGCAGGTGGCGTTCGAGGTGTTCGTCCGGCCGGCGCTGCGGGCCATGGCGGGGCACACCGACCTGTTCCGGCCGTCGGTCGCCGCGCGCGCGGACGTCGGGTGGCCGTCGCCCGCCGGCGTGCGGCAGTTCGTGCCCGCGGCCGTCGTCGGCTCGCCGAGCGAGGGCTACCGCGTGACGCCCGTCGGCGACCCCGCGGTGTCGTCGGTGACGGGGCTCGCGCACGCGAACGCGCTCGCCGTGGTGGGGGAGCAGGACGGTGCCGTCGTCGCCGGGCAGGTCGTGCACTGCCTGGTGCTGGAGGGCTGATGCAGCGCGGCTGGCCCGTGGTGCTGACCGACGGCGACGTCCGGCTGCGCCCGCTGCGGCGTGCGGACGAGGCGGCCTGGATGCGGCTGCGCGCGACGAACGCCGCGTGGCTGGAGCCGTGGGACGCGACGTCGCCGGAGCCGGTCACCGGTCGGCGGCCGACGTTCGCGCAGTTCGTCCGGACCCTGGAGCGGCAGGCGCGGGGCGGCACGTCGCTGCCGTTCGCGGTGGAGCACGCCGGGGAGCTCGTCGGCCAGCTGACCGTCTCCGGCATCACCTACGGCTCGCTGTACTCGGCGTCCATCGGCTACTGGGTCGGGCAGCACGTCGCGGGACGGGGCATCACGCCCACGGCGGTCGCGCTGGCCACGGACCACTGCTTCCGCGCGCTCGGGCTGCACCGCGTCGAGGTGAACATCCGGCCCGAGAACGGCCCGTCGCTGCGCGTCGTGGAGAAGCTCGGCTTCCGGGACGAGGGCCTGCGCGAGCGCTACCTGCACATCCAGGGCGTGTGGTGCGACCACCGGACGTTCGCGCTGACGACGGAGGACGTCCCCGGCGGCCTGCTCGCGCGCTGGCACAGGGTCCGCGCCCGGCGGTTCTGACGCCCGGCTCCCGGGTGTGGGAGGCTGGCCCCGCCGGCGGGCGAATGACATCCGTGTGATTTTCCCCCGGCGTGCCGCTCGACACGCCGTGAGGGGTCCGGTCGCACCGGCCGCCCCGCACCTACCGTCGTGGAGTGTACGAATTCGCCGGTCCCGCCACCCTCGTGGTGGTCGGCCTGTGGATCGCGTACCTGGTGCCGCACAAGCTGCGGCACCGGCAGCAGTTGCTCGAGTCGCGGACCGACGACCGGTTCTCCGACGCGCTGCGGGTGCTCGCCGTGACCGGCCCGGAGGGGTCGTCCCGGCGCAGGCGCGCAGACGTGGCCCGGAGCGTCCGGCCGGACTGCGGCCCGGTGGACAAGCGGGTCGGGCTCCTCACCCCGGGACGGGGAGCACGGGTCGTCGAGACGGACAGGGGAGGGACCCACGTGGACCGACCGCACGGGACCCAGGACAGGATCGGCGCCGACGCCGCCCGCCGCGCCGCGCAGCTGCACGCCGCCCACGCCGCCGCGACCGCCCGCCGCGGGGCCGCCGCCCGCCGCCGCGGCCTGCTCGCCGGCGTGCTGCTCGTCGCGGCCGTCGCCGGCTGGGTCGTCGCCGGCGTGACCGCGCTCGGCGTCCTCGCGGGCGTCGTGCCGACCGTCCTGCTCGCCACGGTGCTCGGCCTCGGCCGGCACGCCGTCGTGCAGGGCCGGGCCGCCGAGGCCGAGTGGGAGCGCCGGATCGCCGAGGCGACCGCCCCGCTGCGCGCCCGGGAGGCCCGCGCCGCCCGCCGCGCCGAGCCGGGACGCGCCGTGCGCCCGTCCTCGACCGACACGCAGGCGATCACCCGCGTGCGGGTGGACGCCGACGGCACGCCCGCGCAGCCCGTCCGCGACGGGGGCCGCGAGGGCGACACCTGGTCGCCTGTCGCCGTGCCGCGGCCGACCTACGCGATGAAGGCGCCCGCGCCGCGCCGCGAGCCCGCGCCCCTCGGGGACGTCGAGGGCTCGACGCACGCCGCGGCGGCCGCACGCCCCGCGACCGAGGACGTCGCGGTGCCCGAGGCGCCGGCCGGGACCGCGGCGCCCGCCGCCGAGGCGCCGCCGGCGGAGGCCGCGGCGGCCGCCACCGGGACCACCGAGCCGGCGACCGCCGAGCCCAGCGGCTCGATCGACCTCAATGCCGTCCTCGCCCGCCGCCGGGCCGCCGGGGAGTAGGCGCGCCGGTCGGTGTCGTGAGCACCCCGTCGTGGGTGCTAGGCTGATCACCGCTCAAGGGGCTGTGGCGCAGTTGGTAGCGCGTCTCGTTCGCAATGAGAAGGTCAGGGGTTCGAATCCCCTCAGCTCCACCGGCACGAAGGCCCGGGATCCGCGGATCCCGGGCCGTCGGCGTTCCCGGCGCCTCTCGCGGCACGCCGGTCATCCGGGCCGCAAGGACCGCCTGCGTCGCGACATGTACCCACCGCACGGCCTCCGGGTGCCGGGACCTGCCCGGTGTCTCGGCGACCCTGCCTTCGAGACGGGAGCGGACGGTGGGTGGACGCAGTGCCGCCATCACGGCGGCTGTTCTGACGATGACGTGCCTCCTCGTCACGGCTCCGGTGCAGGCGGTGGCCGGACGTGCCGGCGGCGCCGCGAGCGGGTCCTGGGCGACGGCGGACGACGACCGGGCGGCCGCCGTCGGTGCCCCGGCCGCAGCGCCCCCTCGGGAGAGCCCCGGCGAGTTCGCCGAGGCGGTCCGGGCGGTCCGCGAGCGGTTCCCGGGCGACTACGCCGACTCCGCGTCCGCGGCGCCGGCCGAGGGCGGAGCCTGGGTCGCCTTCCGTGGTGCCGCGCCGGCCGGCGCGCGCGAGCTCCTCGAGGCGCTCCCGATCCCGGTCCGCGTGATCGAGGACCGCGGACTGTCGGCCGCCGAGCGCGCGCTCGCCGTCGAGACCGCGGCCGAGGCTCTCGGCATCTCCCACGACGCGATCGTCGAGATGCTCCCCGCCGGCGCGGTGATCAGGATGACGACCGGCGGCCCGGTCGACGTCGCGGCGGTCGAGGCGGCCGTCCGCGACGCGCTGGGGGAGCCGGCAGCGACCGTCGACGTCCGGGTCACCGTCCAGCGGCCCAGCGGCACGACGCCGCTCGTCGCGCCGGAAGGCCTCTCCGCCGGAACCGTGCCGTGACTCCGTGCCCGCGGCGCCCGGCCGGCCCCGGGCCGTGTCGGACCCCGCCGCTAGCGTCGCGTCCATGAGGGTGATCTACAACACGGCGACGACGCTCAACGGGTACATCGCGGACGAGGAGAACTCGCTCGCCTGGCTGTTCGCGGTCGAGTCCGGCTCGATGCCGGACCACATCGCGTTCCTCGAGCCGATGACGGTCCTGATCATGGGATCGACGACCTACGAGTGGGTGCTGCGCGAGGAGGACCTGCTCGCGCACCCGGAGAAGTGGCCCGAGTACTTCGGCGACCGGCCGCAGTTCGTCTTCACGACGCGGGACCTGCCCGTGCCGGCGGGGGCGGACGTGCGGTTCGTGCAGGGCCCGGTGGCCGACGCGCTGCCCGCGATCCGCGAGGCGGCGGGGGACGGCGACGCCTGGGTCGTCGGCGGGGGCGACCTGGCCGGGCAGCTCCTCGACGCCGGCGCGCTCGACGAGGTGCAGCTCTCGGTCGCCCCGGCGGCCCTCACGGGTGGCGCCCCGGTGCTGCCGCGGCGGCTGGGGCCGGACCGGCTGCGGCTGCGCTCGGCGGAGCGGTACGACCAGTTCGTCCACCTCGTGTACGACGTCCGGCCCGCGGGCTGACGGCGGGGGCACCGGGCGCCCGGTGGCAGAATGACCCGGTGCCTGAAGCGATCCCGCCCCGTCCGGGCCGGTGGTCCCGGGCCTGGTCCGCGACCAAGACGTGGGTGGACCCGCTCGTCGTCATGATCGTCGCGGTGTTCGTGCTCGGGCTGCTCGCCCCGGCGTCCGGCGCGTTCGCGACCGGGCTCGACCACGTGACCACCGCCGCCGTCGTCCTGCTGTTCTTCCTGTACGGCGCGCGCATGTCGACCGGCGAGGTGTGGGCCGGCCTGCGGAACTGGCGGCTCCAGGGCGGGATGCTCGCGTCGACCTACCTGCTGTTCCCGGTGCTCGGCCTCGCGGTGCAGGCGCTGCCCGAGTCGGTGCTGCCGCAGGACCTCCAGACCGGCCTGCTCTACCTGTCGCTGCTGCCGTCGACCATCCAGTCCTCGGTGGTGTTCACGTCCATCGCGCGCGGGAACGTCGCGGGGGCGATCTGCGGGGCGACCGTGTCGAACGTCCTCGGCATCGTGCTCACGCCGCTGCTGGTCGGCCTGCTGATGTCGCGGGCGGGCGGGCCGGTCGGCGGCTCGGCGGGGGCGACGCTCCTGCAGCTGCTGCTGCCCTTCGTGCTGGGGCAGCTCGTGCAACCGAAGATCGGCGCGTGGGTGCGCCGGCACAAGCCGCTCACCCTGGTCACCGACCGCAGCGCGATCCTGCTCGTCGCGTACGGGTCGGTGTCCGAGGCGCAGCAGTCGGGCGTCTGGGACCACCTGACCGTCGGGGTCCTCGTGGTGCTCGTCGCCGTGTGCGCCGCGCTGCTCGCGGCGATGCTCTCGGCGACCTGGTTCGGCGGCCGGGCGCTGCGGCTCGACCGCGCGGACCGGATCGCGCTGCTCATGTGCGGCTCGAAGAAGAGCCTCGCGACCGGCCTGCCGATGGCGAGCGTGCTGTTCGGCCCCGTGGCCGCCGCGGGGGTGGCGCTGCCGGTGATCGTGTTCCACCAGATCCAGCTCGCCACGTGCGCGGTCCTCGCGCGCCGGCTCGCGGCGACGGACCCCGACCAGCAGCCGGCCGCCGCCCGGGGCTGAGCCCCCGGGGTCAGGGGCGCGGGGACCCCGCGCCGACCGGCTCCCGGCCCTCGTCGGGCGCCGGCTCCGCGGGACCGTCCGGACCCGCCGGGCCCTCGCCCGGTCCGGCGCTCCCGCCCCGCCCCGGGCCGCCCGCACCGGCCCCCGGGGCGCCCGGCGACCGGCGCCGACGCAGCGCGCGGCGGACGAGCAGCACGGCGACCCCGACGACGGCCCCGACGGCCAGCCACGGGACGAGCGCGCCGAGCACGAGCGCGGCGACGCCGAGCACCTCGACCAGGGCGTCCCACCCGTTCTGCAGCCCGCCGAGGAACCCGGTACGCGCCTCCGTCTCGGTCACGACGGGCGTCCCCGAGGTCCAGATCGTCACGTGGAGGGTGGACAGCGCGACCTGCTCGGCGACGCGGGCGCGCTCCGCCTCCAGGGACTCCAGCGAGGCCTGCCGCTCGGTGAGCGTGCTCTCGGCCTCGATGACGTCCTCGGTGGTGGTCGCGCGGGACAGCAGGTCCTCCATCCGCGCGACCGACAGCCGCATGGCGCGGATCCGCGCGTCGAGGTCCTGCGCGGCCGCCGTGACGTCCTCGGACCGCAGGTCGACGCTCTGGACCTCGCCCAGGTCCTCGAGCGCGTCCAGCACTCCCGTGAGGCCGGTGGCGGGGACGCGCACCGTCAGGTCGGCGGTGGCGTCGACGTCGTCCTCCGCGCGCGCCGCCGTCTCCTGCCGGGCGTCCACCCGGCCGCCGGACTGCTCGACGACCGCGACGACCCGGTCGGCCGCCGCACGCGGGTCCGCGGCGGCGAGCCCGACGTCCCCGGTGGTGATGACCTGCCGGCCCGCGGCGTCGGCCGCCTCGCCGCCGGGAGCCGCGGCAGCGCCCGCGTCGGACGCCGCCGCGGCGTCGCCGTCACCGCCGACGCCCTGGTCGGCGAGCGAGCCGAGCTCCTCGGCGGTGCCGCCGGCGTCCGCCGCGGTCGAGTCCGCCGCCGCGCCGCACCCCGCGAGCAGGAGCGCCACCAGTGCCAGCCCGGCGGCGGCCCGCCGCACGTCCGTCCCCGTCCCCGTGGTCCGCATGCCCGGGACGGTAGAGGCTGAGCCCCCCGCCGTGGGCGGGTTCGGGAGGACGGAGACCGAATCGTTGCCGGAGGGCACCGCCCGCGTCCGCGCCGTGACCCGCCCGCGTCCGGCCCGTGACCAGCGCGCCCGGACTGCGGGTGCGCGCGGACCCCGCGGGCCACGCACCCGCCCCGCATCCGTCCCCGCGAGTCCCTCCCGGGCGCGCCCCGGAGACGGCACACTGGTCCCCGGGGGCTGGGCCGATGAGGGCCCGTCGTCGACCCGTCGTCCCGGAAGGTCTCCCGTGCCCGCTGCGCCCACCGTCCCGCGTCTCGTGCCCGCCCCCCGGTCGGTGGAGGTCCGCGAGGGCGCCCCGTTCGTCGTCTCGGCGTCGACCGCGGTCACCGTCGGGGTGAGCCCCGCGGAGGTGTCGCTGGGCGTCCTGGCCGCCGAGGGCCTGAGCCGGGTGTCGGGCAGCACGGTGGAGGTGCGGTACCGCGACGTCGCGGAGCCCACCCAGCCGGGCGACGTGGCGCTCCGGCTGGACGACGCCCTCGCGGGCGAGCAGTACCGCCTGGACGTGGCGACCGACCTCGTGGAGATCGTCGCGGGCACCCCCGAGGGCCTGATGCGCGGCCTGGCCACCCTGCACCAGCTCGTGCGGCCGGTGGACGGCGGGTACGCCGCGTGGCTGGTGCACGTCGAGGACGAGCCGGTGCACGGCTGGCGCGGGCTGTCGGTGGACGTCGCGCGGCACTTCTTCGGCCCGGACGACCTGCGGGTCGTCGTCGAGCTGATGGCCGCCTACAAGCTCAACGTGCTGCACCTGCACCTGTCCGACGACCAGGGCTGGCGCCTGGACCTGCCGTCCCGGCCGGAGCTGACGGCCCGGTCGTCCGCCACGGCGGTGGACGGGGACCCGGGCGGGTTCTTCACCACGGAGGAGTACGAGGCGCTCGTCGCGTACGCGGCGGCCCGCGGGGTGCGGGTGGTCCCGGAGATCGACGTCCCGGGCCACGTCAACGCCGCGCTGCACGCGTACGGCGAGCTCAACCCGTCGGGCGAGCCGACCGAGGAGTACACGGGCATCGAGGTCGGGTTCAGCAAGCTGGCGGCCGACCTGCCGGCGACGGAGCCGTTCCTGCGGGACGTGTTCGGCGACGTCGCCGCGGTGACGCCGGGCGACTACGTGCACATCGGCGGCGACGAGGTGCTGACGATGGAGCGCGAGGAGTACGCGCGCCTGGTCGCGATGGCGTCGGACGCGGTGCGCGCCGCGGGCAAGCAGGTCGTCGGCTGGCAGGAGATCGCCACGACGCCGCTGGAGCCCGGCACGGTCGTGCAGTACTGGGACACCCGGATGGACCCGGCGCCGTTCGTGGCGGCGGCGAGCGCGGGCGCGCGGCTGCTCATGAGCCCGGGGTCGAAGGCGTACCTCGACATGAAGTACGACAAGGACTCGGCGCTGGGCCTGGAGTGGGCCGGGCACATCGAGCTGCGGGACGCCTACGAGTGGGAGCCGACCGCGCTGGTGCCCGGGCTGCCCGCGGGGTCGGTGATCGGCGTCGAGGCGGCGGTGTGGACCGAGACGCTGCGGGGCCTGGACGACCTGCTGACGATGCTGCTGCCCCGGCTGGCGGCGGTCGCCGAGGTGGCGTGGACCCGGCCGGAGCAGCGGGACTGGGCGGACTTCCGGGAGCGCATCGCCGCGCACGGCCCCGCCTGGGACGCCCGCGGCCTGTCCTGGTACCCGAGCCCGCAGGTCGACTGGCACGTCGACCGGTCGTGACCCCCTAGATCCAGGACCGCAGCCACATGTGGACGTGCCAGAAGTCGTACGGCACGGTCCACCCGGTCCAGATCGGGTAGAAGAACGCGCTGACCGCGACGACGACCACGACGACGGCCGCCGTCACGGTCAGCCCGAGACGCCGGCGCGCCGGGTGCTGCAGCAGCAGGCTCAGCGCGTACACCAGCGTCAGCACGACCCAGGGCGTGAAGGCGATCGAGTAGAACGTGAAGATCGTCCGGTGCGCGTAGGCGAACCACGGCAGCCAGCCGGCGATGGTCCCGGACAGCACGGCGAGCGCCCGCCAGTCGCGCCGCACCACCAGCGCCCACAGCGCCGCGACGATCGCCAGCGCCCCGAGCCACCAGATCACCGGGTTGCCGAGCGAGGTGATCGCCTGCGAGCAGGCGTCCGCGGCGCACGCGGCCTCGGCGGCGGCGGCCTTCAGGCCGGAGACCTCGGTGGGGTAGTAGAACGACGTGGGCCGCCACTGCACGATCCAGCCGAGCGGGTGCGCGGCGTAGGCGTGCTCCGACGTGAGGTGGGTGTGGAACTCCCACATCTGGGTGTGGAACTGCCAGAGCGAGCGCAGCGCGGGCGGCAGCCAGGTGACGCCCTCGCCGGGGTGCTCCACGGCCCACTGCCGCGAGTACGACCCCGGGTGCGCGAACCACGACCACCACGACGCCAGGTAGACGGCCGCCGCGGTGAGCACCATGACCAGGCCCGCCGGGACCGCGTCCCGCCAGAGCGCCGCCGGGGCCCAGCGCCGGACGCCGACCGAGCGGCGGGCCGTCGCGTCCCAGGCGACCGACAGCAGCCCGAACACGGCGAGGAAGTAGATCCCGGACCACTTCGTCCCGATGCCCAGCCCGAGCAGGACGGCGGCGGCGAACCGCCACCAGCGCCGGCCGAGCCGCGGCCCGAGACCGAGCGCCGCCCCGGAGTCCAGCACCGCGGCGGTCCGGGCGGCGAGCCGGCGCCGGGCCTGCTCCCGGTCCAGCAGCAGCGCCCCGAACGCGGCGAGCGCGAACAGCATGACGAACCCGTCGAGCAGCCCCGTCCGGGAGTGCACGATCGCCTCGCCGTCGACCGCGAGGAACAGGCCCGCCAGGGTGCCGAGCGCGGTCGACGCGAACAGCCGCCGCCCGATCCGCGCGATCAGCAGCACCGCGAGCGTCCCCGCGACGGCGGACGCCAGGCGCCAGGCCGCGGCCGACTCGATGCCGCCGCCCGCCTGGATGCCGAGCGCGATGAGCCACTTGCCGACCGGCGGGTGCACGACGTACTCCGCGGTCGCCCGCAGGGCCGAGCCGTCGCCGGCCTCGAACGCCGCGTTCGCGCCGTCCCCCCAGGTGCCCTCGTAGCCCTGCACCAGGAGCGAGTACGCCTGCTTGACGTAGTAGGTCTCGTCGAAGACGAGCTCGTGCGGGCGGCCCAGGTCCCAGAACCGCAGCACCCCGGCCAGCGCCGTGACCGCCAGCGCCCACAGCCAGCCGGTGACCCGGGCCCGCCGGGTGGCGTCGAGCAGCAGCGTGCGGGTGCCGAGCAGCGCGAGCAGCAGGCGGTCGTGGGTGGACAGCCCGGGGTCGTCGGCGCGGTCGGGGTCGGCGGCGGGGGGCAGGTCGACGGTGCCGACGAGGTGGCGGGTGTCGTCAAGGCGCTCGGGCGCGACCACGGGCGGGAACGCGACGTGCGCGCCGCCCGCGTCGGTGCCGCCGGGCGGTCCGGGGAGCGCGGGGTCGCCGGGGCCCGGGGCGGCGTCGGGGCGGTCGTCGGGCTGCGGCACGGTCGCCATCGTAGGGGCGCAGGCTGAGCCGGACCTGGGCCGATGCGGGCCGGGCACCCGCGTCCGCCGCCGGAGGTGGCAGGCTGGCCCGCGTGACCCCCCAGGCTCCCGGCAGCGGCCGGCTCGTGCTCGCGGCGACCCCGATCGGCGACGTCGAGGACGCCTCACCGCGGCTGCGCCGCCTGCTGGCCGAGGCCGACGTGGTCGCCGCGGAGGACACCCGCCGGCTGCGCGCCCTCGCCGCGCGGATGGGCGTGACCGTCGGCGGCCGGGTCGTGAGCCACCACGAGCACAACGAGTCGGCGACCGCCCCCGAGCTGCTCGAGGTCGTCGCCGCCGGCGGGACGGTGCTCGTGGTGACGGACGCCGGGATGCCCGCGGTGTCCGACCCCGGGTTCCGGGTGGTGGCCGCCGCGGTCGAGGCCGGGCTGCCCGTCACCGCGGCCCCCGGGCCGAGCGCCGTGCTCACCGCGCTCGCGCTGTCCGGGCTGCCGACCGACCGGTTCTGCTTCGAGGGCTTCCCGCCCCGCAAGCCCGGGGAGCGGGCCCGGGCGCTCGCGGCGCTCGAGCGGGAGCCGCGCACGATGGTGTTCTTCGAGGCGCCGCACCGGCTGGCGGCCACGCTCGCCGCGATGGCGACCGCGTTCGGCGCCGACCGGCCCGCCGCGGTCTGCCGCGAGCTGACGAAGACCTACGAGGAGGTCCGGCGCGACGGGCTCGGGGCGCTCGCGGACTGGGCCGCCGCCGGGGAGGTGCGCGGGGAGATCGCCGTCGTGGTGGCCGGGGCGCCGGCGCGCGAGGTCGCGTCGACCGCGGACCTGGTCGCCGAGGTGCTGTCCCGGGCCGACGCGGGGGAGCGGCTGAAGGACGCCGTGGCGGAGGTCGCGCAGGTCGCGGGGGTGCCGAAGCGGGACCTGTACGCGGCGGCGCTGGCGGCCCGCGGGCGCTGAGAGGCGCGCCTCAGCCGGGGTGGACGACGGCGAGCGCGGCCCGCAGCGCCCCGAGCTCGACCTGCCCCGGCGCGGACGCCGCCCCCACGGTCCCGAACGTCGCCGCCGACCCGAAGGCCCCGCCGGCCACCCGGGAGGCCACCCCGGTGCCCGCCATCGCCATCGTGATCAGGGGCCGCTCGGTGCGCCCGGACGCCTCCCACGTGGCGGCGAGCAGCGCGAGCACGTCGCCGGGGTCGTGCGGCATGACCGCGATCTTCAGCACGTCGGCGCCGCGGTCCGCCATGTGCAGCAGCCGGCGCACGATCTCCTCCTGCGGCGGGGTGGCGTCGAAGTCGTGGTTCGAGGCGACGACGAGGGCGCCCGCGGCGTGCGCGAGGTCCACCAGGGTCCGGACGGTCGCCTCGTCGCGCATGACCTCGACGTCCACCAGGTCGGCGAGCCCCGCCTCGAGCACGGCCCGGTAGACCGCCACGTAGTCGGCGTCCGCGACGGCGGCGAGCCCGCCCTCCGCGGCGGTGCGGATCGTCACGAGCAGCGGCAGGCCGCCGAGCGCGGCGCGCAGCTCCCGGCCCGCGGCCACCACGTCGGCGGGTGCCGCGTCGCCGGGTGCCGCGCCGCCGGGGCCCAGGTGGTCCACCCGCCACTCGACGAGGTCCGGACCGGCGGCGACGACGTCCCGGGCCTGGTCGAGCAGGGCCGGGACCGTGCCGCCGGTCAGCGGGACGATCACCTTCGGCCGCCCGGCCCCCAGCACGGTGCCGCGGACGGTCACGGGCACGGTCACGGGTCGGGTGGCCGGCGTGCGGGTCATGGCGGGTCCTCTCGTCGGGCGGTGCGGACGCCCTGGTGCAGCATCATGCCCAGTCCGGCGGCCTGCCGGGGCCGCGTGCCGGGGAGCGGACGCGCGGGGGAGCCCGCCGGGGCCGTTGGTACGCTCGCCGCCGATGACGCCCCGACCCGCCCCGCACGCCGCCCCGGACCCGGGCGCGCTGCCGCCGCTGCCCGCGCACGGGCCGCTGGTGGTGCTGTGCGGGCCGATGGGGTCGGGCAAGACGACGGTCGGGCGGGCGCTCGGCCGGCGCTGGTCCGTGGACCTCCGGGACACCGACGCGGACGTCGAGCGGCGGGCCGGAACGGACATCCCGGAGATCTTCCGCGCGCACGGGGAGGCGGAGTTCCGCCGGCTGGAGCACGAGGCCGTGGCCGCCGCGCTGGCCGAGCACCGCGGGGTGCTCGCGCTCGGCGGCGGCGCGGTGCTGCACCCGGGCACCCGGGAGGCCCTGGCGGCGTACGTGGCCGGCGGCGGGGTCGTCGTGTTCCTCGACGTGAGCCTCGAGCACGCGGCACCGCGCGTCGGGCTGGACGCCTCCCGCCCGCTGCTGCAGGGCGACCCGCGGCAGCGGTGGGCCGACATCATGGCGGAGCGCCGCCCGACGTACGAGGCGGTCGCGACGCTGCGGGTCCCCACCGACGGGCGGACGGCCGGCGAGGTGGCGAGGGAGATCGAGCGCCGCCTGCGCGCGGCCGCCCGCGGCGCCTGACCCCGCCGAGCGCGCCGACCCTCCCGCCGCGCGGACCGCGCCGCTAGCGTGGGCGGATGGAGTTCCGCCGCATCCCCGGCCTGCCGCCCTACGTGTTCACCATCATCGACGCGCTCAAGGTCGAGGCCCGGCGGGCCGGCCGGGACGTGGTCGACCTCGGCTTCGGCAACCCCGACCTGCCCAGCCCGCAGATCGCCGTCGAGAAGCTCGCCGAGGCCGCGCACAACTCCCGCAACCACCGGTACTCCGCGTCCCGCGGCATCCCGAAGCTGCGGCAGGCCGTCGCGGAGCTCTACCAGCGCCGGTTCGGCGTGACCCTGGACCCGGAGACGCAGGTGCTGTCGACCATCGGCGCCAAGGAGGGGTTCAGCCACCTCATGTGGGTGCTGCTCCAGCCCGGGGACGCCGCGCTGGTGCCGACGCCGTCGTACCCCATCCACATCTGGGGGCCGTACTTCGCGGGCGCGGACGCGCGGCAGGTGCCGATCGGGGACGGCACCGACGGGGCCGGCTACGTCGACCGGGTCATGGAGGCGTGGGACCTCGGCTGGCCGAAGCCGCGGGTGGTCGTGCTGTCGTTCCCGCACAACCCCACGACCACAACCGTCGAGCTCGCGGACCTGCAGCGGCTGGTCGACTGGGCCCGGGAGCGCGACGTCGTCCTCGTGCACGACCTGGCGTACGCGGACATGTGCTTCGACGGCTGGACGCCGCCGTCGATCATGCAGTGCACCGGCGCCACCGAGGTCGCGGTCGAGCTGTACTCGATGACGAAGTCGTACTCGATGGCCGGCTGGCGGGTGGCGTTCCTCGTCGGGCGGGCCGACGTGGTCGGCGCGCTGGCGAAGCTCAAGTCGTACCTGGACTACGGCACGTTCCAGCCGATCCAGATCGCCGCCACCGTGACGCTCAACGAGGCCCTGGAGTACCCGGCCGAGCTGTCCGCGGTCTACGAGTCCCGGCGCAACGCCCTGGTGGACGGGCTGGGCCGGATCGGCTGGGACATCCTGCGGCCGAAGGGGACGATGTTCGCCTGGGCCCGGATCCCCGAGCCGTACCGGGACCTCGGGTCGATCGAGTTCGCCGAGCTGCTGGTCCGGGAGTGCGACGTCGCGGTGTCCCCGGGCGTCGGGTTCGGGCCGGGCGGCGACGGGCACGTGCGGTTCGCCCTGATCGAGAACGAGCAGCGGATCGCGCAGGCGGTGCGCGGGCTGCGGCGGGGGCTGACCCGGCTGGGCGGCTGACGCCCCGGGCGGGCCCGCGTCCCGCGTCCCAGGGTCCGTTCAGGGTGCGATCGGGGGCGTCCCCGATGGTCCCCGCCCCGGGCGCGCTGCGAGGCTCGCAGGGAGGCGGGGGACACACCCGCGCCCCGGCGGAGGAGACGGACGATGGCACGGCGGACGACGACGGTGGCGGCGACGACGGCGCTCGGGGTGCTCGCGGCGCTCGCCCTGACCGGCTGCGTGGTCGAGTCGGCCGGCCCGGCCGAGACCCGGGAGATCGACATCGAGGACGTCAGCGCCGTCGACCTCGGCACGTCGGGCGACCTCACCGTGCGCCGCGGCGCCACCCCCTCGCTGACCGTGACCGCCGGGGCGCGCACGCACGAGCGGCTGGTGTCCGAGGTGCGCGACGGCGTCCTGGTGCTGGACTCGCGGAGCTCCTTCGGGGTCCGGAGCGCCGGCGAGATCCGCTACCAGCTGGTGGTCTCGGAGCTGAGCGACCTGGCGGTGTCCGGCTCGGGCGACGTGACGGCGGACGACGTGACCGGCGACGTCCTGCGGGTGCTCATCGAGGGCTCCGGCGACGTGGAGATCGGGCGGGTCGACGCCACGGGCGTGCGGGTGTCCGTCGAGGGGTCGGGGGACGTCGAGCTGTCCGGCCGCGCCGGGTCCGTCGGGGTCGGCATCGAGGGCTCCGGCAACGTGGACCTCGGCGACCTGCGGGTGCAGGAGGCCGACGTGTCGATCGAGGGCTCGGGCGAGGTGGACCTCGACGTGCGGGACCGGCTGGCGGTGTCGATCAGCGGCTCCGGGACCGTGACCTACTCCGGCGACCCGGAGGTCACGCAGCAGGTCGAGGGCTCGGGCGACGTGCGGCGGGGCTGACTCAGAGCACGTCCGACCCGGCCACCAGCCGGGCCCCGGGCACCGGCCCGGAGGCGGTGAGCACCGAGTCCGCCACCCCGGCGGCCGTCATCGCCGCGGCGATCACCAGCGCGTGCTGCCGGCTGCGCGCGAGCGCCGCGACGGTCGGGCCGGAGCCGGACACCACGACGCCCAGCGCGCCGGCGTCCTCCGCGACCGACAGCGTCTCCACCAGACCGGGCGCCAGCTCGACGGCCGCGTCCTGCAGGTCGTTGTGCAGCAGCGCCCCGACGGCCGGAGCGTCCCCGGCCCGCAGCGCCTGCAGCAGCGCGACGTCGCCGTCCACCGCGGGCTCCGGGTGCCCGGCGGCGAGGTCGTCGAACTCCGCGTACACCCGCGCCGTGGACAGGCCCGCGTCCCGGACGCCGAACGCCCAGTGGTACTCGCCCCGGCTGAGCGCTGCGGTCAGCAGGTCCCCGCGGCCGGAGCCGACCGCCGTCTGGCCCATGAGCAGGAACGGCACGTCCGAGCCGAGCTCGGCGGCGATCTCGTGCAGCTCCTCGCGGGGGAGGGCCGTGCCCCAGAACGCGTCGCACGCGAGGAGCGCCGCGGCCGCGTCCGCGGACCCGCCCGCCATGCCGCCCGCGACCGGGACGCCCTTGTGCAGGTGCAGGTGCACGCCGTCGTCCACCCCGGTGCGCGCGGCCAGCGCCCGGGCGGCCCGCAGGGCGAGGTTGCTGTCGTCGGTGGGCACCAGGTCGGCCTGCGGGCCGGAGACGCTCACCCGCAACTCGTCCGACGCCGAGGCGACGACGTCCTCGTAGAGCGACACCGCCTGGAACACCGTGGCGAGCGGGTGGTACCCGTCGGGCCGGCGGGAGCCGACCCGCAGCGACAGGTTCACCTTCCCGGGCGCCCGGACGCGCACCTCACGGCCGGTGCGGGGGGCGAGGCGCAGGTCGGTCACGCGCCCCACTGTGCCAGGTCCGCGCGCACCCGGCGCGGTCGGCGTCGTCCCCCGTGCCAGGGGATCCGCTCGCGTGGACACCCGCGGGCGCGGCCGGTCGGGTGGACCCGCTCCGCGGTCGGAGGGCGGGGAGGGCGGGTCAGGACGGGGGGAGGTGCTCCGCGATGCGGGCGAAGGACGTGATGTCCAGGGCCTCGCCGCGGGCCTGGGGGTCGACGCCCGCGGCCTCGATCGCGCGGACCGCCGCGTCCGAGCCGCCGAGCAGCGGGGCCAGGGCGGAGCGCAGCATCTTGCGGCGCTGGGCGAACGCGGCGTCCACGACGGCGAACACCTGCTCGCGCGTCGCGGACGTGGCGGGGGGCTCGCGACGGTCCAGGCGGACGAGCGCCGAGTCGACGTTCGGCACCGGCCAGAACACCGAGCGCCCGATGGTCGACGTCCGGCGCGCGGCGGCGTACCAGGCGGCCTTGGCGGACGGGACGCCGTAGGTGCGGCTGCCGGGCGGTGCGGCGAGCCGGTCGGCCACCTCGGCCTGCACCATGACGAGCGCCCGCTCGAGCGACGGGAACCGCTCGAGGAACGTCAGCAGCACCGGGACGGAGACGTTGTAGGGCAGGTTCGCGACCAGGGCGGTCGGCGGGCGGCCGGGCAGCGCGCGGACGTCCAGGGCGTCGCCGCGCACGACGGTCAGGGAGGGGGCCGCGGGGGAGTCGGCCCCGGCGTCCGGCGCGACGCCCGGCGCCACGCCCGGCGCGACGTCCGGCAGGTCGACCACGTCCACGGGAGCCCCCGGCACGTGCCGCCGGACGGTGTCCGGCAGCAGGCCCGCGAGCACCGGGTCGATCTCGACCGCGACGACGTCGGCGCCGGCCTCGAGCAGCCCCAGGGTCAGCGATCCGAGCCCGGGCCCGACCTCGACGACCCGCTGGCCGGCGAGCACGTCGGCCTGCCGCACGATCTTGCGGACCGTCCCGCCGTCGAGCACGAAGTTCTGCCCGAGGGTCTTGGTCGGCCGGATGCCGGCGCGCTCGGCGAGGGCGCGGATCTCGGCTGGACCGAGCAACGGCCCCGCCGCGGGTGCGACGGGGCCGTTGCTGGTGGACATGCGGGCGAGCCTACCGGCCGTCCGTGGGGGAGGCGGTGCTCAGGAGAACAGCCGCGACCCGCAGTGCGGCCACTGGCCGGCGCCGGAGCGGTTGTAGAGCATCTGCGCGCGGGCGGTCTGCTCGTCGGCCGAGGCCTCCGAGGGTAGGCCCGTGCCGCCGACGGCCGCCCAGGTGGACACCGAGAACTGGTACAGCCCGTGGTACTTGCCCGACGCGGACACCGCCGTGGCGCGGCCGCCCGACTCGCACGCGGCCAGGGCGCCCCAGTTCAGGCCGGCCGCGTCGCCGCCGCCGACCGCGGGGGTGCCGCTGGTCGCGGGGGCCTGCGTGACGACCGGCTTCTTCGTGGTGCCGATGTTGGTGACCTGGTCGACCGGGGCCTGCGTGACGTTGTCCGACAGCAGCTCGCGGCCGGTCTCCGCGCCGTCGACCGTCGTGACGCGCTCGACCACGGTCCGCACGCCGGGCACGCCCGCCGTGGTGACCTTCGACTGGCCGACGTAGAGCGACGGGTCGTTCTGCTCGGTCGCGTTGAACGGCACCTCGTGCGTGGTGGTGACGTCCTGCACGACGACGCGGTTGACGATCACGGTGACGCGGTCGCCCTGGTGCCGGACGCTGACGCGGTCCAGGGGGGTCAGCTCGACGCCGAGGCGGTCCAGCGCGTCGGCGACGGTGGTGCTGCCGTCCGGGACGGTGCGGGTCTCGCCGTCGACGAGCACGTCGGCCGGGCCGTCGAGGGTCAGCTCGAGCGACAGGTCGGGGCGGCCGCCGGCTGTGGACCGGGAGGCCACCAGGCGCACGTCGTCCCCGCGGGCGGCGAGCATCTGCAGGGCCTCGTCGGCGGTCAGCGCGGTCGTCCAGACCGTCGCCTCCTGGCCGTCGGTCTGCACCGTGACCTGGTGGGCGTGCCGGACGACGACGTCGACGCCGTCCCGCAGCGCGCCGGACGGGCTGACGGTGTCGCGGGCCCCGAGCTCGAGCTCCTGCTCGGCGAGGAGGCCCTCCACGCTGCCCGCGAAGGTCGAGACGGTCGTGGCGACGCCGTCGACGTCGAGGGTCACGGTCTTGTGCGCGTCGGCGACGGCGACGCCGCCGGTGGCGAGGACGACCACGGCGGTCGCGGCGCCGACCAGGCGCACGCGGCCCCGGCGCGACCGGCGCTCGGTGGCGCGGCCCGGGGCGTCCCCGGGGTCCGTGGTGTTGCGGACGATGCGGGTGCGCAGGCTGGCGGGCGCGGCGGCGAGGCGCGTGCGGGCGCGGCGGAGCAGAGAGGTCACGTGGGTCCAGACGACGGCGGTCCCGGGCACGGGGGGCGGGGTGCGACGCCGGTCCGGCGACGCCCGGCGGTGCCGGGGGAGCTCGTCCCCACGGCGGCGGCGGCACCCGGAGGGGAGTGCCGCACCCGTCGGTCCCGGACCCACGATCCGGCGGTCATTTCCCCCCGTGGTTCCGAGGGGCCCAGCGTCCGGACCCCGGAGGACCGGGCTGTCACGGACGACACGCGACCGTAACCCATTCGTGACCCTCTGCCAAGTGCGGCCGGGTCGCGAGGAGGGGGCGGAGGGGTCAGTACCAGCCCTTGGCCTGGAACGACGACCAGGCGCCGCAGGGCGTCGAGTACCGGCCCGCGACGTAGTTCAGGCCCCACGTGATCTGCGTGGCCGGGTTGGTGCGCCAGTCCGCGGCGATGCTCGCCATCTTCGAGCCCGGGAGGGCCTGCGGGATGCCGTAGGCGCCGGAGGAGCGGTTCTCGGCGTCGACCCGCCAGCCGCTCTCCTTGTCCCAGAGCTGCACCAGGCACGCGAACTGGTCGTCGCCCCAGCCGCGCTCGGCGGCGAGCTGCTTGCCGATGTCCTTGGCGCTGCCCGGGGTCACGGTGATGTCGACGCCGGACGCGAGCTCCATCGTGCCGACCCGGACCACCTGGGTCACCGGCTCGACGGTGACGGCCGAGGCCACGACCTGCCGGTCCACCACGGCGCCGCCGACGGTGGCCGTCGCGTACGTCGTGGTGCGCACGCCCGTGCGGCCCTTGGTCTCGACGACCCGGTTGCCCGCGACGAGCGTGGGGTCCTCGACCTCCTGCTCCTCGAACGGGACCACCTCGTCGACCCGCTCGCCGGCGGTGGCGGCGCGGGTCACGAGGACCACGAGGCCGTCCGTCGCGGTGGCGTCCAGCGGGACCGACACCCGGTCGCCCTCGTTCAGCACCAGGCCGATCTCGCGCAGCGCGTCCCGGACCGTCCCGGCGCTGGTCAGGCCGTCCACGACCTGGCCGTCGACCGCGAGGTGGATCGTCTTCTGCGTCGAGACGCGCAGCACGTCGCCGCGGACCAGGGAGGACGACCGGGACGCCGACAGCAGGGTCTCGCCCTCGCGGAGCCCGAGGCCCTCGACCGCCTCGCCGACGGTGAGCGCGGTCGTCCACACGGTGCGCTCGGCGCCGTCCACCTCGACGTCGAGCTCGCGGCCGTGCCGCACGACGATCTGGGAGCCGTCCGCCACCGGGTCGCCGAGCGCCGGGGCCACCAGGTCGTGCTCGCCCACGGTGATGTCGCCCGCCGCGAGGACCTGGCCCACCGTGCGGCCGAACGCGCTGACCTGCGTCGGCACGCCGTCGACCTCCACCGTCACCGACTTGTGCAGCCCCGCGAACGCGGTCGTCGCGCCCGCGACCAGCAGGAGCGCCGCGCCCTGGGCGCCGAGCCGCAGCATCCGGGAGCGACGGGGACGGCGACCGCGCGGCTCGACGCCCGTGAGGTGCACGAGGGCGTGCTCGCGGTCGTCGGCGGCGACGGGCGAGGTCGGGTCGGGCGCAGGCACGCGGGGGGCTCCAGCGGTTCGGGACGGCAGGAGGGAGGGGTTCCTGCCGGGACAGCCACCCGACCGTAACCGAAACGTGACCCCGAGGGGAAGGCAGGAGGTCCCGTCACCACCCGGACGCGCGACGCCGCCGCCCCGTCCCGCCTGCGGGCCGCAGCGGGGCCGCGTCGCCGAGGTTGCAGGAGATGCGGGTCTCAGCCCGCCGAGGGCAGCATCTGCTGCAACCTCGGCGACCGCGCGGGGCGGGGGCGGCGGCGAGGGCGAGGGCGGGGCGGCGGCGAGACCGCAGGATCCGCGGGTCCGGCGGGGGGCGGTTTCAGGCGGCGGTTGCAACGAGTAGGTCGTTGAGTCGTTGTGCGGGATTCTGCCAGCCGAGGGTTTCGCGGGGTCGGCCGTTGAGCTCGCGGGCGACGGCGTCGAGGTCGTCCTGGGTGTAGGTGCGGAAGTCGGTCGAGGACCGGGGGAAGTACTGGCGCAGCAGCCCGTTGGTGTTCTCGTTGCTTCCGCGCTGCCAGGGCGAGTGCGGGTCGCAGAAGAACACCCGGCAGCCTGTGGCCAGGGTGAACGCCGCGTGCTGGGCCATCTCGGATCCCTGGTCCCAGGTCAAGGTCTTGGCCAGCTCGCCCGGGACCCGGCCCATCAGGTCGATCAGGACCCGGGTGACCTCCTCGGAGACCCGGGAGTTCGGCAGCGCCCCCAGCATCACGAACCGGGTGGACCGCTCGACCAGCGTGATGATCGCCGAGGACCCCCGCGCCCCGATCACCAGGTCACCTTCCCAGTGCCCCGGGACCGCCCGATCAGCGGCCTCGGCGGGTCTGGTCGAGATGTTCAGGTCCCCGATCCAGGTCTTCGCGCCCCGGCCGGCCGACGCAACCCGTGACTGAGGTCGGCGCGCTGCGCGCCCCGAGCGCAGCGCGACCTGCCGGTCCAGCTCCGCGCGCATCCCGCCGCGGGCCTGGTAGTAGATCGCCTGGTAGATCGTCTCGTGGGACACCCACTGCTCCGGTCGGTCGGGGAACTCCTGACGCAACCAGTGTGCGATCTGCCGAGGCGACCACCGTTGCGCGAGCTTGGCGGCGACCACCGGCCAGAGTCGACCCGGGAACGGCGCGCGACCCTTGACGTTCGCGTTCCCGATCAGCTTGCCGGCCCGGGGGCGCCGCGCGCGCCGGGCGGCCCGGGCGTGGGCGTTGCCGTGGGCGTAGACCCACCGGTAGGCCCCGCCGCGACCGGCCCGACCCGAATGAGCACCACCAGGATGCCGCGACCCGGCCCCACCCAAGTGCATACCCCGGTAGGAGTTGTTCCGCGTGACCTCACGCCAGACCGTCGAGCGATCACGCCCGATCGCCCGACCGATCGCCGGGAACGTCAGCCCCTGACCGAACAACACCTCGATCTGCGCCCGCTCCTGCAGCGACAACCTCGAACCAGCCATGCCACGCACCCTCCCGGTGAGGACCACGTTGCAACAACCACCTGACGCCAAGGGGCGTGTCGCAGTCGGATCCTGCAGTCTCGGCGGATGCGCGGATGCGCGGATGCGCGGATGCGCGGATGCGTGGATGCGCGGGGGCACGGCGGGGCGAGCGGGGCCGGCCGGGGGACGACGCGGCGGAGTGCGGCGGGGTCTACCAGGCGCCGTAGACGCGGGTCGCCGTGGCCGCGAGGGCCGCGCAGGCGTCGGCGAGCGGCAGCGCGCGCTCCTCCGCGAGGCGGCGGACGGTGTGCGGGAGGACGTACGGCGCGTTCGGCCGCCCGCGCAGCGGGTGCGGGGTCAGGTAGGGCGCGTCGGTCTCGACGAGCAGCAGGTCCAGCGGCAGCAGCCGCAGCGCGGCGCGCAGGTCCTCGTTCGCGGGGTAGGTCAGCGGGCCCGCGAACGAGCAGAACCAGCCCTCCCGCGCGCAGACCTCGGCGAGCGCCGGCCCGCCGGAGAAGCAGTGGAGCACCGTCCGCTCGGGGGCGCCGTCGCGCCGCAGCACGTCCACGACGTCCTCGTGCGCGTCCCGGTCGTGGATCTGCAGCGCGAGCCCGAGCTCCTTGGCGAGCGCGACGTGCGCCCGGAACGCCTCGCGCTGCACCTCGCGGCCCCGCGGCCCGGCCCGGAAGAAGTCGAGCCCGGTCTCGCCGATCGCCCGCACCCTGTCGTTCGCGCGCGCGACCGCCGCGACCCGGGCCAGCGCGTCGTCCAGGTCGACGTCGTGCCGCGGCTGCGGGTCGGGGTCCAGGCCGTCGGGGGCGACCTCGCGGACGCCGGCGTGCAGCACGGCCTCGTTCGGGTGGATCGCGACGGCCCCGAGCAGCGCGCGCCGGCCGGGCCGCAGCGGCACGGAGGCGGTCGCGCCCGCGACGCCGGCGTCCACCGCGAGCACCGCGTCGGTCCAGGCCACGGCGTCCAGGTCGCAGCCCACCTGCACCATCCGCGGCACGCCGACGGCCGCCGCGCGGTCCAGGTGGTCGTCCAGCCCAGCCGGCGCAGGCGACGACCCCGCGGGCACGTCGAACCCCAGCACCGACTCCAGGTGCGTGTGGTCGTCGACCACGCCGACGGGGAGCGCGTCCGGCGGCTCCGGCCAGCCGCGCTCCCGGTCCTTGCGCGAGCGGCCCACTCAGCCCTGCCGCAGCCGGTCGAGCTCCTCCTCGACGATGGCGTCGTCGAGCTTGGTGAACACCGGCTCCGGCTTGGCGACCGGGGTCCCCGGCACGACCGGCGCCGGCTGCCACGCGGCGAGGGTCTCGCCGCGGCGGTAGTCGCCGGTGATCACCGGGTAGTGCCGGGACGGGTCGTCCAGGTCAGTGACCTCGTCGATCCGGGGGAGCGGGGAGAACGCGCCCGTGCCGCCCAGGGCCTCGTGCACCTTCTGCGCCGAGTGCGGCAGGAACGGCGAGAGCAGCGTGTTGCAGTCGCTCACGGCCTGCGCCGCGGTGTGCAGCACGGTGCCGAGGCGCTCCGGGTCGTTCTTCAGCTTCCACGGCTCGGTCTCGGAGATGTACCGGTTGGCCTCCTGGACCACCCGCATCGCCTCGCCAATCGCCGCCCGGTGCCGGTGCGTGCCGATGAGCTCGCCGACCCGGCCGAACGCCGTCGTGGTCGTCGCGAGCAGGTCCTCGTCCACCGCGAGCCGCGGCCCCGGCGTCGGGATCGCGCCCACGTTCTTGTGGATCATGCTGGCCGTGCGGTTCACCAGGTTGCCCCAGCCGGCGACGAGCTCGTCGTTGGTGCGGCGCTTGAAGTCGGCCCAGGTGAAGTCGGCGTCCTGGCTCTCCGGCCCGGCGGTCGAGATGTAGTACCGCAGGGCGTCCGGCTGGTAGCGGCTCAGCAAGTCGCGGACGTAGATGACCACGCCGCGCGAGGACGAGAACTGCTTGCCCTCCATCGTGAGGAACTCGCTCGACACCACCTCGGTCGGCAGGTTCAGCCGCCCGTACGGGCCGGGCTCGCCGCCCTTCGACCCGCCGCCGGCGTAGCCGAGCAGCTCGGCCGGCCAGATCTGCGAGTGGAAGGTGATGTTGTCCTTGCCCATGAAGTAGTAGGACAGCGACTGCGGGTCGGTCCAGTACTGCCGCCACGCCTCCGGGTCGCCGGACCGGCGCGCCCACTCGATCGACGCCGACAGGTAGCCGATGACGGCGTCGAACCACACGTACAGCCGCTTGTGCGAGTCCTCCTGCCAGCCCGGCAGCGGGATCGGGATGCCCCAGTCGATGTCGCGGGTCATCGCGCGCGGGCGCACGTCGTCCAGCAGGTTCAGCGAGAACTTGAGGACGTTCGGCCGCCACTCGGTGCGGGTGCGCAGCCAGTCGCCCAGCGCGTCGACGAACGCCGGCAGGTCCAGGAAGAAGTGGTTCGACTCGACGAACGTCGGGGTCTCGCCGTTGATCCGGCTGCGCGGGTTCTTCAGCTCGATCGCGTCGAGCTGGTTGCCGCAGTTGTCGCACTGGTCGCCGCGCGCGCCGTCGTAGCCGCAGATCGGGCAGGTGCCCTCGATGTAGCGGTCGGGCAGCGTGCGGCCGGTCGACGGGCTGATCGCGTTCATGGTCGTCTGCTCGACCATGTACCCGTTCTTGTGCACCGTGCGGAACATCTCCTGCACGACGGCGTAGTGGTTCCGGGTCGTGGTGCGGGTGAACAGGTCGTACGACAGGCCGAGGTTCGCCAGGTCCTCGACGATGACGCGGTTGTACCGGTCGGCGAGCTCCTGGGGCGTGACGCCCTCCTGCTCGGCCTGGACGAGGATCGGCGTGCCGTGCTCGTCGGTGCCGGACACCATGAGGACGTCGTGGCCCGCCATGCGCATGTAGCGGCTGAACACGTCGGAGGGGACGCCGAAGCCGGCGACGTGGCCGATGTGGCGCGGGCCGTTGGCGTAGGGCCAGGCGACAGCGCTGAGGATGCGGGACATGGCGTCGATCCTAGTGAGCGGCGCCGACCCGCTCGTGCTCGGTCTCATCCCCCGGCGCGGCGTCCCCGTCGGCGACGCGGGCGGCGGCGTGCGCGGCGGTGACGCGGTGCCGGAGGAAGTACCACGCGACACCGAGCGCCCCGAACCAGACCGGCATCACCAGCAGCGCCACGCGGGTCTCCGGCTCGAGGGCCAGCACCACGACCATCGCCGCGAAGAACGCCAGCACCACCCAGCACATGACCCGCCCGCCCGGCATCCGGAACGACGAGGCCGCGTGCAGCTCCGGGGACCGGCGCCGGTACACCAGGTACGACGCGAGGATCACGGTCCACACCACGATGAACAGCAGCGTCGCGACGGTCGTCACCAGCGTGAACGCCTCGATGACGCTCCGCCCGGCGTACAGCAGCGCGACGCCCGGCAGCAGGCAGGCGCAGGAGAACAGCAGCCCGCGCGCCGGCACGTGCCGCGCCGACAGCAGGCCGAACCCGGCGGGCGCCTCCTTGTCCTCCGCGAGGCCGTACAGCATCCGCGAGGTGGAGAAGATGCCGCTGTTCGCGGACGACGCGGCCGAGGTCAGCACCACGAGGTTGATGACGCCGGCGGCCGCGGGCAGCCCGGCGAGCGCGAACATCGCCACGAACGGGCTCTCCGCGGGGTCGATCGAGCGCCACGGGGTGACGGCCATGATGACGACGAGCGCGCCCAGGTAGAACAGCAGCACCCGCACCGGGATCGCGTTGATCGCCCGCGGCAGGGTGCGCTCGGGGTCGCGGGTCTCGGCGGCGGTCGTGCCGACCAGCTCGATGCCGACGAACGCGAAGATCGCGATCTGGAACCCCGCGAGGAACCCGGTGAACCCGTGCGGGAAGAACCCGCCGTCGTCCCACAGGTGCGCGAGCGAGGCCGTCGCCCCGTCGGCACCGCGGAACCCGGACGCGATCATGACGACGCCCACGGCGATCAGCGCGACGATCGCGACGATCTTGACGATGGCGAACCAGAACTCCATCTCGCCGAACAGCCGCACCGCGACGAGGTTGAGCGCGAGCAGCAGCAGGACCAGGCCGAGCGCGGGCAGCCAGCGCGGCAGGTCCGGCGCCCAGAACGCCACGTAGCCGGAGACGGCCACCACGTCCGCGATGCCGGTGACGATCCAGCAGAACCAGTACGTCCACCCGGTGAGGAACCCGGCCCACGGCCCGAGGATGTCGGCCGCCATGTCCCGGAACGACTTGTACCGCAGGTTCGACAGCAGCATCTCGCCCATGGCGCGCATGACGAAGAACAGCATGAAGCCGATGACCGCGTAGACCAACAGCACCGACGGGCCGGCCAGGGAGATCGTCCGTCCGGAGCCCAGGAACAGGCCGGTGCCGATGGCCCCGCCGATCGCGATGAGCTGGATGTGCCGGTTGGACAGGCCGCGCTGCAGGTGGTCGCCGGGCTCGGTCGTCGGGGTGGCGGGTGCGTCGGGCACGAGGGGGTCCTGCCGTCGGGGATCGGGTGGGGGGACGCTACTGCCGGTGCACGGTACTCACCCGGGACCTCGCGCCCCGGGCCGTCTCATGAGCCGCGCGCCGAGGGGGCTCAGCCCTCGACGGCCTCCGCGAGCGCCATCCACCGCTCCTCGACCTCGGCGACCTCGGCCTCGAGCGCGCCCTTGTCCTTCCCGAGGGCGGTGAGGCCGACGTAGTCCGCCGGGTCGTGCTCGGCCATCGTCCTGTCGAGCGCCTCGATCTGCCCGGACAGCTTGGAGATCCGGCGCTCGAGGGCGCCGAGCTCCTTCTTCGCCGCGCGCAGCTCCGCTCCGTCCAGCCCGGGACCGCCGTCGGCCGCCGCGCCCCCGGTCGCCTCAGTCGGCGCGCCCGTGACCACCGGGTTCCCGCTGCGGTGGTGGTCGAGCAGCCGGAGGTACTCGTCCACCCCGCCCGGCACGTGGCGGAACCGGCCGTCGAGGATCGCGTACTGCTGGTCCGTCACCCGCTCCAGCAGGTACCGGTCGTGCGAGACGACCAGCAGCGTGCCCGGCCAGGTGTCGAGCAGGTCCTCCATCGCGGCGAGCATGTCGGTGTCCAGGTCGTTGGACGGCTCGTCCAGGACCAGCACGTTCGGCTCGTCCAGCAGGATGAGCAGCAGCTGCAGCCGGCGCCGCTGCCCGCCGGACAGGTCCTTCACCGGCGTGGACATCTGCGCGTTCGTGAACCCCAGCCGCTCGAGGAGCTGGCCCGGGGTCATCTCCTTGCCGCCGGCGACGTACGTGGTGCGGTAGCGGCCGATGACGTCGCTGACCCGGTCGTCGGCGATGTCGGCGAGCTCGGCGAGCTCCTGGGTCAGCGTGGCGACCTTGACCGTCTTGCCGCGCTTGACCCGGCCGGACGTCGCGGTGACCTCGCCGGTGACCAGGCCGAGCAGCGTGGACTTCCCCGCGCCGTTCACGCCGAGGATCCCGGTGCGCTCGCCCGGACCGACCAGCCAGGTCACCCGGTGCAGCACCTCGTGGTCCCCGTAGGCCACCGACACGTCCTCGATGTCCACGACGTCCTTGCCGAGCCGGGCGGTCGCCATCCGGGACAGCTCGACGGTGTTGCGCGGCGGCGGGACGTCGGCGATCAGGGCGTTCGCCGCGTCGATGCGGAACTTGGGCTTCGACGTCCGGGCGGGGGCGCCGCGGCGCAGCCACGCGAGCTCCTTGCGCATGAGGTTCTGCCGCTTGGCCTCCGTGGCGGCGGCCATCCGGTCGCGCTCCACGCGCTGCAGCACGTACGCGGCGTACCCGCCCTCGAACGGCTCGACGACCCCGTCGTGCACCTCCCAGGTCGCGGTGCACACCTCGTCCAGGAACCAGCGGTCGTGGGTGACGACCAGCAGCCCGCCGGCGTTCGCGGACCACCGGCGGTTCAGGTGCCGGGCCAGCCAGGTGACCGCCTCGACGTCCAGGTGGTTGGTCGGCTCGTCCAGCATGAGCACGTCGTCGTCGCCCGCGAGCAGCGCCGCCAGCGCGACCCGGCGCCGCTGCCCGCCGGACAGGTCACCGACCCGCTTGTCCCACGGCAGGTCCCCGACGAGCCCGCTCACCACGTCGCGGATCCGGGCGTCGCCGGCCCACTCGTGCTCGGCGCGGTCGCCGACCACCGCCGCGCCGACCGTGAGCGACGGGTCCAGGGTGTCGGTCTGGTCGAGCACGCCGATCCGCACGCCGCCGCGCACGGTGACCCGCCCGGAGTCGGGGGTCAGCCGGCCCGCGAGCAGCGCCAGGAGGGACGACTTGCCGTCGCCGTTGCGGCCCACGATCCCGACGCGGTCTCCCTCGTCCAGCCCCACGGTGACGCCGCCGAACACGCGCTTGGTGGGGAAGGACAGGTGCAGCGCTTCGCCGCCGAGCAGGTGGGCCATGCGGCAAGGGTAGGCGGCGCGGCGGCCGGTACGGTGGGCCGGTGCAGCCCCCCGTGCCCTCCGACGCGCCCGTCCACGACGACCCGGACGCCCCGGGCTGGCGGCGGCCGGCGATCACCGCGGACCAGCGGCGCGCCGACGTGCTGCTCGCCGCGGGCCTGCTCGTCGGGGCGATCCTGAGCCTCGCGCTCGGCCGCACGGCCGGCATGTACGAGGAGCCCGCCGAGGGCTGGGTGGCGGTGCTGCTCGTCCTGGCCGTGACCGCCCCGCTCGCGCTGCGACGCCGGTGGCCCGCGGCCGTCGCGCTCGTGATCACGGCGGCGTTCGTGGCGCTCGCGGAGCTGCGGGTGCCCGAGACGCTGTTCGCGAACATCTCCCTGTTCATGGCCCTGTACACGGTCGGGGCCTGGGACGCCCACCGGCTGCGGGCGCTGTGGGTGCGGGCCGGGATCGTCGTCGCGATGTTCGTCTGGCTGCTGATCGCGATGTTCCAGGCGGTCACCGACCCCGAGGGCATCGAGGGGTTCTCCAACGCGGGGGCGTTCTCGCCGCTGGTGGCGTACCTGCTCATCCAGCTGCTGACGAACATCCTCTACTTCGCCGGTGCCTGGTGGTTCGGCGAGCACGCGTGGAACGCCGCCCGCGAGCGCGCCCGCACCGAGTACCGCGGCCGGCTGCTGGTCGGCGAGCGGCGCCGGGTCGAGGAGCAGGCGGTGGCCATCGAGCGGCTGCGCCTGGCGCGCGAGCTGCACGACGCGGTCGCCCACCACGTGTCGCTGATGGGCGTGCAGGCCGCCGCCGCGCGCACCGTGCTGGCGAGCGACCCGGACGCGGCGGCCGACGCGCTGGTGCAGGTGGAGGACTCCGCGCGCGAGGCCGTCGACGAGCTGTACGGCCTGCTCACGACGCTCCGGGAGTCGGGCGAGGCCGGGCCCGACGCCGGGCCGGCGGTCGCCTCCCTGTCGGTCGAGCGGCTGCCCGAGCTGGTGCAGCAGGCCGCCGACGGCGGGCTGACCGCGGCGTACCAGGTGGTCGGCGAGCCGGTGCGGGTGCCGCCCCTGACGTCGCTCAACCTGTACCGGATCTGCCAGGAGGCGCTGACGAACGTGCGCAAGCACGCCGGCGCGGGCGCCCGGGTGGACGTCCGGCTGCGGTACGAGGGCGACGCGGTCGAGCTGGAGGTCGCCGACGACGGCACCGGCGGCCGGCGGCTGGGGCGGCGTCAGTCCGGGGGCCTGGGACTGGTCGGCATGCGGGAGCGGGTGGCCGCGGACGGCGGCACGCTCGAGGCGGGCGCCCGCGGGCGCGGAGGTTTCCTGGTGCGGGCGCGGGTGCCGCTCGCGCCGCGCTCGGGAGGGCCACGATGACGCAGGACACGACCACCTTCGGACCCGACCGGCCCGTGCGGGTGCTGCTCGCGGACGACCAGGCGCTGCTGCGCGCCGGGCTCGCGACCATCCTCGGCGCGGCCGTGGACCTGGAGGTCGTGGGGCAGGCCGGCACCGGGCGGGAGGCCGTCGACCTCGCGCGGTCGCTGCGGCCGGACGTCGTCTGCATGGACGTGCAGATGCCGGAGATGGACGGCCTGGAGGCCACCCGGCGGATCGTCGCCGACCCGGAGGTCAGCGCGGGCGTGCTCGTGCTCACGACGTTCAACCGGGACGACTACCTGCTGGAGTCGCTGCAGGCCGGGGCCGCGGGGTTCCTGCTGAAGAACTCCCGGCCCGAGCAGCTGGCCGACGCGGTGCGCGCGGTCGCGGCGGGCGACGCCCTCCTCTCGCCGGAGGTCACCCGCGCCGTGATCTCCCGCGCGGTGTCCGCCGGCTCCGCCCCGGGGATGAGGACGCCGGCCGCCGGCACCGCGCCCGGGGGCGACGCGGCGGCCGCGGCGGGCCTGACCGAGCGCGAGACCGAGGTGCTGCGCCTGGTCGCCCGCGGCCTGAGCAACGACGAGATCGCCGCGGAGCTGGTGCTCGGGCGGGCCACGGTCAAGACCCACGTGTCGAACGTGCTGATGAAGCTCGGCCTGCGGGACCGGGTGCAGGCCGTGGTGTTCGCGTACCGGCACGGCCTGACGGACTGAGCCCGCCCGGCGCTCCGCCCCCGGGCGGAGTCCGCAGGTTCCGCCCCGCGGCTGAGGTGCGCCGCCCCCCGCCTCCGTAGCGTTGACCTCGGACGACGCGACAGCGGGACAGGAGATCGACATGTTGCGACTCGACGGCATCCACCGGACCTTCGGGGACCGCCTGGTGCTGGACGACGTGGGCTTCGAGGTGCAGCGGGGCAAGCTGACGGGCTTCGTCGGCGGCAACGGTGCGGGCAAGACCACCACGATGCGGATCGTGCTCGGCGTGCTCACGCCGGACTCGGGCACCGTCACCTTCGACGGCCGGCCGCTGGACGACGACCGGCGGCGCGCCTTCGGCTACATGCCGGAGGAGCGCGGGCTGTACCCGAAGATGCACGTGCTCGACCAGATCGCCTACCTGGCGCGGCTGCACGGCTACGACCGGCGCACCGCCACCGAGCGGGCCCGGGAGCTGCTCGAGAAGCTCGGCCTCGGCGAGCGGCTGTCCGACCCGGTCGACGACCTGTCGCTCGGCAACCAGCAGCGCGCGCAGATCGCCGCGGCGCTGGTGCACGACCCCGAGGTGCTGGTCCTGGACGAGCCGTTCTCCGGCCTGGACCCGATGGCGGTCGACCTGGTGCTCGGGGTGCTGCAGGAGCACGCCGCCCGCGGGGTGCCCGTGCTGTTCTCCTCGCACCAGCTCGACGTGGTCGAGCGCCTGTGCGACGACGTGGTCGTCATCGCCGGCGGGAAGATCCGCGCCGCGGGGGAGAAGGAGGCGCTGCGCGCCCAGTACGCCGAGCCCCGGTACGAGATCACCTCCGGCGGTGACATGGGCTGGCTCCGCACCGAGCCGGGCGTGCGCGTCGTCGAGTTCGACGGCGGCTACGCGCTGTTCGACGCCGACGAGGCCACCGCCCAGCGGGTGCTCCGCGCCGCGCTCGACGCCGCGCCGGTCACCCAGTTCGCGCCGGTCCGCCCGCGGCTGGCCGAGATCTTCCGCGACATCGTCACCGACGAGGAGCGCCACGACGACGAGCCCGCCGCCGCGCGGACGAAGGAGACGGTCCGATGAGCTCCCGCACCCCCGTCCTGCCGACCGGCGACCGCCCGCGGCCCGCCACCCCGAGCGCCGTGCAGAGCACGCTCATGGTGGCCGAGCGCGAGATCGTCACCCAGGTCCGCACGAAGTCGTTCATCATCTCGACCGTCGTGCTCCTGGTCGCCGCCCTCGGCGGCATCATCCTCACCTCGGTGCTGGGCGACACGCTCGGCGGCGGCGACACCAAGGTCGCGGTGGTCCCGGAGACCGCCGCGGTCGTGGAGGACGTCGACGGGCTGGAGGCGGTCGACGCCGCCGACCCCGACGCGGCGCGCGCCCTCGTGGAGTCCGAGGAGGTCTCCGCGGCCGTGCTGCCGGACAGCGACCCGGACAACCCGCTCGGCGTCGTGGTCGTCGGCCTGGACTCCGCGCCGGACTCCGTGCTCGGGGCGCTCGCGGTGACCCCGCCGGTCGAGCTGCTCGAGGAGTCCGCCACCTCCGACGGCCTGCGCTACCTGGTGTCGTTGCTGTTCGGCGCCGTGTTCCTCATGGCCGCGTCCTCGTTCGGCGGAACCATCGCGCAGAACACCGTGCAGGAGAAGCAGTCCCGCATCGTGGAGATCCTGCTGTCCACCGTGCCGCCGCGGGCGCTGCTCGCCGGCAAGGTGCTCGGCAACACCGTCCTCGCGGTCGGTCAGATCGCCGCCATCGCCGCGGTCGCCGTGGTCGGGCTGGTCATCACCGGCCAGGACGACGTGCTCGGGCTCGTCGGGGCGCCGGTCGCGTGGTTCGTGCTGTTCTTCCTGGTCGGGTTCGTGCTGCTCGCGGCGATGTTCGCCTCCGCGGCCTCGCTGGTCTCCCGCATCGAGGACACCGGCTCGGTGCTCATGCCGGTGATCATGCTGGTGATGCTCCCGTACTTCGGGGTGATCTTCTTCAACGACAACGAGACCGTCCTGACCGTCATGTCGTACATCCCGTTCAGCGCGGCCGTCGGGATGCCGGTGCGGCTGTTCCTCGGGGAGGCCGCCTGGTGGGAGCCGCTGCTGTCCCTGGCGATCCTGCTGGTCTCCGCGGCGGTGGTCACGGCGATCGGCGCGCGGATCTACGAGCGCTCGGTGCTGCGCACCGGCCGGCGCGTGAAGCTGTCGGAGGCGCTGGCCAAGGCCGCCTGACGACGACCGGCGCGCGCGGCACCCGGGAGGGGGGTGCCGCGCGCGTCTGCGTCTGTGGGTCAGGGGGTGTCGAAGGGGGCGACCAGGGTGCGGAGCAGGTCCGCCAGACGGTCGCGGTCCGCGTCCGGGAGGGCCGACAGCAGGGTGCGCTCGACCTCCAGGAGCGTCGACATGGCCGCGTCCACCCGGGTGCGGCCCTCGTCCGTGAGGCTGACCAGCACCCCGCGGCGGTCGTCCGGGGACGGCAGCCGCTGCACCAGGGCGCGGGAGGCCAGCCGGTCGATGCGGTTCGTCATCGTCCCGCTGGTGACCAGGGTCTGCGTCAGCAGCGCCCCCGGCGACATCCGGTAGGGCGCGCCCGCGCGGCGCAGCGCCGACAGCACGTCGAACTCCCACGGCTCCAGCCCGTGCCGGGCGAACGCCTGCCGCCGCGCGAGGTCCAGGTGCCGGGACAGCCGGGTCACCCGGGACAGCACCGACAGCGGCGCGACGTCGAGGTCCGGGCGCTCGCGGGCCCACGCCTCGACGATGCGGTCCACCTCGTCCCGGGCGGGCGCGCTCCCGCCGGTCGCGGGAGGGACGGCAGCCGACATGCGGGCGAGGCTACCCGCTGCGCGTGCCCGCACCCCGGCAAGGGCGCGCGGTGCGTCAGGCCGGCGGGTCGCCGGCGTCGGGCTTCGGCGTCTTCGGGGTCGTCCGCGGCCGGGCCGCCTCGGTCGTCAGCTTCGGGCGGCGCTCCATGCCGGACAGGCCGTTCCACGCGAGGTTCACCAGCGCTGCGGCGACGTCCGCCTTCTTCGGGCTGCGGGCGTCCAGCCAGTGCTGGCCGGTGAGCGCGACCATGCCGACGAGCATCTGCGCGTAGATCGGGGCGGTGCGCGGGTCCAGGTGCTGCTTCTTGAACTGCGCCGCCAGCAGGTGCTCGACCTGGGTGGCGACGTCCCCGATGAGGCTCGAGAACGTCCCGGTGGCCTGCGCCACCGGGGAGTCCCGCACGAGGATCCGGAACCCGTCCTCGGAGTCCTCGATGTACCCGAGCAGCGCCAGCGCCGACCGCTCGACCATGACCTTCGGGTGCCCGCCCTCGTCCAGCGCCCCGGACAGCGCGCTGGTCAGCGCCTGGATCTCCCGGTCGACGACGACGGCGTAGATGCCCTCCTTGCCGCCGAAGTGCTCGTACACGACGGGCTTGGACACCTCGGCGCGCGCGGCGATCTCCTCGACGGACGTGCCCTCGAACCCCTTCTCGGCGAACAGCTGCCGGCTGACCTCGAGCAGCTGCTCGCGCCGCTGCGTCGCGGTCATGCGGGCGCGCGTCGTGCGGGGGCGCCGGGGTTCGGAGGCCATCGGGCCATCCTGTCAGGCCCGACGGGCCCGTGGGGCGACCCGGGGGCGCGCCGCGGCCTGGCAGACTGGCCGCCGACGCGCGGCCCCGGCCGTGCGGTCCGCCCTGGTGTAACGGCAGCACGCAGGCCTTTGGAGCCTTGAGGTCCGGGTTCGAATCCTGGGGGCGGAGCGGGGTGCGCTCAGCGCGCCGCCCTGCGCCGGGCGACCGTCATCTCGTGCAGCTCCTCGCGCTGCTCGTCGTCGTCCATGACCAGCCAGACGAGGCCGCAGTTCTGCGGGCCGTCCGCGCCCGGGAAGCAGAGGGTGCAGGCGTCGCCCGGTCGGATCGGGCACTTCGGGACCGGGTGTCCCATGGCATCTCCTTCGCGGACGCGCGGCGGGGGACGCGCCCCCGTGGCGAGCGTACGCCCGCGGCGGGGCCGCCCCCGCCAGGGCCCCGGCCGGCCGGAGGGCCGCCGGGCGGGCGTGCGTAGGCACCCGCCCGGCGGCCCGGTCCGTCACGCCCCGAGCAGCACCCGCGCCGCCTCGGCGTCGAGCAGCGCCCGCACGGCGTCCCGCCCGGCGGCGGCGTCCGCCGCCCCGAGCGCGGCGTCCGCCATCGCCCGGCAGTCCGCCAGCGTGTGCGCCCGGAGCGCGTACCGCGCGGCCGGCACCCGGACGGCCGCCATCGACAGCGACGTGATCCCGAGCCCGGCCAGCACGAGGGCCATCAGCGGGTCGGACGCGGACTCGCCGCAGACGCCGACCGGCTTGCCGAGCGCGACGCCGGCCCGCGCGGTGGCGGCGACGAGGTCGAGGACGGCGGGCTGCCACGGGTCGAGCAGGTCGGCGAGCTCGCCGCGTAGGCGGTCGGCGGCCATCGTGTACTGCGCGAGGTCGTTGGTGCCCAGGGAGACGAAGTCGACCTCGGCGAGGATGTCGCGGGCCCGCAGGGCGGCCGCGGGGACCTCGACCATGACGCCCACCGTCGCGATGCCGGCGGCGCGCGCCGCCGCGGCGAACGCCCGCGCCTCGGCGGGGGTGGCGATCATCGGGGCCATGACCCAGACGTCGCCGCGCCGCTCCTCGGGCAGTGCGCGCACGGCGGCCCCGAGCGCCTCGAGCTGCCGCTCGACGACGCCCGGCACCGACCGGACCAGGCGGTAGCCGCGGACGCCGAGCGCCGGGTTCTCCTCGTCGGGCTGGGTCGCGAACGCGAGCGGCTTGTCGGCGCCGGCGTCGAGCGTGCGGATGACGACCTTGCGGCCCGCGAACGCCTCGATCACCTCGGCGTAGGCGGCGGTCTGCGCGGCCACCGACGGCTCGGTGCGGGCGTCCAGGAACAGCACCTCGGTGCGGAACAGGCCCACGCCCTCGGCCGCGCCGGCGGCGTCCCGGGCGTCCGCCGGGGTGCCGACGTTGGCGAGCAGCGGGACCGGGTGGCCGTCGGCGGTGGCGCCCGGCCCGGTGGTGGCGGCGACGACCCGCTCGGCCGCGGCGCGGCGCTCGACCACGGCGACCGCGTCCGCCGACGGGTCGGCCTCGACGGTGCCCGCGGCGGCGTCCACCAGGACGCGCGTGCCCTCGGCCAGGGTGCCGGCGCCCGCGACGCGGACCACGCACGGCAGGCCGAGCTGGCCCGCGACGATCGCGGTGTGGCTGGTCGGCCCGCCGAGCTCGGTGACGATGGCCGCGACCTTCGTCAGGTCGAGCGCGGCGGTGTCGGCGGGGGACAGGTCGTCGGCGACCACGACGGCGGGGGCGTCGAGCGGCGCGAGGCCGGGCTCCGGGACCCCGAGCAGGCGGGCGACGGCGCGGTGCCGGACGCTGCGCAGGTCGGTGGCGCGCTCGGCCAGGTCGCCGCCCGCGGCGGTGAACACCGCGGCGAACCCCTCGACGGCCCGGTCGACGGCGGTCGCGGGCCCGGTGCCGGCGTGAACCAGGCGGGCGGCCTCGGCGGCGAGGGCCGGGTCGCCGGCCATGGTCGCGGCGGCCTCGAGCATGTGCCGCAGGTCCTCGTTGCCGGTCGCCGCGGCGCGGGCGCGCAGGTCGTCGCCGACCTCGCCCAGCACCGCGCGCAGCCGGGCCTCGGCGGCGGCGGGGTCGGCCGGGGCGGGCTCGTCGGCGGGCACCTCGGGCGCGGGGGCCACGCGGGCCACCGGGGCGACCGCGCAGCCGCGCCCGACGCCGATGCCGCGCAGGACGCGGGTGGCGGTGGCGGCGGCCGTGGTCACGACTGCCCCACCAGGTCGAGGTCGGTCGCCAGCAGGGCGGCGAGCTCCTCGAGCAGCGGCTCGGCGTCGGCGGCGTCCGCGGACAGCACGACCTCCTCGCCGTGCTGCAGCTTCAGGCCCATCACGGACAGGATGCTCGCGGCGTCGACGGCGGGCTCGCCGTCGCGGCCGATCAGCACGGCGTGGCCGCCGTCGGCCGCGGCGCGGGTGAGGAGGGACGCGGGGCGGGCGTGCAGGCCGGTGGCGGTCGCGACGCGGGCTCGACGGTGAGGCATGGCTTTCCCTTCGTCCCAGGGCGACAAAAAAGACCTGAGGCGTCCGACGTGGTGCCGGTGCCTCAGGTCTTGCCTGATCCGCTCAGTAACAACCCTGGTGGGCCCCAGTTGTACGACCCCGGCCCGCGCGGCGTCAAACCCCGGGGCGCCGGTGCGGCCTGACCTGGCTACTTGCGTTCCCTGCCGCGGCAGGGGCATGCTGCCGCCCGAAGCACCCGCTTCATCACGGCCACAGGGTTGTTACTCCTCGCGGAGGCAAGATCGGTGGCCCGGCGCACGGTCGTCCGTGCCTCCGGGTCTGATCGCCTCCCAGCGGCGGGACCGGACGCACGGTCCCAGGTCCCCGAGGACGACGTGGCCCCCCTCGCCCCGCGCTGGTCGCCGGCGAGACGCCCTCCTCCCCGCCCCGGGCGGTCGACGCGCCGCAGGCAGCCCCCGCCTGCGGTCGCCGAGCCCGCCGTCCGTTCCGCGCGCCGGCGTCCGACTGCGACGGAGCAGTCGCCCCCGTTCACGTCTCGGCCCCCTGCCGAGCCGGATCCGGTCCGCGGTGCAGCGGCCCGGGAGAGGAAGCGCCATGTACACCGAGTTCGCTCGCGTCACCGTCGACGCCGTGGGCGGCCCCGAGAACATCAGGCAGGTCACGCACTGCGCGACCCGCCTGCGGTTCCAGCTCGTCGACCCGTCGAAGGTCGACCGGCAGCGCATCGAGGAGCGCCCCGAGGCCGTCGGGGTCCTGGAGTCCCAGGGTCAGTTCCAGGTGATCGTCGGCCCGGGCGTCCCGGACGCCTACAAGGCCGTCGCCGCCGTCCCCGGCGTGCCCGGCGAGGACGAGGTGCGCACGCCGGCTCAGGCCGCGGCGGCCGCCGCCGCCGATGCGCCCGCCCCGGCGAAGGGCGGGTCCTGGCTCGACCGCCTCCTGGCGACGATCTCCGCGATCTTCACCCCGTACATCCCGGTGCTCGCGTCGGTCGGCATCATCAAGGGCCTGCTGGCCCTGTGCCTGCAGTTCGGCTGGCTCGCGGACACCTCGAGCACGTACGCGATCCTGTCGGCCGCCGGCAACGCGATGATCTACTTCTTCCCGGTGCTGCTGGCGTTCACGGCGGCGCGGCAGTTCGGCGCGAACCCCTACGTCGGCGCCACGATCGGCGCGGCGCTGATGGAGCCGACGCTCACGACGATCAACGTCACCGGCGAGCGCCTGGACTTCCTCGGCATCCCGTTCGTCGGGCAGTCGTTCGCCAACACGGTGATCCCGATCATCATCGGCATGTGGGCGTTCGCCTACCTGGAGCGGGGCCTGAAGAAGGTCCTGCCGCAGATCACGCACCTGCTGCTCGTGCCGGTGATCTCGCTGGTCGTCATGGTCCCGCTCATGCTCCTGGTGTTCGGCCCGATCGGGTTCGCGATCGCCAACGGCGTGGTCACCGGCTACGACTGGCTGGTCCAGTACCCGCTCGTGCTCAGCCTGATCTTCGGCGGGTTCTTCGTGTTCGTCATCGCCATCGGCGCGCACTGGCTGGTCACGCCGATCCTGCTGGCGATCCTGGCCGACCAGGGCAAGGAGTACGCGCTCGCCGCGGGTGGCATGGGCAACTACGCCATGCTCGGCGTCCTGCTCGCCGTGCTGCTGGTGACCCGGGACAAGGCGACGAAGACCGTCGCGGGCTCCGCGGCGTTCGTCAACGGCATCGCCGGCATCACCGAGCCCGGCCTGTACGGCGTCGTCGTCAAGAGCAAGAAGTACCTGGGCGCGGTGGTCGCCGGCGGCCTGGTCGGCGGCCTCATCTGCGGGCTGTTCGACGTGTACGTGACCGCGTTCGCGTTCAGCGGCGTCCTGGGCGCCCCGGCGTTCCTGGCCTCGCCGCGCGCGGTGCCGTACTTCGCGGCCGTGTTCGCGACCATCGCCGTCAGCTTCGTGCTGACGCTGCTGCTGGACCGGCGCGGCCGGGCGCGGCAGGACGCGGCGGCGGCCGAGGCCGTCGCCACCCCGGCGGCCGAGCCCGTCCCGGCCCGCTGACCCCCGCGGCGGCGGGGACGCCCCGCGCCTCCCCGCCGCCGCGCCCCTACCGCCCCGCCCCGCCCGCACCCGGAAGGCCCCCATGGATTTCCCGCACCTGTTCTCGCCCCTGCGCATCAACCGGGTGACCACCAAGAACCGCATCGTGGCGACCCCCACCGGGGACTTCTTCGAGGACAAGGCGCTCGGCGGCGCCGGCATCGTCATCACCGGCCACGCGATCGTCGAGCCGGGCCGGTCGTCCTACGCCAGCCCCGACGAGCCCGACGCGTTCTTCAAGTACGAGGTGGAGGACACCCGCCGCCGCGTGCTGAAGGCGCACCAGGCCGGGGCGAAGGCGTCGCTGGAGATCTTCCACGGCGGCCTGCACGCGCGCGTCAAGGACTTCGCCCGGGGCCCGTCGTCGTTCGTGCGGGAGGACGGCGTCGAGGTCCGCGGGATGTCCGAGGCCGACATGGCCGAGGTGCTGGAGCTGTGGGGCCGCACGGCCCGCAACGCCCGCGACCTGGGCTTCGACATGGTGTTCCTGCACTTCGGGCACGGGTGGCTGCCGGCGCAGTTCCTGTCCCCGCGCACCAACTTCCGGACCGACGAGTACGGCGGCTCCCTGGAGAACCGCGCGCGGTTCCCGCTGGCGATCCTGCAGGCGGTCCGCGCCGCCGTCGGGCCGGACTTCCCCGTGGACATGCGGATCAGCGCGGTGGAGTGGATGGAGAACTCCATCTCGTTCGAGGACACGCTCGCGTTCATCAGGCTGGCCGAGCCGTACATCGACACCGTGCAGATCTCGGCGGGCGTGGACATCGGGATCGAGGGCAACGTGCACCTCGCCACCACGAACTTCGAGGAGCACATGCCGAACGTGCCGTGGGCGGCGCGGGTCAAGGCGGAGGTGCAGATCCCGGTCAGCGTGGTCGGGGCGATCATGACGCCGGACGAGGCCGAGAACCTCATCGCGTCGGGCGTCGTCGACATGGTCGCGCTCGGGCGGCCGCTGATCGCCGACCCGGAGTGGCCCCGCAAGGCGCAGGAGGGCCGCGCCGACGAGATCGTGCCGTGCATCCGGTGCCTGCAGTGCTACCACATCAGCACCAACCGCCGGAACGTCGGCTGCTCGGTGAACCCGCGGTTCTGGAACGAGGAGTTCGTCCCGCGGCAGCTCACCATCACCCCGCGCCCGCGGCGCACCGTGGTCGTCGGCGGCGGCCCCGGCGGCATCACCGCGGCGCTCACCGCCGCGCAGCGCGGGCACGAGGTGGTGCTGCTGGAGCGGGAGGACGTGCTCGGCGGCCAGCTGCAGTACGTCGCCCGCGAGCACTACAAGCAGGACATCAAGGCCTACCTGGACTACCTGCTGCGGCAGATCGCGAACAGCAAGGTCGACGTCCGCACCGGCGTCGCCGCGACCCCGGAGGCCGTGCGGGAGCTCGCGCCGGACGCCCTGGTGATCGCGGTCGGCGCGACCGAGGTGGTGCCGCCGATCGTCGGGCTGGGCCAGCCGCACGTCATGACCGGGAACGAGGCGATCCTGCGGGAGGACGAGCTCGGCGACCGGGTGGTCGTCGTCGGCGCCGGGTCCATCGGCACCGAGATCGGCCTGGAGCTCGCGCGCCTGCGCGGCAAGGACGTCACGCTCGTCGACATCGGCACGACGTACGCGCCGCAGGGCAACAGCCTGTACCGCGAGGCCCTCCGCCAGAAGATCGAGGACACCCCGACGCTGGGCTTCCGGCTCGGGCGGCGCTGCCTGCGGATCGAGGCGGGCGCCGTGGTCGTGGCGGACGCCGACGGCGTCGAGGAGGCGCTGCCCGCGGACCACGTGGTCGTGTCCGTCGGCATGCGGGCGCGGGACGACCTGGCCCGGTCGTTCTACGGGATCACGCCGGAGACGGTGGTGGTCGGGGACTGCGTGCGGCCCCGGATCATCATGGACGCCGTCTTCGAGGGCCACACGTACGCCATGAACCTCTGACGGGCCCCGCGCCCGCCTGCACGTCGCACCACGAGAAGGAGCACCGATGCCCACGAAGGACGAGAGCCGCCGACCCCTCTGGGGCCGGGGGCGCCGCCGCGAGGCCGCCGCGCCCGAGCCCGTCGAGGCCGGCGCCGTCCGGGTCGGCGCTCCCGTCGCCGGCGCGGCCGTGCCGCTGGCCGAGGTCGAGGACCCCGCGTTCTCGGCCGGGCTGCTCGGCCCGGGGATGGCGGTCCGGCCGTCGTCCGGCACCGTCGTCGCGCCGCTGGCCGGCACCGTCGTGACGGCCATGCCGCACGCGTACGGCCTGCGGTCGGACGCCGGGGTCGAGGTGCTGGTGCACATCGGCATCGACACCGTCACGCTGAACGGGCAGCACTTCGCGCCCGCCGTCGAGGCCGGCGCCCGGGTGGCCGCCGGCGACGTGCTCGCCCGCGTCGACCTCGCCGGCGTCGAGGCGGCGGGCTGCCCCACCACGGTGGTGCTGGTCGTGACCAACGCGCGGGCGCTCGGCGGGGTCGAGACCGGGGCCCCGGGCCCGGTCGACGCCGGCCGGACGCTCCTGACCGTCACCCCTGCGGCCTGAGGAGGACCCGTGCAGCACCGCACCCTGCGCCCGTTCCCGCCGTCCTTCCTGTGGGGCGCCTCCACGTCCGCCTACCAGGTGGAGGGCGCCGCGGCCGAGGACGGCAAGGGCCCGTCGATCATGGACGCCCGCACGGACCGCCCGGCCGGCGTGGCGGACTACACCGTCGCGAGCGACCACTACCACCGGATGGAGGAGGACGTGGCGCTCATGGCCGAGCTCGGCCTGCGCGCCTACCGGTTCTCCGTCTCGTGGTCCCGCGTGATCCCCGACGGCGACGGCGAGGTGAACCCCGCGGGGCTCGCGTTCTACGGCCGGCTGGTCGACGCGCTGCTCGCCCACGGCATCGAGCCGGTTCTGACGATGTACCACTTCGACCTGCCGCAGGCGCTGCAGGCGAAGGGCGGCTGGTCCTCGCGGTCGACCGTCGACGCCTTCGAGCGCTACGCGCGGGTGCTGACCGCCGCGCTCGGCGACCGCGTCCGGTACTGGCTGACGATCAACGAGCAGAACATCATGATCCTGTTCGGCGGCGCGCTCGGGATCCCCGCGCCGGGCGGCGACGACCCGCAGCGCGAGATCTACCAGCAGAACCACCACATGCTCGTCGCGCAGGCGCGGGCCATGCGGGCGGTGCACGAGGTGCCCGGCGCGCTCGTCGGTCCGGCACCGAACATCGCCTGCGTGTACCCGGCGAGCAGCGACCCCCTGGACGTCGTCGCCGCCGAGGACTTCGCGGCGATCCGGAACTGGCTGTACCTCGACGCGGCCGTGCACGGGGTCTACAACCCGACGGCTTGGGCGTACCTGGGGGAGCGGGGCTGGCGGCCCGCGATCGAACCGGGCGACCTGGCCGACCTGGCCGCCGGGCGCCCGGACTTCGTGGCGTTCAACTACTACACGTCGCACACCGTCGGGGCGCCGACGCCCGACGGGCCCGAGAAGGGCGGCTCGCAGGACCAGCACCTGCTCATCGGCGAGGCCGGCGTGTACCGCGGGGTGTCCAACCCGCACCTGACGACCAGCGAGTTCGGCTGGGAGATGGACCCGGTCGGCTTCCGGACGACGTTCCGCCAGCTCTACGACCGGTACCGGCTCCCGCTGCTCGTCACCGAGAACGGGCTCGGCGCCCCGGACGTCCTCGAGGCGGACGGCTCGGTGCACGACCCCTACCGGATCGCCTACCTGCGCGACCACGTCGACCAGATCCAGCAGGCCGTCACCGACGGCGTCGACGTCCTCGGCTACTGCCCGTGGGCGGCGATCGACCTGGTGTCCACGCACCAGGGCATGCGCAAGCGGTACGGGTTCGTCTACGTCGACCGCGACGAGGGCGACCTGCGCACGCTGGACCGGTACCGCAAGGACTCCTTCCACTGGTACCGCGAGCTGATCGCGACCCACGGGCAGCGGAGGTGACGATGCGCGTCAAGCAGGTCCTGAACAACAGCGTCGTGCTCGGGATCGACGACGCCGGGACCGAGGTCATCCTGCTCGGTCCCGGCCTGGGCTTCCGCACCTCGCCGGGCGACGACGTGGACCCCGCGGCGGTGCAGCGCACCTTCGTGCCGGACGGCATCGGGTCGCTCGAGCGGCTCGCGGCGATGGTGGAGGAGATCTCCATCGACGCGGTGGCGGCGTCCGAGGAGGTGATGCGCGCCGGGCGCGAGCGCCTGGGGCCGCACGTGACCGCCCGGGTGCTCATCCCGCTCGCGGACCACATCGGGTTCGCCCTCCGCCGGGTCCGCGAGGGCACCGCGATGGAGTACCCGCTGCGCTCCGAGCTGTCCTACCTGTACCCGGCCGAGCTCGCGTTCGGGCGCGAGGCGCTCGACATCGTGGAGCGGCGGACGGGCGTGCGGCTGCCCGCGTCCGAGGCGGTGCCCATCGCCATGCACTTCGTCAACGCGCAGTTCGGCTCGGACGACATGCGCGAGTACGTGCGGATGACCGAGGCGCTGCAGCGGATCCTGCAGATCATCGACGACGAGCACGGCATCCGGTTCGACGAGGGCGCGGTCGACGTCGCCCGCTTCGTCACGCACCTGCGGTTCCTGTTCGTGCGGGCGCGGCAGCACCCGAAGCCGCCGGCGCCGGGCGTGCCGAGCGGCAGCGGCGACACCGACGAGGTGCTCGCGGCGGTGCGGGCGTCCAAGCCGCGGCAGTTCGCCTCCGCGGTGCGGATCGGCGCGCTGCTCGAGGAGCTCTTCGACTGGAGCGTCGACGCCGACGAGCTGCTGTACCTCACGCTGCACGTCGCCCGGCTGACCGGGTCGGCGCCGCGGTGAGGCCCCGGTGACTCAGCCCACGAAGATGCAGAACGGGTGACCGGCCGGGTCCGCGTACACGCGCAGCGGCTCGTCCGGGTCGTCGCGGCGGTCGAACAGCAGCCGGGCGCCCAGGCCGAGCACGCGCTCGTGCTGGGCGTCCAGCGTCCCGGCGTCCGGGACGGTCATGTCCAGGTGCAGCTGCTGCGGGACGTCCGGGTCCGGCCAGGTCGGCGGCGCCATCTCCGGCACCTTCTGGAACGCCAGCGGCCACCGGCCCTCGCCCTGCAGGACCAGCCAGTCCTCGCCGTTCGGGTCGGGCTCGCCGGGCGCCGGCGGCTCGTCGCCCGGGCGGTACTCGAGGCCCAGGAGCGCGCGGTAGAACTCGGCCAGCGCGCGGGGGTCGGTGGTGTCCAGGACCGTCTGGACCACGCGGGGGTACAGGGTGCCGTCGGCCATGTGCTGACCTCCCGGTCGGGCGGCGCGGCCGGGCGCCCGCCGCTGCGCACCAGTGTGACGCGCGTCGCCGTGACCGGCGCGGGGAGCCCCTCCCGGGTGGATCCGGCACCGGGTCCCGTGGCGACGGCGGTAGAGTGCATGAGCACGACGTCCCCGCCCGTGACCGCCCCCCGGCGCCCGGGCAGACCTCTCAGAGGGAGCACCCACAGGTGACCACCCCCCGCCCTGCCGCGGTCATCGTCCTTGCCGCAGGCGAGGGCACCCGGATGCGTTCGACGACACCCAAGGTCCTGCACACGCTCGCGGGCCGCTCCATGCTCGGGCACGCGCTCGCGGCCGCGCAGGCCCTCGAGCCCCGCCGGACCGCCGTCGTCGTGCGGCACGAGCGCGAGCGGGTCGCCCAGCACGCCCGCGAGCTCCTGCCGCAGGTGCTGGTCGCCGACCAGGACGAGATCCCCGGCACCGGCCGCGCCGTGCAGTGCGCCCTGTCCGTGCTCGACGCCGCCGCGCAGGCCGACGCCGCCTCCGCGGGCGACGGCCCCGGGGCGCCCGGGTCGGTCGCGGGCGTGCTGGTCGAGGGCCCGGTCGTCGTGCTGGCGGGGGACATCCCGCTGCTAGACGGCGGCACCCTCGCGGAGCTGCTCGCCGCGCACGCCGCGGACGGCAACGCCGTCACGGTGCTCACCACCGAGGTCGCCGACCCCACCGGGTACGGCCGCATCCTGCGCTCCGAGGACCCGGCCGACGCCGGGGACGTGGTCGGCATCGTCGAGGAGAAGGACGCGACCGACGCGCAGCGCGCCATCGCCGAGATCAACTCGTCGGTCTACGTCTTCGACGCCGCGGTGCTGCGCGGCGCGTTCGGCCGGCTCGGCCGGGACAACGCGCAGGGCGAGGTCTACCTCACGGACGTGCTGGCGATCGCCCGCGGCGACGGCGGCCGGGTGCGCGCGCTGCGCACCGACGACCCCGTCCTGGTCGAGGGCGTCAACGACCGCGCGCAGATGGCCGTGCTCCGCGCCGAGCTGAACCGCCGGATCCTCGACGACTGGATGCGCTCCGGCGTGACCGTCGTCGACCCCGCGACCACGTGGGTGGACGTCGACGTCGAGCTCGCGCAGGACGTCACCCTGCTGCCGGGCACGCAGCTGCACGGCGCCACCTCGGTGGCCTCCGGCGCGACGATCGGCCCGGACACGACGCTCACCGACGTCGAGGTGCACGCGAACGCCACCGTCGTCCGCACGCACGGGTCGCTCGCGGTCATCGGCCCGGACGCCACGGTCGGCCCGTTCGCGTACCTGCGCCCCGGGACCGTGCTCGGCGAGCGCGGCAAGATCGGCACGTTCGTGGAGACCAAGAACGCCGAGATCGGCGCCGGGTCCAAGGTGCCGCACCTGTCCTACGTCGGCGACGCGACCATCGGCGAGGAGACGAACATCGGCGCCGCGTCGGTGTTCGTCAACTACGACGGCGTCCGCAAGCACCGCACGACCATCGGCTCCCACGCGCGCACCGGCTCGGACAACATGTTCGTCGCCCCGGTCACGGTCGGCGACGGCGCGTACACCGGCGCCGGGTCGGTCATCCGGCACGACGTCCCGCCGGGCGCGCTGGCCGTGAGCGCCGGCGTGCAGCGGAACATCGAGGGCTGGGTCGCCCGGTCCCGCCCCGGGACGCCCGCCGCCGAGGCCGCCGCCCGCGCCCGCGGCGACGACGCCGAGCTCTCGCCGCAGGCCCGCGCCGAGCGCGAGCGCGCCGGCCGCCACGGCACCGAGGCCGGCGTCTTCACGACCCCGCCACCGCACCTGCCGGACCACCCGGTCCCGCTGCCCGACGCCCAGCCCAGCACGGAGGACACCGCACGATGACCGGGATCGTCTCGCAGGACGGTGAGAAGCGGCTCGTCCTGGTCTCGGGTCGCGCGCACCCCGAGCTCGCCGCCGCCGTGGCCAAGAGCCTCGACATCGACCTGCTGCCCACCACGGCGTACGACTTCGCGAACGGCGAGATCTACGTGCGGTTCGCCGAGTCGGTGCGCGGCGCGGACGTGTTCGTGCTGCAGAGCCACGCGGCGCCCATCAACCAGTGGCTGATGGAGCAGTTCCTCATGGTCGACGCGCTCAAGCGCGCCTCGGCCAAGACGATCACCGTGATCGCGCCGTTCTACGGGTACGCGCGGCAGGACAAGAAGCACCGCGGGCGCGAGCCGATCTCGGCCCGCCTCATGGCGGACCTGTTCCGGACCGCCGGCGCCGACCGGCTCATGAGCGTCGACCTGCACGCCGCGCAGATCCAGGGCTTCTTCGACGGCCCGGTCGACCACCTGTGGGCGATGCCGATCCTCACGGAGTACGTGCGGACCCGCGTCGACGTGCAGAACGTCACCGTCGTGTCCCCGGACGCCGGCCGCATCCGCGTCGCGGAGCTGTGGGCGCAGAAGCTCGGCGGCGGCCCGCTGGCGTTCGTGCACAAGTCGCGCGACATCCGGCAGCCGAACAAGACCGTCGCGAACCGCGTCGTCGGCGATGTCGAGGGCCGCACCTGCGTGCTGGTCGACGACCTCATCGACACCGGCGGCACCATCACCGGGGCCGTGCGGGTGCTCAAGGAGGCCGGCGCGAAGGACGTCATCGTCGCGGCCACCCACGGCGTGCTGTCCGACCCGGCCACCGACCGTCTGCAGCAGTGCGGGGCGCGCGAGGTCGTCGTGACCGACACCCTGCCGATCCCGGACGAGCACCGGTTCGAGGGGCTGACGGTCCTGTCGATCGCGCCGCTCATCGCCCGGGCGATCCGGGAGGTCTTCGACGACGGCTCGGTGACCAGCCTGTTCGACGGCCAGTCCTGACCCGCCGCGGCGCCCCGCGCGCCGCGCGTGCCGAAGGCCCGCCCGCCCCGCCCGGGGCCGGCGGGCCTTCGCGCACCCGGACACCCCCGGCAAGCGCGGGGTGTCCGGTGGGCGGGGGGCGCGCCCCCGGGCACCCGCGGGGCATGTGCCGCGCATCCGGGGTGGTGCGGGGAGCGCCCCCGATGCACGCAGGGTGCCCGGTCGGCGTCGGGTGCCCCTGCCGGGTGGCGCGGGGGCGGATTCGTCCCCACGGGCGGGGGCGGGTAGGATCGGCGGGTTGCCTCGGCGAGGGACGTCGGACGGTCGCTCCACACGACCCCGTCGACGGTCCGCCGGACGGCGCGGCGAGCACCCCGCGGGTGCGGAGCCGCGGCCCCCGGGCGGATCGCGTCGGTGTCAGGCCGCCACTTCCGTGATCGACAGGGTGGACGCCTCCGCGTGCCCGTCCCGTGTCCCGCGTCGAGGCCACCACATCCGTCTCGCCCGTCGTCATCCTCTGCTCTTGGGAGTCATCGTGTCCGAGGTCAAGCTCGCCGCCACCGCCCGCACCGAGTTCGGCAAGGGCGCCGCGCGCCGCCTGCGCCGTGCCCACCAGATCCCCGCCGTCCTGTACGGGCACGGGACCGAGCCGGTGCACGTCGCCCTGCCGGGCCACGAGACCATGCTGGCCGTGAAGCAGGCCAACGCCCTGTTCGAGATCGAGCTCGAGGGCAAGGCCACGCTGGCCATCGCGAAGGACGTCCAGCGCGACCCGGTCAAGAACGTCATCGAGCACGTCGACCTGCTGATCGTCCGCCGCGGCGAGAAGGTCTCGGTCGAGGTCCCCGTCACGGTCGTGGGCGAGTCGGCCCCCGGCACCATCCACATCGTCGAGACCCAGGCGCTGGCGCTCGAGGCCGAGGCCACGCACCTGCCGGAGCACGTCGAGGTCTCGATCGAGGGCCTGGAGGCGGGCACCGCGCTGACCGCCGGCGAGCTGACCCTGCCGAAGGGCGCCGCGCTGGTGACCGACGCCGAGACGATCGTCGTGACGGTGACCGTCCCGACCGTCTCCGCCGAGGACCGCGCCGCGGACGAGGCCGAGGCCGAGGCCGCCGCGGAGTGATCCGCCCGGCACGGACCTCCGTGCCGACCACGCTGGGGACGCCCGGTACCGTGCGACGGTGCCGGGCGTCCGGCATGAGGAAGGGAGTGGCGCCGCGATGAGCGAGGGGCGCTGGTTGGTGGTCGGCCTGGGCAACCCCGGGCCGCAGTACGCGGGCAACCGGCACAACGTCGGCCAGATGGTCCTCGACGAGCTGGCCCGCCGCGCCGGCGCGTCGTTCTCGTCGAAGGGCGGCGTGCTGTCCCGGCGCCCGCAGGCGGCGACCGCGGAGGTGCGGATCGGCACCGGCCCCGGCGGCGTCCCCGGCCCGCGCGCGGTGCTCGCGAAGCCGACCACGTACATGAACACGTCGGGCGGCCCGGTGGCGGCGCTGGCCCGGTACTACGACGTGCCGCCGGAGCGCGTGGTCATGGTGCACGACGAGCTCGACATCCCGTTCGGCGAGATCAAGCTGAAGATCGGCGGCGGCGAGGGCGGGCACAACGGCCTGCGCGACACCACCAAGGCGCTGGGCACGAAGGACTACCTGCGGGTGCGCGTCGGTGTCGGCCGCCCGCCGGGGCGGATGGACGCCGCGGACTTCGTGCTGCGGGACTTCGCCAAGCCGGAGCAGAAGGACCTGCCGTTCCTGCTGGACGACGCCGCGGACGCCGTCGAGCTGCTGGTGACCGAGGGCCTGGAGCGGGCGCAGCTGCGGTTCCACACCCGCACGTCCTGACCCCGCCGCGGCCGCCCGCCGCGCCCCGCACGACCCCGAGGCCGTCGCCCCGGGACCGTCCCTCCGACGGTCCCGCGGCGGCGGCCTCCGTCGTGCCCGCGCACGGCCCCGCGCGGCCGGGCGGGCCACCCGGATGGCCCACGCCGGGGGGCCCGGGCGGGGCGTCGTCGCAGGTCGTCTCGGAGACCTTCGCCCATACGGGTGCGAATGGGGTGAAAGCGGACAGATAGGGCGGACCAGGGCAAACCCGCTGATATAGCCTCAAGTCACACCAACGCCGCCCAGGGGGACGACCATGAGCCTGCTCGACGATCACGACGTGTCGCGCTCCACCGAGCGCACCGTCGCGGCGCCGGGCCCCGCGACCCCGACCCCGGAGCACGAGGCCGCCGAGCGGCGACGTGCGACCCGCGGTCCGCGGCTGTCCTGGGCCTCCGAGCGCCCGTTCGACGAGGCGCACCGCACGGCCGCCCCGTCGGGCTGGCGCAGCCAGCACGCCACGTACCAGGTCGAGACGCTGGCCCGGGACATCGTGCTCGCGACCAGCATCCCGACGCTGCTGCTGTTCGTCATGCACGCCGTCACGCTGGTGCAGCTGTCCTGGGGCCTGATGATCGGCCTGCTGTTCGTGGCGATGGTCGCCGTCGAGCGCGGCTACGACCGCCAGGTGATCGGCGACGGGCACCTCGAGTTCGAGGCCGTGATCCGCGGGGGCGTCCTGAGCGCCGCGGCGCTGGCCCTGCTCGCGGTCGGCCTGGACGTCGAGGTGCCGCGCACCATCGTGTTCTTCGCGCTGCCGCTGGTCGTGCTCGTGCTCATCACCGTGCGGCACCTCGCCCGCCGCGCGCTGCACCGCCGCCGCGCCGCGGGGGAGTCGATGCGCCGCACGCTCGTCGTCGGCGACGCGTCGTCGGTGACCCAGATCGTCGACGACCTGCGCGCCCTGCCGCAGTACGGCTACCAGATCTCGGGGGTGTGCGTGCCCTCGTTCGACGGCCCGCTGCCCCCGCTCGGCGTCCCGGTGCTCGGCACCGTGTCGGACGCGGTGCAGGTCGCGGCCGACGGGGTGTTCGACGTCGTCATCGTCACGGGGTCGGAGCTGTCCGGGCAGGCGCTGCGCCGGCTGTCCTGGGCCCTGCAGCGCACCAGCGCCGAGCTGGTCGTCGCGCCCGGCATCGTCGAGGTGTTCGGCCCGCGGGTGTCGCTCGAGCCGACCGCCGGCCTGTCCCTGATCCACGTGAACGCCGCGGAGTCCCGCCGCTCGCGCATCATCACCAAGCGCGCGTTCGACACCGCGTTCGCGCTGGGCGCGCTGCTGCTGCTCGCGCCGGTGATGGCGGTCATCGCGGTCGCGGTGAAGGTCACCAGCCCCGGCCCGGTCCTGTTCCGGCAGACCCGGGTGGGCAAGGAGGGCCGCGAGTTCACGATGCTGAAGTTCCGCACGATGGTCGTGGACGCCGAGGCGAAGCTCGCCGAGCTGCGCGCCGCGAACCAGGCGGACGGCCCGCTGTTCAAGATGGACCGCGACCCGCGCATCACCAGGGTCGGGCACTTCCTGCGCAAGCACTCCCTGGACGAGCTCCCGCAGCTGCTCAACGTGGTGCGCGGCGAGATGGCGCTGGTCGGGCCCCGCCCGCCGCTGCCGTACGAGGTCGCGCAGTACCGGGAGTCCGCCCGCCGCCGCCTGCTGGTGAAGCCGGGCCTGACCGGGCTGTGGCAGATCAGCGGCCGCGCGGACCTCGCGTGGGAGGAGGCGGTCAAGCTCGACCTGCGGTACGTCGAGAACTGGTCGATCGCCTTCGACCTCATGATCCTGTGGCGCACCCTCTACGTCGTCGTGAGCGGGCATGGCGGCCGGTGACGGGGTCGCGCTGGCGCACGACTACGCCACGCAGCGCGGCGGCGCGGAGCGCGTCGCGCTGGTGATGGCGGACGCGTTCCCCGGTGCCCCGCTCTACACCACGCTGTACCACCCCGGCGGCACGTTCCCGGAGTTCGCGCCGCTGGACGTGCGGACCAGCCCGCTGGACCGGGTCGGCCTGCTGCGCCGGCACCACCGGCTGGCGCTGCCGCTGCTCGCCCCGGCGGTGCGCGCGACCCCGATCGAGGCGGACGTCGTGCTGGCGTCCTCGACCGGCTGGGCGCACGGCTTCCCGACGTCGGGCCGCAAGGTCGTCTACTGCCACGCCCCCGCGCGCTGGCTGTACCAGGCGGACCGGTACCTCGGCCCGGCCCGCGGCCCGCAGCGATGGATGGCGGCGCGAGCGCTCGGCGCGCTGGCCCCGGGGCTGCGGCGGTGGGACCGGCACGCGGCCGCGACCGCGGACCGCTACCTCGCGAACTCGACGGTCACCGCCCGCGCGATCCGGGAGGCGTACGGCATCGAGGCGGAGATCCTGCCGCCGCCGCCCGCCATGCTCCCGGATGGCCCGGAGGTCCCGGTGCCCGAGGTCGAACCCGGGTTCCTGCTCTGCGTCGCCCGGCTGCTCCCGTACAAGAACGTCGACGTCGTCGTCGAGGCGGTGCGGCGCACGCCCGGCGCCCGCCTGGTCGTCGTCGGCGACGGGCCGGAGCGCGCGGCGCTCGCCCAGCGCGTCCGGGACCTGCCGCGGGTCCGGCTGGTCGGCCGGGTGGACGACGCCCGGCTGCGCTGGCTGTACCGGAGCTGCGCGGCCCTGGTCGCCGCCTCGTACGAGGACTACGGCCTGTCCCCGCTGGAGGCCGCCGCCTTCGGCCGCCCGTCCGTCGTGCTGCGCGACGGCGGGTACCTCGACACCGTCCGCGACGGCGTCACCGGCGAGTTCTTCGACGACCCCGACCCCGACCTCGTGGCCGAGGCCGCCGGGCGCGCGCTGTCCCGCACCTGGGACCCCGGCGTGCTCACGGCGCACGCCGACGCCTTCGCCGCCGGGCGGTTCGTCGAGCGGCTGCACGCCATCGTGCGCGAGGAACGCGCGCACCTGCACCCGGCCGCCGGCGACGCCCGGCCCGAGCCCGTCCCGACCGAGAGGCGCCCCCGATGACCCTGCAGGACATGTTCCGGACCATCTGGTTCGGCAAGTGGCTGGTCCTGGCCTCCGTCGTCGCCGCCCTCGGCGGTGCGTGGCTGTACGTCGACCGGCAGGAGCCCGAGTACGCGAGCGAGGCCACGGTGCAGATCGTGGACGCCGAGACGCTGGGCACGGCGGGCGTCCGCCTCGAGAGCGACCCGGCGCTGGTGACCGGCGACGCCGTGGCGACCGCGGCGGCCACCGACCTCGGCGACCCCGGCCTGGCGGACGACCTCGCCGCGCGCACCGACGCCGGGTACGACATGGACAGCCCGAACAACGTGGTCATCACGCAGACGGGTCTGGACCCCGACGGGGTGGTGGACGGGGCGAACGCCGTGGCCGCCGCGTACGTCGCGGCGCTGCAGGCGCAGTTCGACGAGGCCGTGACCGGCATGCAGCAGCGGCTCGCCGAGCTGGCGACGAGCATCGACCAGCAGCAGCAGGCGATCACCGCCGCCCGGCGTGCCGCGGCCGCCGCGGCTGCCGCGGCCGGCCCGAACGCCCAGGTGGACCCGGTCGAGGGCCTGCTCGAGGCGCAGTACGCCACGACGATGGACCAGTACCAGACGCTGTCGGCGCAGCTCACCCAGGCGCAGCTGCTGGCCTCGCCCGCCGTGATCCTGCGCAACGCGGTGCACGGCACGCTGATCAGCATCCCGCCGTCGCTGGTCTACGCGGTGGCGGGCCTCGCCGGCCTGCTGGTCGGCATCGGCCTGGCCGTGGTCCGCCGCGGGCTGGACACGAAGGTGCGCACCACCGGCGCCGCCCGCCGCAGCGCCGGCGCCCCGGTGCTCGCGCGGCTGTCCGGCACCACGCCGGCCCTGCGGTCCTACGAGGCCGAGGGCACCCTGCCGGTCGCGCGTCGCGAGGCCACGGCCTACACCCGGTCGGTCCGGGAGCTGCGCACGGCGCTGCAGGCCGCGGTGCAGAACGACTCCGGCACCGCGGTGATCGTCGTGACCGCCGCGGACGTCGAGACCCCGCGCTCGTTCGTCGCGGCGAACCTTGCGGCGTCCTGGGCGCTGTCGGGCCGCAGCGTCGTCGTGCTGTCGGGCGACCTGCGCCAGCCGCGGCTGAACGCGCTGCTCCCGGCGGTCGCGGACGAGCCGGTGCCCGCCGGCCGCGGCGGCGCCCGCCCGCGCACCGCCGTCGTGCCGACCGCGATCCCGCACCTGTCCGTGCACCCGGCGCTGCACACGGAGCTCGACCCCGCCGACTACCTGGCCTCCGACGAGGTCCGGGCCCTGGTCGAGCAGCTGCGGCGCACCGCGGACGTCGTGATCATCGACGCCCCCCCGATGCTGGTCGCGGCGGACGCGACGATCCTCGGCTCGTACGCCGACGGCGTGCTGCTGGCCGTGACGATCGGGCACACGCCGGTCGCGGCGGTCGAGGAGTCGGCGGACCGGCTGCGGGCCGCGAACGCCGCGCTGCTCGGGCTCTCGCTGGACGGGGCGGCCGAGCGCCGGCACGTCGCGTACGAGGCGACCTACGCCTACGCCGGCGAGACGACCGACGAGGCGGAGTCCGCCGCGCACGGCGACGCGGCGGCCGACCAGCCCGGCGCCCCGGCGGCCGAGGAGCCCGCCGCCGGCACCGCCACGGACGCCGAGGCCGACGGCACGACCGACGCCGGGACCGACGCCGACACCGACACCGACGCGGCCCCGTCGCGGAAGGGCCGCGCCCCGGTCGCCGTCGAGACGCCGTGACCCGCCCCCTGCGGGTGGCCGTCCTCGACCACACCGCGGAGCTCGGCGGGGCGGAGCTCGCCCTGCTGCGGACCTGCGTGGCGCTGGACCCGTCGCGGGTCGAGGTCACCGTCGTGCTGTTCGCCGACGGACCGCTCGCGGACCGGCTCCGGGCGGTCGACGTGCCGGTGCACGTGGTCCCGCTGGACCCGCGCACCGCGGCCACGGACCGGATGCAGGCGGGGCGGTCGGTCGCCGGGGCGGCGCGGTCGGCGGCGGCGACGCTGCCGTTCGTCGCGCGGCTCACCGAGGTGCTGCGCGGGATCGGCCCCGACGTGGTGCACACGACGTCCCTCAAGGCGGACCTGCTGGGCCTGCCCGCCGCGGCGCGGGCCCGCTCGCCGCTCGTCTGGCACGTGCACGACCGGATCGCCGAGGACTACCTGCCGGCGCCGGTCGCCCGCGCGCTGCGGGTGCTGGCCCGTCGCGGGCCCCGGCACGTCGTGGTGAACTCGCGCGCCACGGCGGAGACGCTGCTGCCGCTGCCGCGGGGCTGGACCCTGGCGTACCCGGGGCTGGCCCCGGAGCAGGTGGCCGCGGACCCGGCGTCGCGCGCCGTGCCGCCGGAGCCCGTGATCGGCCTGGTGGGCCGGGTGAGCCCGACCAAGGGCCAGCGGGAGTTCGTCGAGGCCTGCGCGCTGCTCGCGCCGCGGTTCCCCACGGCCCGGTTCCGGGTGGTGGGCGCGGCCCTGTTCGCCGAGGCGGCCTACGAGGCCGAGGTCCGGGCGCTGGCGGAGCGGCGCGGGCTGGGCGACCGGATGGAGTGGACGGGCTGGGTCGCGGACCCGGCGGCGGAGGTGGACGCGCTGTCCGTGCTGGTGCACGCCTCGCCGGTCCCGGAGCCGTTCGGCCAGGTGGTCGTCGAGGGCATGGCCCGCGGCGTGCCCGTGGTGGCGACGGCGGGTGGCGGGGTCGACGAGATCGCGCGTGCCGCGGACGGCACCGAGCGCTGCCTGCTGGTCCCGCCGCGCGACCCCGCGGCGCTCGCGGACGCCGTCGCGCGGGTGCTGGACCGGCCGCAGGAGGCCGCGGCGCGGGCGGACCGCGCGTGGAAGGACGTCCAGGCGGAGTTCGCCGTGGCGGAGACCGCCGAGCGGCTGACCGCGGTGTGGCGGTCGGTCAGCCGGCCGCGCGCACGCGGCTGAGCACGGCGGCCATCTCGGTCACCCGGTCCGACCAGCGCGGCACGTCCGCGGGGCCCGGACCCGGGCCGCCCGGCACCGGGCCCGCCTCCGCCAGCACCCGGCCGACCGCGGCGGGCAGGTTCTGCGGCGAGGCGGTGGTCACCCGGTCCGCGGGCTGGTCCCGGAACCCCGCGACCGGCGTGGACACGATCGGCCGGCCGACCGCGAGGTACTCGTAGAGCTTGATCGGGTCGAGCGAGTCGGTGAAGTCGTCGACCACGTGCGGCACGACCAGGACGCCGGCGTGCTGCAGGTACGCGGGCACCTGGGCGGCCGGCCGGGCGCCGAGCAGCAGCGCGCCCGCCGCCTCGAGCCGGGTGAGGTCCAGGGCGTCGAGCAGCGGCGGCCCGACGAGCACCAGGCGGGCACCCGACGCGCGCAGCCCGGTGGCCAGCCGCAGGCAGGCGTCGACGTCCAGGCGGTCGGGGTGCAGCGTGCCGACGTAGAGGGCGTACGCGCCCTCCGGCAGGTCCGCCGGGCGCGGCGCGGGCACCCGGTAGGCGTCCACGTCGACGGCGTTGGTCAGCAGCGTGACCGGCCGGTCGGCGCCCTTGGCCCGCACGAGGGCGGGGGAGCACACGACCACCTCGGCGCACCGGTCCATCAGCTCGGCCTCGGCGGCGCGCAGCCGCTCGTGCTCCGCGGGCTCCCGGACGGCGCGCAGCCAGTCGTCGGTCACGTCGTAGAGCGCGGGCCACCCGGTGGCGCGCAGCACCGCCGCACCGCCCGGGTCGTTGACCCACAGCACCGGCGCGGACATCCCGAGGCGCCGGGCGACCCGGGCGACCCCGCGGGCGCGCCGGTCGTCGCCGCCGGCGTCCCAGCGCCGGGGCAGCCACTTGGTCGGCCGGTACGCCCACGCGCGGCCCTCCGGCGCGCCGTCGCCGGCCCCGAGCCGGCGCAGCCGCCGGCCGAGCGTCGGGGAGGCGCCGCGGCGCAGGTCGTGCAGGTGGTCGACGGGCGGCTCGACGAACAGCACCCGCAGGCCGGGGTCCGCGCGCAGCAGGCCGGCCACCAGGTGCTGGTTGCGCCGCCACACCTCGTCCCACGGCTCGAGGGAGACGACGACGAGGTCCCGGCGGCCGGCGCCCGCCGCGGGCCGGGTCGCCGCGGCGGGGGAGGCCGCGGTCACCGGCCCACCGCCGGGGCCCCGGGCGCGGGCGAGGGCGCCGGGTCGGCCCCGAGCACCGCGCGGTACACGGCGGCGATCCCGTCGGCGTGCGCGTCCAGGCCGAACCGGCGCTGCTGCACCGCCCGGAGCTCCTCGCCGTACGCCGCCCGGCGCTCGGGGTCCCGCGCGAGGCGGGCGAGCGCGGCGCCAGCGGCGGCCGCGTCGTCGGCCGGGACCAGCACCGCGCCGTCAGCCGCGCCGACGGTCTCGTCGTGCCCGCCGCCGCGGCCGGCGACCACGGGCGTGCCGTGCGCCATCGCCTCGACGACCGACAGGCCGTACGGCTCGTCGGGTCGTGGCGCCAGGAACACCGCGGCGGACGCGAGCAGGTCGTCGACGTCGGACCGGGCGCCGAGGAACCGGCAGGACCCGGCGACGCCGAGCGACGCGGCGAGCGCCTCCAGCTCCCCGCGCCGGGCGCCCTCGCCGGCGACGTGCAGCTCCCAGCCGGCGTCCGCGAGCCCCGACGCTGCCCACATCCGCAGCCCGAGGTCGGTGCGCTTCTCGGCCTCGAGCCGCTGCGCCATGAGGACCACGGGGCGCCGCCCCGCCTCCGGGGCGTCCCGCCGCACGCTCGGCACGCCGGGGTGCACGACGGTGCACGGCCCCTCGACGCGGTCGGCGACGAACCGGCTGATCGCGACCTGCGCGGCGAGCCGCGGCGTGACGTACCGGCCGACCGCGCGGCCGGGGACCGAGGAGCCGCGGCGGTCCGCGAAGTGCCGGGTGGCGACCACCGGGGCGCGCCCGGTCGCGACCGCGGCGAGCTCCGCCGCGGTCATGTGGGCGTGCACCAGCCGCGCGTCGGTGCGGCGCAGGGCGACGGCGGCCCGCAGCGCGGTGGGTGCGGGCGCCCAGGCGACCCCGGTCCCGGCGAGCTCGGCCGGCATCCGCGCGGCGCTGCCGCCGAGCACGCGCACCCGCATCCCGCGGGCGTCCTGCGTGCGGGCCAGGGTGGTCACGTAGCGCTCGACGCCGGCGAACGCGTCCGTGCACACCACGTGCACGACGTCGGCGGTCACGAGCGCCCCCGGTGGCCGACGGGGAGCGGCAGCCGGCGGGCCCGCGGGCGGCGCGCGTGCCGCCCGGCCGGGCTGTCGGCCGGTCCCGGGGCGCGCGGGGGCGCGGGCTCGGCCGACCCGGGCACGGCGCGGGGCAGCCCGTCCTCGCCCGCCCCGGACCGCGCCGCGTACGCCTGGGCGCCGAGGCAGACGCCCGCGATGACGAACGGGATCGACACCTGCGCGGCCACCCAGAACAGGTCGAACTGCCCCTGCACGAACCGCATGAGGATCATGACGAACGCGAGCGTCCCGTACCGGGAGTCGACCCGCCACAGGATGACGAGGATCGCCAGGAACATGACGAGGAACCCGACCAGGCCGACGATGCCGCCGGAGGAGAGCATCTCGAACTCGGCGTTGGGCGGCTGGAACTTCTCGTCGAACCGGTCGGTGTACCACCAGCGCAGGCCGGCGCCGAACACCGGGTACTCCTGCCAGATCTCGATCGACTGCTGGAACCAGACGAGCCGCTGGTAGGCGGAGTTGTACTGGTCGCCGGACTCGAGCTGGTCCTGCACCAGGGTGCCGACGACCAGGGCCCCGCCGGCCACCGCCAGCAGCACCACCTTGGAGCGGTGCCGGTGCGGGTCCGGCCGCAGCGCGACCACGGCGACCGCGACGGCCACGCCGATCAGCGCCTGCCGCGACTGCGCCACGAGGATGCCGGCCACGAACAGCGTGAACAGCGCCAGGCAGACCAGGTCGTTCCAGCGCAGCCACCGGGGCCGGGTGTAGACGACCATCGCGGCGAATGCGAGCACGCACCCGATGTAGTTCTTGTGCATGGAGAACGGCTCGTTGAGGTACACCGGGCCGGTGTTCCCCTGCGTGAGGTTGACGACCCACTGGCCCAGCGCGGTGACCGCCACGGCGGCCGCGGCGGCGACGTAGAGCCCGAGGGCGATCCGCGCGTAGCCCGCCGCGCCGATCGCCCAGCCGACCAGCAGCGCCCCGCCCACGAGCAGCCAGGAGTGCACCCACTCGGTCGCGTTCGCGGCGTAGGGGTTGACGATCACCGTGAACAGCACGGTGGCCTGGTAGAACGCCGTCGCCCACAGCACCCCGCGCATCGGCGGCGACAGCGGCCGGCGGCAGAACAGCAGCGCGGGCCAGAACGCGGCGAACAGCACGAGGTCCGACACCGACAGCGTCCCGCCCACCCGGTTGACGAGCAGCAGGAACGGCACGGCCACCACGGGCAGGGCGACCGGCGCGCGCAGGGTCAGCCCGACGACCAGCACCCCCACCCCCGCGGCGAGCGTCAGCCACGGCTGCGCGGACGTGAGCAGCACGACCAGCACGCCGATGCCGACGACCCCCGCGGTCAGCGCCAGGGTCCGGGCGGGGGTCCGCCCGGGCAGCCGCTCGAGCACGCCCGGGTGGATGCGGGCGCGGTGCGGGCGGACGCCGGGCGCGAGCTCGGTCCGCGGCGGGAGCGTGGTGGTCATGCGGCGGTCTCCCGCTCGTCGTCGGGGGCGGCGTCGGGGCCGGCCGGGGCGGGTGCGGTGGCCGCGGCGGCCGGGGCGGGCGCGGCGGGCGCGCCCGGCAGCGGCGGCCGGGGCGTGCGGGGGTCGCCCAGCGCGGCCTCCGCGCGCAGCGGCCCGCGCAGGTACAGCCGCACCCGCAGCCGCGCGGCCGCGCCGCGCTCCCCGGGCAGGACCGCCCGCGGCACGCCGCCGAGCAGCACCGCCGCGCGCGCGACGGACCACCCCGCGGCGCCGTGGTGGGTGCGCAGGTACCGCTCCTGGCCGGCGTGGAAGTGCGTGTCCCGGCGGGTGGGGTCCGCGCTGGTGCCGGCGCCGACGTGCCGCGCGACCACCTCGGGCACGACCGCCGACCGCCAGCCGGCCCGGCGGGCGCGCCGCTGCCAGTCGGTCTCCTCCGAGTAGAGGAAGTACGCCTCGTCGAACCCGCCGACCGCGGCGAGCGCCTCGGCCCGGAGCAGCAGCACGGACCCGATGACGAAGCCGTCCGCGGTCTGCGAGACGCCGAGGCCGAGGGACTGCCGCCACGCGCCGCCGGGCGTCGGGTACGGCCAGAGCACCCGCGCGGGGCGGCCGTCCTCGTCCACCTGCGCGGGACCCACGGCGGCCAGGTCCGCGCCGGCGCGCAGCCGGGCGTGCAGCGCGTGCACCCCGGCGACGTCGATGCGGGCGTCGGGGTTGAGCAGCAGCACGTCGGCGCCCGGCACCAGCGGGTCGGCGAGCGCGCGGTTGACCGCCGCCCCGAACCCGAGGTTCGCGCCCGGGTCGAGGTACCGCGCCCCCGCGGCGAGGGCGATGCGCCGGACCTCCGGGTCCCCGGAGTTGTCCACCACGGTGACGGGCAGCGCCCCCGCCAGCGGCGCGAGCGCGCGTTCCAGCAGCCCCGCGGCCCCGTACGCCACGACCACCACCTCGAGCCCCCCGGCTCCGCCGCCCACGGGCCCTGCGGCCGCGCCGGCGGCACCGGCGGCACCGGTCGCGCCCAGCGCGGCGCGGTACAGGGCCTCGTAGCGCTCCGCCACCGCCCCCCACGTGTACTCCGCCGCGCGCGCCCGGCCCGCGGCGCTCAGGGCCGCCGCCCGCTCCGGGTCGTCCAGCACCTCCGCCAGGGCTCGGGCCAGGGCCGCCGCGTCGCCCGGCGGGACCAGCACGCCCGCGCCGCCCACGACGTCCCGCAGCGCACCCGAGTCGGACGCGACGACGGGGACCCCGGCGGCCATGGCCTCGACGGCCACCCGGCCGAACTGCTCCAGCCACCCCGGCGCCGGGACCGAGGGCACCGCCAGCACGCCGAGGGTCCGGTAGAACGCGGCGAGGTCGGCGCCCGCGAGGTGCCCGTGGAACGTCACCCGCCCGGCGAGCGCGGGCCCGGCGGCGCGGCGGCGCAGCGCGGCCTCGTGCGGTCCGGCGCCGGCGATCGCGACGTGCAGCCGCGGGTCGGCCTCGGCGGCGTCCAGCAGCACGTCGAGCCCCTTGTGCGGGGCGAGGAGGCGGCCGACGTAGCCGGTGCGCGCGGGGGCAGCCGCACCGACTACGCCGGCGTCCTGGGTCGAGCCGGCGCCCTCGGGCGGCTCGACGCCGAGCCCGATGACGTGCGCGGGGGCGGTCAGCCCCTTGGCGCGCAGCACGTCGCCGGCCTCGGAGTTGCAGACGCTGACCGCGCCCGCGTGGCGCAGCGCCCCCCGCTCCCACCACCGGAACGGCGGCGGGTAGCGCTTGGCGAGGTTCTGCGCGGAGTACAGCACGTAGGGCACGCGGGACCGGCGCAGCGCGCGCAGCAGCAGCACCTCGGCGGTGGCCAGCGCGGCGGGCTCCTCGTGCAGGTCCAGCACGTCCCAGTCCTCGCCGAGCGCGCGCCAGACCGGGCGGGGGTCGTAGAGGAACACGTTCGGGTGGCGCCCGAGCGTGCGGACGCCGACGACGTCCTCGCCCGGCTGCGGCTCCAGGTCGACGTCCCGGCCGCCCTCCTCCCACCTGCGGGCGGACAGCGTGCGGACGGTCATCCCGCGGTCGCGCAGGGCGGCCTCCCGGCCGCGCCACGCCGTGACGACGGCGCTGTGGGAGATCCGCAGGACGCGCATGGGGACCATCGTGCCGGTCACCGGGACAATCCGGACATTTGGTGCACGAGGTTCACCCGACCGGCGTGGGTGAAACGCCCGCGGCCTCGGCCAGCACGGCGTCCAGGTGGGTGCGCGCCCAGCGCCAGTCGTGCGCCTCCGCCCACGTCCGGCACTCCGCGCCGGTCCGGAGCCGGAGCGCCTCGTCGTCCGCCAGGGCCTCCAGCGCCGCCGCGAGGTCGGCCGGGTCGCCGGGGGCGACCTGCATCCCCGTGCCCTGCATGATCTCCGGGATGCCCCCGATCCGGCTGGCCACGACCGGCACGCCGGACGCCATGCCCTCCAGGACGGTGAGCGGGCAGGGCTCGAGCCAGCGCGACGCGACCACGACGACGTCCGCCTCGCGGTAGACGCCGGCCACCTCCCGCCGCGCGGTGAACGGGCGCAGCCGGACCCGGTCGCCGAGGGCGGCGGCCTTGCGGTGCAGCTCCTGCTCGAAGGGGGACAACGGCGCCCTCGCGTCGAAGCCCTGGCTGCCGACGATCGTCAGCTCGATGTCGTCGCGGTCGAGCAGCGCCACCGCGTCGAGCACCACGTCGGCGCCCTTGTCGCGGATCATCCGGCCGACGAACGTGACCCGCAGCCGGTCGCCGCGCGCCGGGTCCGCCCGCGGCACGAAGTGCGCCGTGTCGACGCCGTTGCGCACGACCCGGATCCGGGAGTGCAGGCGCGGGGGCAGGTACGGCCGGGTCTGCTCGGCGAGCGACTCGCTCACGCACACCAGCGCGTCGGCGCGGTCGAGCGCGCGCCCCGCCTCCCGGACGGAGTACGAGCGCAGCAGCAGGTTGTGCGCGTAGAGCACGGCGACGTGCCGGGGGTCCACGAGGCCGATCGCCTGCGGCGCGTTGTGCACCAGGACGGCCGAGCGCTCCCAGTCCCGCTGCGCGCCCAGCGCCGGCCGCAGCACCCGGCGGGCGCCCGGCCGCGGCAGGCCCGCGCGCCCGGCGAGGGCGTCCAGGTAGCGGTCGGCGCGGTGCGCCCGGGCCGGCGGGTACAGCACCGCGTCCGCGCTCGGGTAGCGGTCGGCGTACGTGCCCTCGGCCACCGCGACGCGCGGCCGCGCGAGCCCGGGCACGTCCGGCAGCGCCCCGCACAGGCCGTCGACGACCGTCGGGATCGCCGAGCCCGTGGAGGGCGAGAAGTGGTCGCCCGGGGTGATGACGTGCACCTCGGGGACGCGCGTCGCGGGCACGGGTGCCGCCGCGCGCGCGGCCGTGTCGTCGGCGAGGCTCACCGGACCGCCTCCGTCCCCGGGGTCCCCGGCGTCGTGGTCGTCGTCGCCCGCGCCCGGCGGACGGCGCTGCGCGGGGCCAGGCCGGCCGCCGTGCGCAGGTCGGCGGCCGGGCCGCGCCAGCGGGGCAGCGTCCACGACCCGGGGATCACCGCGAGGCAGCGCAGCTTCTCCGCGAGCGGGATCGGCGAGGAGGTCACCGCCCGGACCAGCTCGCCGGTGACCTTGGTGTGCGGGAACGCGAACCGCACCGCGGCCGTCGGGGCGTGCCAGGCGAGCTGGCCCCGGCCCTGCTGGGAGAAGGCCTCCGGGTGCCGCCGCTGCAGGAACAGCTGCTCGGGCACCATCGCGAACGGCCCGCGGCACGCGAGCTCGGCCAGCAGCACCATGTCGTTGCTCACGCTCGGGCGGATGAGCCGCGTGCTGCGCAGCACCTCCGTGCGGTGCAGGCCGTAGAAGATGTGCGCGCCCTGCGCCCGCAGGAAGTGCGCCATCCGCTCGTGCGGTGTCGGCTCGGCGCACTCCAGGTCGGCGTCGAACAGGTCCTCGGTCACCCGGCCCGCGGCGTCGATGATCTGCGTCCGCGGGTACACCAGCACCGTGGCGGGGTCGCGGTCGGCGAACGTCTCCAGGCAGCGGCGCACGAACGACGGGCGCCGGATGTCGTCGGCCGCGGCCCAGGTGAAGTACGGCGCCGACGCGAGCTCCACCAGGCGGTTGAAGTTCCACGCGCCCCCGCGGTTCACGTCCTGCCGGTGGTAGGTGACCCGCTCGTCCGCGGCCGCCACCGCCCGGCAGATCTCCTCCGTGCCGTCGGTGGACCCGTTGTCGGAGATCAGGATCTCGAGGTCCGGCTCGTCCTGGGCGCGGACGGACGCCAGCGCCGCCTCGACGTACTTCTCCCCGTTGTAGACGGGGACCCCGACGGTGACCCGCGCGGTCACGGCCGGCCTCCCTTCGTGCGGTCGGCGGCGTCGTCCTGGCGCATCGTGCCCTCCTGGTCTGCGGTCATGGCGCTCGTCCGGGGCCGTAGGCGGCCAGTCCGACGAGGGAGACGGGCCAGGTCGGCTCGGCCTGCACCGGCTCCCACGCCGGGAGCAGGCCGCCGGACTGGCCGCTGTAGTTCGCGCTGGGGATCGTCACGTCCCGCTGCTCGGTGGTCGGCACGGTGACGCGGACGGCCGTGGCCTCGACCGGGTCGAACCGGACCGTGCTGGTGCGCTCGAGGAACGCGCCCTCGACCCGCCCGACCTCGGTCCACGCGCCGTCGGACTCGACCTCGACGACGGCGTCCTTCACGCCGGTGGTGCAGCACCGGATGCCGGCGGAGCCGATGACCACGCGGTCGAGCGTCGCGGGCTCGGCGAGCTCCACCCGCACCCACGGGCTCACATCGGGGCCCTCCGCGGTGCTGCCGCCCGCGCGCCAGGGCGTCGCGAGGGCGCCCTCGGCGGTGACGAGCGTCGCGGCGTCGCCGTCCGAGGTGGACGACGCGGTCACGGTGCCCCCGGCGAGCAAATTGCTGCCCCCGTCCAGGGCCGCGACCCGGAGCCGGGTGGACGAGGGGGCGGCCAGGAACTGCGGCGCCCCGGTGGCCCGGAAGGTGGTGGCCTCGCCGCCCACGACGTCGACCGTGCGGGTCGCGCCGTACACGTCGGTGACGGTGACGGCCGCGTCCTCGTCGGCGAGCAGGGCGACGTCGGTCAGCGCGTCCAGCGTCCACACCGCGAGCAGCGGGTCGGCGTCCGACCCGGGCGCGGGCGGGACCGTCATCGCGCGGACCGTCGGGTCCTCGACCTCCGCGGGCTCGGCGGCCGGCCGGCCGGCCAGCAGCGGCCCCACCGTGGCCATCGCGAGGGCGCCGGGCTTCACGTACGAGCCGACCTGCACCAGCGACCAGGTGTTCTCGGCCTCGCCCCAGCCGCCCTCGCTGAAGAAGTACATCCAGGCCCCGACGCCGAGTGCGCTCTGCCACAGGGAGGTGCGGGCCACGTCGTAGGCCTGGTGCCACTCGTTCGCCGGCCCGTCCGACCACCAGCCGGACTCGGTGTTCCACACCTCCACGTCGTCGCCGCAGGCGGCCAGCACCTCGCGCAGCTCCGTGATCTGGCCGATCGGTCCCTGCGCGCCCTCCTCGTCCCAGGAGCGGTTGAACCCGGTGTACGGGTGGATGCCCACGACGTCCCAGGACGCGCACGCCCCGGCGTCGACGGCCTCGGCGTACCACGGCACCACCACGTTCAGCGCGTTCCCGCCGATCACCCGCGCGCGGGGGTCGGCGCGGTGCACCGCGTCCGCGGCGGGGGCGAGGATGTCCCGGGCGTAGTCCGCGCCGCCGATCCCGGTGTTGTTCGGCTCGTTCCAGGGCGCCCACAGCGTGACGTCCGGGGCCCCCTCGTGGATCGCGGTGACGATGGCGGACACCCACGCGCCCCAGGACCCGTCCGCGACGGCCTGCTGCGCGCGCTGGTCCGCCTCGCCGATCTGCACGTAGAGCAGCACGCCGCGCTCGACGGCCTCGGACGCGGCGGCGGCCAGCCCGGCGAACGGGTCGTCCTCCTCCGCCCCGGGGATCGCGCCGAGGTCCAGCGCCGCCACGGACGGGCGGGCGCCCTCGGGCACCATGCCGGAGAAGTCGAGCTGCACCCGGTGCATGCCGAGGCCGAGCTCGTCGGCGAGCTGCACCCCGCGCAGCGGTCCGGCCCCGCCCCAGTCGGCGCCGTCCGCGAGGGCGCCCGGGTCGAACGTCGCGCCCGGCGCGCCGACCGCGTACCGCAGGCAGGTGGCCGAGCGCGCGTCGCCGGTGGCCTTCTCCACCAGCGTGGCGTGCACCTGGTAGGGGCCCGGGCGGGCCGCCGGCAGGTCGAGCGGCACCTCGCCGCCGTCCGCGGGGATCGCGACCGTGCCGGTGACCGGGGCGATCGCGGGCTGCGCCCAGGGGTCGCCGCTCACCTCGTACCGGAGCTCGTAGTCCCCGGAGACCGCACCCCACCAGGGGTCGAAGGTGGCGTGCACGGCGGGGGTCTCGCCGTCGGCGAAGTAGTCGTACGGGGCGTCCGTCGCCAGCCCGGCGCCGAAGCCCAGCTTGTCGGTGGCGCCCGAGACCGCGACGTTCCAGGTGATCGGCGCGTCCAGGAGGGTGCGCATCTCGGGGGCCGTCACGCGGGTGAGCTGCACCGTGCCGTCCTCGGTCGCGGACAGGAACACGTAGTCGTCGCCCACCCGGCGCAGCGGCGACTGCTCGGCCATCCGGAACGTCGAGCCCTCCCCGCGCTCCGACAGGGCGACGCCCCGCCACACCCCGTCCGGGCCGATCTCGGCGATCCGCCAGGTCGGGCCGAACACGAGGAACCCGTCGCCGTCCGGGGCGGGCGCGACCCCGGAGGGGTGGTCGATCACCTGGGGCCGGCCGTTGTCGGAGTCCTCGGCCATCCGGCCGCCGACCTCGAGCAGCACCTCGCCGTCGGCGTCGTACCGGGTGAGGGTCGTGTAGGTGGACTCGCCGTCGACGTCGCTCAGGACGAACAGCGTGCCGTCGGGCTGCACGAAGAACCGCGGGTACCAGTCCCACGCGAGCTCCGGCCCGTCCGAGACGGTGCCGTCCGCGTGCAGCAGGCCGAGGGTGCGCGACCCCTCGAACGCGACGGCGGCGACCACCCCGGCCTCCCCGGCGGTGAACGGCAGCACGTCGATGACCCGGCCCTCGCCGGCGTCCGCGACGTCCCACACCGTGCCGGGGTCGTCGCCGCCGGTCCACGAGCCGACCTCGGTGCCCGGCTCGGTGCCGGTCGGCGCGATGACGGCGCCGTCCGGGGCCAGGGTGAAGACGCCGGGTGCGCCGGGGATCGTCACCGTGCGCTCCGCCGCCCCGGAGGCCGACCACGTCGTGATGACGCTGCCGCCGTCGCCGTGCGCGAGCGTCGCCACGTGGTCGCCGACCGCCTCCAGGCCGCCGGGCTCGCCGCCGCCCGCCGCCGTCAGGTCGGGCACCAGGGCGCGCGGCTCGACGCTCGGCGCGTCTGCCGCCAGGGCCGCGAACCGGCCCGGGTCCACCACGCCGCACATCCGGGCGGCGGGCACCCCGGCCGACGGGGGCGCGGCGCCGTCCGCCGCCGAGGAGGCGTCGCGCTCGCGGGTCAGGGCGACGGTCGTGCCCGCGGCGGCCACCGCCACCGCGACCACGCCGGCGGCCACCGCCCAGCGCGTGCGGCGGCCCCGGCCGGGTCCCGTCTCGGTCACGTCGTCCCCCTCGCGTCGTCCGCGTCGGATGTCGCCGGCGTCAGATGACGTCGGCGAAGCCGCGCTCCATCTTCGAGAAGATCAGCGCGCCGCCGCCGAACGCGACGACGCTCACCACCGCGGTCGCGGCCATCTGCCAGCCCGCCGGCTGCGCGAGCCCGAGGAGCGACCAGCGGAAGCCCTCCAGCACCCAGGTCAGCGGGTTGATGTCGAACAGCCAGCGGATGTTCTCGCCGACCTCGGACAGGGAGTACGCCAGCGGGCTGGCGTACAGCAGCGTCTGCAGCGCGAACGGCACCACGTAGGCGACGTCACGGAACTTCACCATCAGCGCGGAGCAGGCCATGCCGAGGCCCGAGCCGAGCAGGATCACCGCGAGGATCCACAGCGGCAGCGTGAGGATCGGCCAGCCCGGCGCGATGTCGTACCAGAACAGCAGCACGACCATCAGCGCCGAGGCGACCAGGAAGTCGACCAGCACGGACAGCACGCTGGACAGCGGCACGAGCATCCGCGGGAAGAACACCTTGGACACCAGCGCCTGGTTGCTCACCAGCGAGGGGGCGGCGCGGGACACGATGCCGTTGAACAGCGTCCACGCCAGCATGCCGGCGAACGAGAAGACGAAGTACGGCACGCCGTCGCTGGACAGGTCGGCGATCTGCCCGAAGACGATCGAGAAGATGCCGGCGCTCAGCAGGGGCTGCAGCACCACCCAGATCACGCCGAGCGCGGTCTGCCTGTAGCGGAGCTTGAGGTCGCGGGTGCCGAACCGGGTGAAGACCTCGCGGGCCTCCCACAGCTCGCGCCAGGACGGCAGGGGGAGCCGGCCGGGCGGGGTGATGACGACGGTGCGCGTGGCCACGGTCCTCACCGCCTCTCGTAGTCGAAGTCGGCCAGGACGAGGCCGGCGTCCAGCCCCTCGTCCGAGACGGCCTGCGGGTAGGGCAGGACCGGGTGGATCTCGAACCGGCCGGCGCCCTCGAACGCGTCGAGCACGCCCGAGGCGCACACGAACAGGTCGACGGAGTACTCGCCGGGCTTCAGCCAGGGGCCGTTGATGGTGAGCGCGACCTTCTGCTCGACCGACGGGTCCAGCCACAGGCCGGTGACCCGGGAGTCGCACTGCAGGATCGTCGTGCCGCGCGCGTCGTTCACGTGGCAGGAGACGAAGTACTTCCCGATGTAGTCGGGGTTGGCCGAGACCAGGAACTCGACGGTCTTGGACTCCGTGGTCCTGTACAGCGGGCTCGAGATCGTCGCCGAGGTGATGCGCAGCTCGCCGGTGCCGGGCCGCCGCTCGATGTCGGTCTGGCTCATCGCCACCCGGTCGCGGCTCGACTGGTACAGCTCGATCGCCTCGTCGACGTCGCCGTGCATGACGAGCTTCCCGTGCTCCAGGAACAGGGCCGAGGTGCACAGCGCCTTCACCGTCTGGATCTGGTGCGAGACGTACAGCACCGTGCGGCCCTCGGCGGCGACCGTGCGCATCCGCTCGATGCACTTGGCCTGGAACTCCGCGTCGCCGACCGCCAGCACCTCGTCGATCGCGAGGATCTCGGTGTCCAGGTGAGCCGCGACGGCGAACGCCAGCCGCACGTACATGCCGGAGGAGTACCGCTTCACCGGGGTGTCCAGGAACTTCTCGACGCCGGAGAACGCCACGATCTCGTCGAACCGTGCCTTGATCTCCGACTTCCGCATCCCGAGCAGGGTGCCGTTGAGGAACACGTTCTCGCGGCCGGTCAGCTCGGGGTGGAAGCCGGTGCCGACCTCGAGCAGGGACCCGACGCGGCCGCCGAGCTCCATGCGGCCGCTCGTCGGGGCGGCGACGCGGGTCAGGAGCTTGAGCAGCGTGGACTTGCCCGCGCCGTTGCGCCCGAGGATGCCGATGGCCTCGCCCCACGGCACCTCGAACGACACGTCGTCCAGGGCGCGGAACTCCTCGAAGTGCTGGCGCTCGAGCGGGTGGCGCAGCCGGCGCATGACGGCCTCGGCCGCGGTGGAGGGCTGGTGCTCGCCGCCGGCGGCGATGCGGTAGTGCTTCCCCACCCCGGAGGCGCGGATGGCGACGTCGGTCATGGCTGGTCTCCGTGCGGCTGGGCGGACGGGGTCCGCGGGGCGGTCGCGGCGGGCGCTGCGGGTGCTGCGGGTGCTGCGGCGGACGCGCGGGCCGGGGTGCGGTACAGCTCCTCGTAGGCGTCGGCGACCGCGGTCAGCGAGAAGGTCCGCGAGCGGGCGAGCCCCGCGGCCGACAGCGCCGCGCGCCGGTCGTCGTCGAGCAGCAGGTCCGCCACGGCGGTGCCGAGGTCCGGCAGCTCCGCGAGCACGGCGGCGCGGCCCTCGTCGCTGACGTAGCGGGCCCCGACGTTCGGCGTCGCGACGACGGGCAGGCCGCTCGCCATCGCCTCGGCGTACGGGATGCCGAAGCCCTCGTAGGAGGACGGCAGGCAGAACACCCAGGCCCGGCGGTACGCGTCGGCGAGCTCGGCGTCGGACAGCCGGCCCAGCACGCGGATGCCGGGGCCGGGGTCGGCCGGGGCGTCCCGGGTGACCATCCACAGCTCGGCTCCCGGCACGCGGGGCAGGACGTCGTGGGCGAACGCCTCGGCCAGGTCGCGGCCGCGCTTGCGCCCGTGCCAGGTGCCGACGAACAGCACGACCGGGTGGTCCGCGCGCCCGGCCTCGTCCGCGGGGACGAACCGGGTCGTGTCCACGCCGTTCGGGATCACGGCGTGCGCGCGGGGCACCCAGCGGCGCGTCTGCGGGGACACCACGACGACCCGGTCCGCGACGTAGGCGGCCAGCACCTCGCTGAAGCCGAGCAGCAGCATCCGCAGCTTCTCCTTGGCGCCGCGGATGTGCCGGGCCTCCTCGAAGCAGGAGCCGTGCACCGTCCGCACGTGGAGCGGGGCGCGCCGGCGCCACAGCCAGTAGTCGTCGCCGTGCGCGTGCAGCACGTCGTAGCCGCGCAGGTCCTGCCGGCGCAGCGCGGAGGCGAACCGGAAGGTCCGCAGCGAGCCGGACATGGCGACGTGCCGGTGCCCGTACGCCGCGCCCGGGACGGGCGGGCAGTCGCTGAACATGTCGACGTGGTGGCCCCGGCGGGCGAGCTCGGTGGCGAGCTCGTGCGCCTGGAAGCCCACGCCGATCTTGCTGCCGGACGGGAGGTAGTACGACAGCATCGCGATCCGCAGGGGAGGGGCCTCAGCCATGCGCGACCCCGCCGTCCGTCGGGGACAGGGCGTGCGTCGGGGTGATCACTCGGGCCGGCTGGGTGGCCAGCGTGCTGCGCTCGGTCAGCCCGTGGTGCAGGGCCTCCAGCCACGCGTGGCCGTGCTCGAGGTCGGGCTCCAGGTAGTTGCCCTCCGCCCACTCGTTCCAGGACTTCACCCAGAGCAGCCGCTCGGCGGCCGGGCGGTGCTGGAGCGTCGCGACCGCCTGGCGCACGTGGTGGCCGAACACCTCGGGGGAGGACCCGGTGACCGCGAGGCCGCGCGTGCCGGACCGGGGCGTGTTGTCCCAGTTCGGGTAGACGCACGGCAGCAGGCGGTCCGAGATGCCCGCGGGCGCGGGCCGGAACTCGGGGTCGTGCGGGTAGATCTCCGGGCGGCCGAGCTTGCGCCCGACCCGCATCCGCAGCACGTCCGCCCGGGTGCGCCGGGCCGGCAGCCGCATGTACACGCCCGCGTCGAAGCCCGCCGCGTCCACGTCGGTGTACCGGGGCCCGCGGCCGAGCAGGTCGGACACCTCGGCCACGAGGTACAGGCCGGGGAGGCCGGCGGCGCGCGCCATGGCCTGCCACCGGTCCACGAACGCTGCGGCGTCCGGCAGGTCCTCCGGCCGGAACACGTAGTACACCGGCCGGTCGTCCACCCGCAGGTAGCGCTCGTCCCGGAACGCGGGGAGCAGCGTGTCGAAGTGGCGCTGCTCGTCCTCGGGGCCCGGGTAGGTCTGCTCCATCAGGACGCGGTCGCTCGCGCCGTGCCAGATGCCGCTCCACGTCTGGTTCGCCCAGGCGAGGCAGAACTTCACCGACGGGGCGCCCGACGCCAGCACCTCCTGGAACGGCCGCTCGAGGATGCGCCGTCCGCCGCCGAACCAGTAGTGCCAGTAGATGAACGCCTCGACGCCGTACTGCTGGGCCAGGTCGCTCTGCGCCTCGCGCGCCTCCGGCATCCGCAGGTCGTAGAAGCCGAGGTCGGCCGGCAGGTGGGGCTGGACGTGCCCGCGGAACAGGGGCCGCGCCTTGGCGGCGTTGGTCCACTCGGTGAACCCCGGTCCCCACCAGGCGTCGTTCTCCGGCACCGGGTGGAACTGCGGCAGGTAGAAGGTCACCGCGCGGGCGCGCAGGGCGGTCGGTGCGGGCACGGTGGTCCCCCGTTCTCGGTCTCGGTGGAGGGCTCGGGCGACGGTTCTCCCGCCCAGGCCCGTTCCTGATTCGTGAGTCTATGAGTGGGTTTGTCCGGTTTGTCCGTCGACCCCGGGTGAACTGCCTGGCATCCGGGTGACGTGTCACCCGGCGGGGCACCGCGCGTGCTCGCGCCCCGCCCGCGGGGCATCACGCGATCCGTCGGGGCACACCGGAACCCGCCCCGGGTGCGCGAGAGGTGCCCCCTCGCAGGGAGCAGGCACCCGCGGCGCGGTCACGCGAGGGCGGACTGGGCCTCGCGGAGGCGGTCGATCAGGCGGTTCTCCGGGAGGGTGACGTCGTCGTACGTGAGGGTGCGGTCCTTCGGGACCGGGTGCTTCAGCACGCACCCCTCCGCCACGCCCACCGGGAGCAGGCGCTCCGTGCGCGTGGTGTCCGCGCGCTCCGCCTGGCCGTAGTAGTGGTAGCCGCCCAGGGCGTCGAGGACCGTGCCGGCCGGCAGGTCGGTCTTCGCCGTGGTCACGACCTCCACCGTGGGGGCGCCGAGCGGCCGGATGGTCGCGTCGCCGAGCAGGAACGCCCGCGCGACCGTGTTCGGCACCTCGAAGTGGCACAGGTGGTACGGCGCGTAGAACGAGTACAGCGGCCCGGTGCCCAGCTTGTAGAGCTCCAGGTAGTGCCGCTGCTTCGGGTCGTCGTGCGTCGCCAGGACGTACACCCCGGGGCCGGGCCGGGCGCCCACGACGTAGTCCACCGCGCCGCCGAGGGCGCGCAGCTCGTCCACGTCGTACCGGGTGGTCAGCTCGTCCACGTGCCCGTCGTGGTCCATGCCGAGCATGCCGCGCCGGTGCACGGACATGCCGGTCGCGTTGGCGACGAGCGCCTGCTCGACGGACACCTTGGTTCCGTCCGCGAACGACGTGACCATGTGCGGGTCCTGGCCCCAGCGCTCGGCGAACGCCTTCTGCGTCGTCGGGGTGCGGTACTCGTCCTGCAGGCCCTTGATGTTCCCCGCGACCAGCGGCGTCAGCCCGAGGCCCCGGACGAACCGGTACAGGTTCATCTGCACGCCCGGCTGGTCGCCGTCGCACCCGGTGTAGACGACCCCGGCCTTGTCGGCCAGCCGCGCGAGCTCCGCGCCGACCGTCGCGTCCACCTCGGCGTTCATCAGCACCAGGTGCTTGCCGTGCTCGAAGCAGTCCAGCGCCACGTGCGCGCCGTACTCGACGGCCCCGGTCACGTCGACCACCACGTCCACGGCGTCGGACGCCACGGCGACCCGGTGGTCCTGCGTGACGGCGGGGGTGCCGGCGGCGGCGGCGCGGGCGAGCGCGGCGGGGGAGTCGACCTCCACGACGCCGCTCAGCCCCGCCTCGGTGTACGCGCGGATCCCCTGCTCCGGCCGGCGCGCGACGATCGCCACCACGTCCATGCCCGGCACGGAGTTGACGATCTGGTTCACCAGGCCGCGGCCCATGAACCCGGCACCGACCAGCGCGACCCGGATCGGGCGGCCGTCGGCCTGGCGGGCGCGCAGCAGCGAGTCGGTGACGATCACTGCACCGGCTCCGGGGCCACGAGCGGCCACGCCGCGTCCTTCTCCGAGATCACCGTGACGGGCACCGGCCAGACGATGCCGAACGCGGCGTCGTCGTACCGGAACCCCTGCTCGCCCTCGGGGGCGTACGGCCCGCTGACCTGGTACACCACCTCGGCGTCTTCGGTGAGCGTCTGGTACCCGTGCGCCACGTAGGGCGGGATGAACAGCGCCCGCCGGTTGGCGGCCGACAGCTCGACCATGACGTGCGCCCCGTACGTCGGGGAGTCCGGCCGGACGTCCACGGCCACGTCGACGATCGCGCCCGCGGTGCACCGCACGAGCTTGCCCTCCGCGTACGGCGGGACCTGGCGGTGCAGCCCGCGCAGCGTCCCCGCGCGGTGGTTGTACGACAGGTTGCACTGCACGACGGCGGTGTCCAGGCCGTGGGCCTCGAACTCGGTGACGTCGAACGTCCGGGCGAAGAACCCCCGGTCGTCGGCGCGGTGCTCGAGGTCGACGATCGTCACGCCCTCGACGGCGGTCGGGGTGTACTTCACGGGTTCACCGTCCAGAAGAGCTGCGGGTCCACCTGGCCGGTCTTCAGCAGGTGCTCGATCTGCGCGAGGCGGGTGTGGCCGCGCCCGGTGAACGTCTCCGTGTCCAGGGCGATCTGCTCGAACACCCGGTGCAGCTGGGCCGCGCCGGCGGCGGCGTCCCAGTCGCATCCGAAGCCGGGCAGCACCTCGCGGATCTTCGCGAACGACACCCGGTACGACCGGTTGTCCGCGCTCGGCTCCCCGAACGACACCTCGCAGCCGGGGAACTCCGCGCCCACGGTCTCGGCGATCTCGCGCACCGTGTAGTTGTTGCCGTCCGCGCCGACGTTGAGCACCTGCGCGTGCACGTCCTCGCGGGGCGCGTCGAGCACCGCCCGGATCGCCTTGGCGATGTCCAGGCCGTGCACCAGCGGCCGCCACGGCGTGCCGTCGGAGGTCATCGCGATCCGGTGCGTCGTCCAGGCCAGGCCGGCCAGGTTGTTCAGCACGATGTCGAACCGCTGCCGCGGCGAGGCGCCGAACGCCGTCGCGTTGCGCAGGAACGTGGGGGAGAAGTCGTCGTCCGCCAGCGCGGTGACGTCCCGCTCCACCAGGGCCTTGCACCGGGCGTAGGCCGTCTGCGGGTCGGTCGGGCTGGTCTCGTCGACCGTCCCGTCCGCGACGCCGTAGACGCTGCACGACGACATGTACACGAACCGGGACACCCCGGCGCGCTTGGCCGCCGACGCGAGCCCGACCGAGCCGAGGTGGTTGATGTCGTACGTCACCTCGCCGATCCGGTCGCCGATCGGGTCGTTCGACAGCTCGGCCATGTGCACGACCGCGTCGAAGCCCACCAGGTCGTCCGGCGTGACGTGCCGGATGTCCTTGACCAGGGTGTGCGGCGTCTCGTGCACGCCGTTGTAGAGCCACCCGTTCTTGTAGTAGCCGGTGTCGAGGCCGGTGACGTCGTCGCCGCGCCCGAGCAGGGTCGGGGCGAGCAGGCTGCCGAGGTAGCCCTCGGTGCCGGTGACCAGGATGCGCACGCGCTCAGTCCTCCCAGATCTTCCACGGAGCGCGGCCGCTGTCCCACAGCCCGTTGAGCTCCGTCCAGTCGCGGAACGTGTCCATGCCCATCCAGAAGCCCTCGTGCTCGTACACGGAGAGCTGCCGGTCGCGGGCGAGCTGCTGCAGCGGGGCGCTCTCGAGCATCACCGCCGGGTCGTCGTCGAGGTACTTGTCGACGAACTCCCGCTCGAACACGAAGAACCCGCCGTTCACCCAGCCGTCGGCCAGGGTCGGCTTCTCGTTGAACTCGACCACGGTCTCGCCCTCGACCCGCATCTCGCCGTAGCGGCTGGACGGGTGCACGCCGGTGAGCGTGCCGAGCAGGCCGTGCTCGGTGTGGTGCCGCAGGGCTCCGGTGATGTCGACGTCGCCGATGCCGTCGCCGTACGTCAGGGCGAAGCGCGGGGCGTCCAGGTGGTCCGCGACCCGGCGGATGCGCGCGGCGGTCGCCGTGGTCAGGCCCGTCTCGACGAACGTGATCTCCCAGTCCTCCTTCGCGGCGGAGCCGTGGAACACCGGCTCGGCGTCCGACCCGTCGCCGCCGAGGTGCAGCGTGAAGTCGGACGTCAGGTGCCGGTAGTCCAGGAAGTACTGCTTGATCAGGTCGCTCTTGTACCCGAGGGCCAGCACGAAGCGTCGGAACCCGTGCTCGGAGTACGTCTTCATGATGTGCCAGAGGATCGGCCGGCCCCCGATGTCCACCAGGGGCTTCGGGAGCTTCTCGCTGGCCTCGCGGAGCCGCGTGCCCATGCCCCCGCAGAGGATCACCACCGGGATGTCGGCCGGCTCGGGCTCGGCTGCGGTCATGGCTCCTCCTCGGCAGGGGGGTTCGGGACGGTGAGTTGGCGGCGCGCCTGGCGTCGAGGCTAGTCCGGGCATATCGGTACAGATAGGTATGAACGGGTGAACTCGGACATATCACCCTCGAACGGACACGGCGCGTCCCCCGGACGGCTCTCACGAACCTGCGCCACGCGGGTGTAGACCAGGGCCGTCCCGCCCGAGCGGGACGTCGGCCGCGACACCCGGGGGTCCGCATGATCGTCGACGCGCGCACCCTCGATCCCGGTGCCGTCCGCACCGCCGACGTCTGCGTCGTGGGGTCCGGGCCGGCCGGCGTCACGGTCGCCCTGGGCCTGCTGGCGGGCGGGCTGTCGGTGGCCGTGCTCGAGTCCGGCGGCGTCGCCGCGGATCCCGAGGCCGACCGCCTGCAGCTCGCGGCGGACGGCCTGCGGTTCGGCACGGTCCCGCAGATCTCCGGCACCCGGCGCGTCGGCGGCAACGCGAACCTGTGGAGCGTCGACCTCGGCGGCGGGCGGCGCGGCCTGCGCCTCGTGCCGCTGTCCGCCGCCGACCTCGAGGCCCGGCCCTGGCTGCCGGGCAGCGGCTGGCCGATCACCGCGGACGACCTCGCCCCGGGGTACCGCCGGGCGCAGGAGCTGTTCGGCCTGCTGCCGCAGGGCTACGACGCCGCTGCGTGGGAGCGCCCGGGGACGCCGCGGCTGCCGCTGGACGACGCGGTGGTGCGCAGCGACGTGTTCCAGTTCGCCGACCGGACGGCGTTCGCCGAGCGGCACGTCGGCCGGCTCGCCGCGCACCCCGCGTGCACGGTGTACCACCACGCCTACGTCGTCGAGCTGCGGACCGACCCGGGGGCCACGCGGGTGACCGAGGTGCGCGCGCTGGCCGCCCCGGGCCGCGAGGTGGTGTTCCGGGCGCCGACCGTGGTGCTCGCCGGCGGCGGCCTGGCCACCACGCAGCTGCTGCTCGTCTCGGGCGGGGTGCGCCGGGCGCTGGACCGGGCCGGCGGCGCCCGCGGCACGGACGCGCTCGGCCGGAACTTCATGGACCACCCGCTGGTCGACGGCGGCGTGCTCGAGCCGGCCGACCGGACCCTGGTGGACCGGATGGCGCTGTACGACCTGCACGCCGTCGAGGGTGTCCCCGTCATGGGCCACCTGCGGCTCAGCGACGACGTGCTGCGCACCGAGCCGGTGACCCAGCTGTCCACGATGTTCTTCCCGCGGCACGCGAGCCAGCGCGACCCCGAGGCGGGCGACGACCGGGCGGACGCCGCGCGCCGGTCGGCGGTCGCGGTGCGCGCGGCCGTGCGCGACCGCCGGCTGCCGCGGCTGGCGGACCTGTGGGGCGCGGTCTCCCGGACGGACGCGGTGCTGCGCCGGGTCCTGCACTCGGGCGGCCGGCGGTCCACGTACGTCGGGCACGGCGGCTGGTCGACGTTCCGGCGGCCGTCCCGGCACTTCGACCACCTGCGGGTCCTGCACCAGGCGGAGCAGGCCCCGCACCCGGGCAACCGGGTCACGCTCGGCGACCAGAAGGACGCGTTCGGCGTCCCGCGGCTGCGCATCGACTGGGCGTGGACGCCGGACGACGCCCGGGCGGCCGCCGGCGCGCACCGGCTGGTCGCGGACGCGGTCCGGCGGTCGGGCCTCGGGGAGCTGCGGCTGGCGGCGGGCGGGGTGGACCCGGTGGTGCTCGGCTCCTCGACCAACCACTACCTGGGCACCACCCGGATGCACGTCGACCCGGCGGCGGGCGTGGTGGACGCGGACTGCCGGGTGCACGGCGTCGGCAACCTCTACGTGGCCAGCACGTCCGTGTTCCCCACCGGCGGCTTCGCGAACCCGACGCTCACGCTGGTGGCGCTCGCGGCCCGGGTGGCGGAGGAGATCCTGACCGTCCTCGGCTGAGCGGCGGCGCCCGACGCACCCGACCGGGTGACAGCCAGGGTGAAAAGCCGCAAACCGGACATATGCGGGCAGGTCGGGCGGGCACACTGGGGCGGCCCCGCGGCGACTGGCGGGGGCAGGGAGCGAGCAGGAGGTCGTCCATGTCCGTCACCGGTGTCGAGCAGCCAGCACCCCGGCTGCACCCCGGCCGTGGCCGGGTCGTGCTGCGCCGGGACATGGGTCCCTTCGCGGCCCCCGCGCCCCGGCCCCTGCCGCGGCACCTCGCCGTCGAGCTCGCCCGACCGGTGCTCCGGCCGCTGTCCGCGCTGGTCTGCGTCGACACCCTCGAGCCCGTCGTGGCCCTGACCTTCGACGACGGCCCCGACCCGGCCCACACCCCCGGGATCCTGGACGTCCTCGCCCGGCACGGCGCGCGCGCCACGTTCTTCGTGCTGAGCGAGCACGCCGAGCAGCACCCCGAGATCGTCCGGCGGATCGTCGCGGAGGGCCACGAGCTCGGCCTGCACAGCCGCGACCACCGCCGGCGCCTCGCGCAGGTGCCGTACGCGGAGGCCATGGAGGTCGTCGCCGAGTCCCGCCGCGTCGTCGAGGCCGTCGCCGGCCGGCGCGTGCACCTGTTCCGCCCGCCCTACGGCTCGCACACCGTCCGCCAGCGCCGCGGGTGGGCCCGGCAGGGGCTGCGCGTCGTCCTGTGGTCGTCCTCCGTCGAGGACTGGTACCACGGCGAGCAGGACGAGATGGAGCGCCGCGCGTACGCCTCGCTGCACCCGGGCGCGATCATCCTCATGCACGACACCCGCGCCGACCCGGAGCTCGCCGCCGACCCCGCCGACCTGCCCCGGCACGACCGCGCGGCGGTCCTGGACGCGTTCCTCACCCGTGCCGCCGCCGACGGCTACCGCACCCGCACGGCGGGCGAGATCCTGGCGGAGCACCCCCCGGTCCGCGCGATGATGCGCGACATGATGCGCTGACCCCGCGCCCCGGGCCGCCGCCCCCCGGGCCCGGCCCCCGGCCCGGCGCCCGGCTCGCCCCGCCTCCCCGGCCCGCCCCCGGCCGCCTCCCCGGGCCGCCCCCCGGCTGCCCCGGGCCCGGCCCGCCCCGCCTCCCCGGCCCGCCCCCGTCCGCCCGCCGGGCCGCCCCGCGCCCGGCCCCCCGGGCCGCCCCCGTCCGCCCGCCGCCCCCCCCGGCCGCCTCCCCCGGGCCGCCGAGATCGGTCGTCCGCGCCGAGATCGGCGCCTGGAGCGACCGATCTCGGCGCGAGGTGCCGATCTCGGCGGACGGGCTCGGGCAGGGGTGCGCGGGCGCGGGCGGCGCGGGGGCCGCCGGCGCGGGGCCCGCCGGCGCGGAGGCCCGCCGTCGGCGGGGCGTCAGGCCGCGAGCTGCTCCCCGCTCGACGCCTGCTCCGCGATCCGGACGATCTCCGCCGCCACCGCGCGCTGGTCGAACGCCGGCTCCGCCGCGTGCACGACGCCGGCCGCCCCGACCGCCGCGCGCCGCCCGGGGTCGGCGAGCAGCCCCTCGACCGCCTCGGCCCACGCGGAGGCCGGAGCGGCGGGGTCCACGAGCACCCCGCCGGCGCCGACGGCCTCGGGCAGCCCGCCCGCGCGGGTGGCGACGACCGGGATCCCGTTCGCCGCGCCCTCGAGCGCCACCCGCCCGAACGTCTCGACCACCCGCGAGGGCACGAGCAGCACGGCGGTGCGCCGGTAGACGTCGGCGACGCTGGCGGCGACCGGCGACAGCCGCACGTTCGGGAGGGCGCGCAGCCGGTCGAGCAGGGCGGCGCGCTCCGCGGGGTCGAGCGCCCAGGCCTCCTGGAGCAGGAACTGCCGGTGCGGCAGCAGCGCGGCCACGGCGAGCGTGGTGTCGATGCCCTTGACGTCGCGCGGGTTCACCATCGTGACGTCGGTCGGCTCGTGGACGGCGCTGCGGCACTCGTCCAGGTCGATCGGCGGGTACACGACCGGGGTGTCCAGGCCGAGCTGCCCGCGGACGCGCCCGGCGACGTACTGGGAGTTGCTGATCACCCGCACGGCGGGGTCGCGCAGCACCGCCGCGAAGGCGGGGTCGGCGGCGGCGCGGCGCTCGAGCGCGTCGACCTCCTGCACCGCGACGATCCGGATGAGCAGCGGCACGCGGCGCCGGTGCACCGCGTCGATGAGGTCGAAGGTCGCGACGTCCTGGAGTGCGACGACGTCCCAGTCGCCGCGGTCGAGCCGCTGGAGGACGCCCGTGTGCAGGGCCCAGTCGCCGTACCGGCTGGTCGGGTAGCCGTTGACGACGTCCCGCCAGACCGTGGGGCGACCGGGGCGCACGCGCTGGAGCAGCCGGTGGGGCAGCAGCCGGCGGCCGCCGTACTTCGTGGCGACCACCTCGGGCCGGTGCCCCTCGCGGGCGAGCTCGCGGGCCAGGTGGTGCAGGTCCAGGATGCCGCCGGCGGTGACCTCGGGGAGGACCGGATGCTTGACGATCAGGGCGATCCGCATGGTGGTTCCCTCCGGCTCAGGCCGCGTGCTCCAGGGGCAGTGCGGCGTCGAGCCGCTCGACGATGTGCCGCGCGATCTCGAGCGACGCGGTGGCCGCGGGGGAGGGCGCGTTGAGGACGTGGACCTGGCGGCCCGCCGTCTGGACGAGGAAGTCGTCGACCAGGCCGCCGTCGCGGCGCAGGGCCTGCGCGCGCACCCCGGACGGGGCGGGCACCAGGTCGGACGCGGTGATGCCGGGCACGAGGCGCGCGAGGCTGCGGGCGAACGCGCGGGTGGACAGCGAGCGTCCCACCTCGGCGGCGCCGGGGACGACGTTGCGGGCGGCGAGCCGCCACAGCCCCGGCCAGGCGAGGGAGTCCGCCAGGTCGCGCGGCGAGACGTCCCGCCACGTGTAGCCCTCCCGGGCGAGGGCGAGCACGGCGTTCGGGCCGGCGTGCACGTGCCCCTCGATCCCGCGGGTGAGGTGCACGCCGAGGAAGGGGAACCGCGGGTCCGGCACCGGGTAGATCAGGCCGCGGACCTGGTCCCCGGCCTCGGGGGTCAGCTCGTAGTACTCGCCGCGGAACGGCACGATCCGGGCCTCGGGCTCCAGGCCGCACGCCCGCGCGACGCGGTCGGCGTGCAGGCCCGCGCACACCACGAGCGCGTCGGCCTCCCGGTCGGCCTTGTCGGTGCGCACCTCGACGCGGCCGCGGGTCCCGGGCGCGTCGGCGACGGTGCGCGCGGCGAGCAGCTCCTCGCCCAGCACGATCCGCCCGCCGGCAGCCGTGACGTCCGCGGCCAGGGCCCGGCAGACGCCGGGGTAGTCGACGATGCCGGTGGAGTCGACGCGCAGCGCGGCGAGCGCCCGGACGTGCGGCTCGTGCTCGCGGGCCTCGGCCGGGGTGACGCGGCGGGCCGGGACGCCGTTGGCGACCGCGCGCTCGGCCAGCTTCTGCAGGCCGGGCAGCTCCTCCGGTCCGGTGGCGACGACGAGCTTGCCGCACACGTCGACGGCGACGCCGCGCGAGCGGGCGTACGCGACCATCGACCGCGCGCCGGCCGCCGCCATCGTGGCCTTGAGACTGCCGGGGGCGTAGTAGAGCCCCGAGTGCACGACGCCGGAGTTGCGCCCGGTCTGGTGCCGGGCGAGGCCGTCCTCCTTGTCGAGCACCGTGACCTCGTCGCCGCGGGCGGCGAGGCGCGCGGCGACCGCGAGCCCCACGATGCCGGTGCCGACGACCACGACGTGGCTCATCCGTGCTCCTCCCCTGGGCCCGCGCGGCGCGTGGAGCGCGGCCGTCGCGGGCGGTGCGGACCCCTCGTCCGCGAGCCGAGGCTAGCCGTCCGAGATGCGCCATATGTGGGCTTTCGTCCGAATTCACCCTGAAGGCGGTGCCGCGTCCGGGGGACCCCGACCTACGCTCGTCGCCATGACCCCCCCGAGCACCGTGAGCGCCGTCGTGTACTCGCGCGACGAGGCTGACCTGCTGCGGGACTGCCTACCGCGCCTGGCCGGCTTCGACGAGGTGCTGGTCTGCGACATGGCCTCCACCGACGACACCGTCGCCGTGGCCGCCGCGCACGGCGCCCGCGTCGTCCCGGTGCCGGACGTCCCGGTCGTCGAGCAGGTCCGGCAGCGCGGCCTGGACGCGGCGACGTCCGACTGGGTGCTGTTCGTGGACGCCGACGAGCACCTGCCGGCAGGGTTCCGCGCCGCGCTCCAGCCGGTGCTCGACGGGCCGTCCGACGTCGCCGGCGTGCGGCTGCGGTACGACAACGTCGCGTTCGGCCGCCTGCTCGAGCACTCCCTGCAGGGCAGCGCCAAGTACGCGCTGCTGCGCCGCGGCCGGGCGCACTACGCCGAGCCCGCGCTCGCGCACGTGCCGCCGGTCCTGGACGGGCGGGGGATCGACGCGCCCGCGTCCGTGCCCGGGATCGCGCACCTGAACTTCCGCTCCGTCGAGCAGACGACCGAGAAGATCCTGCGGTACGCCGCCAACAACCCCGGCCGGTTCACCCGGGTGGACGACCCCGTCGCCCTGCTGCGCGAGCTCCTGCGGTCCACCGTGTTCGGCGGCGCGTGGCGCGACGGCCGGGCGGGGTTCGCCGTCGCCGCGCTGCACACGTTCGGGCACCTGTACGGCTCGCTGCTGGAGGCCGAGCGCGCGGGCGTCCTGGCGCGCGACGTCCCCCCGCGCAGCGCCCGGCTCCTCGGCGCCGTCGAGGGCGTCCAGCGCGCCGCGGTCGCCGCGCGCGACGGGGTGCGGCGCGCGGTGCGGGGCCGCCGGTGACCGCGCGCGAGCCGCTCCGGCTGGTGCACGTGACGCGGCTCCCCCCGAGCCCGAGCGGCGTCGCCGCGTACGCGGAGGCGTTCCGCCCGGTGCTCGACGCGCTCGGCGAGGTGGACGTGGTGCGGCTGCCGCCCGACCCCGCCGCGTCGCAGTCCGGCGTCCTCGCCCTCCGCCTCGCGCGCCGCCTGGCACGCCGGGACCCGGCCGAGGTGGCCGTCGTCGAGCAGGCCGGCCGCGGCCTGGCGGAGTTCTGGGCCGCGTGGTGGCTCGCCCGGCGCGGGCGCCGCGTCTGGCTGATGGTGCACGACGTCCCGGAGCTGTCCGGCGGCGCGTTCTTCACGACGGCGCTGGACCGGCGGGGCGGTCGGCGGGTCGCCGCGGCGCTGTCGGCGACCCTCGGTCGCCGGGCCGAGCGGGACCTGCTGCGCCGGGCCGAGCGGGTGCTGTGCCTGTCCCCGGCCGGGGCGCGCGCACTGGAGTCCGCCCACCGGCTCGACCGCACCGTGCAGCACGTGCCGCACGTCGGCGCGGTCACGGACGCCCCGGTCGACGGCCGCACCGAGGTGCTGCTGCCCGGGTACGTCGCGGACGCCGCCGACGTGCTGCCGCTGGTCCGGGCCGCCGGCGACCTGCCCGACGGCTGGACCGTCGCGGTCGGCGCGGCCTCGGCGGAGACCGAGCGCCGGGTGCGCGCCGCCGCGGCGGAGTGCGGCGCCACCGGCCGGGTCCGGCTGCTCGGCTTCCTGCCGGAGCCCGAGGTGCGGGCCGCGTTCGCCCGCGCCGCCGTCGTCGTGCGCTGGCGCCGGGACGGCTGGGGCGGCGGCGGGGCGTACGCGGTCAGCGGCCCGCTGGTCGCGGCGCTCGGCCAGGGCTGCGCCGTGGTGACCAACGACTCCCGCGGCGCGGCGTACCTGTTCGACGAGGCGGGCGTCGCGGTGGTCGGCGACGGCGACGCGGGGGAACGGGACCTGCTCGCGGCGGTGCGCGCGCTCGCGGCGGACCCCGCCGAGCGACGGCGGCGCGGGGCCGCGGGGCGCGAGGTCGTGCGCCGCGACCACGTGCCCGAGGCGGTCGCCGCGCGCCTGCGCGGCAGCGTGGACCGCGAGCACGCGGGCGCGGCCCGCGGGGAGGACGGCTGACGTGGGACGACGCGGCGAGCTGCTGTTCAACCGGGTGGTGACGCACGTGCCGAGCAACGCGCTGCGCATCCGGACGCTGCGCGCGCTCGGCGCCGACCTCGGCGAGCACGTCTACCTGTTCGGCAGCTCCGAGGTGCTGGAGCCCGGGAACCTGCGGATCGCCGGGCGCTGCCACGTCGGCCGGTTCTGCCAGGTGGACGCGCGCGGCGGCATCGACATCGGCTGGGACGTCGTGATCGCGAGCCACGTGCTGCTGGTCACGGCGGACCACGACCTGCGCGACCCGGGGTTCCCCGGCCGGCTCGGTCCGATCAGCATCGGCGACCGCGCGTGGCTGGCCAGCCGGTCGACGGTCGTGCGCGGCGTGACGATCGGGGAGGGCGCCGTCGTGGCCGCGGGCGCCGTGGTGACCGAGGACGTGCCGCCGTGGACGATCGTCGGCGGCGTCCCCGCGAAGCCGATCGGGGAGCGGCCGCGCGAGCAGCACTACCGGATCGACTACGGCCCCGAGCGGTACTGACGTGACAGCCCCGCGGGCGGGACGCCCGGCCGCCGCCGGAGGTGCGCCGTGCCCGGGTCGCTGAGGCACCGCGCCGACGTGTCGGTGGTCGTGGTCGCGCACGGCACCGAGCCCGGGCTGCCGGAGTCCGTGCGGAGCCTGCTGGCGAGCCTGGACGACGCGGCGCGCGGGGCGCACGTCGGGGCGCGCGGGGCGCACGACGCGCCGCACGCGGACGCGGCCGGCGGGCTGCGGGGCGACCACCTCGGCGGCGAGCTCGTCCTCGTCGTGCGGGACGTCGCCGCGCTGCCGTGCGCGGTGCGCGCCGCCGACCCCCGCGTGCGGGTCGTGGCGGCACCGGGCGTGGCCGGCGGGCGCGCCCGCAACGTCGGCGTCGCCGCGGCGCGGGGGCGGTACCTGCTGTTCACCGTCCCGGGCGTGCGGGTCCCCGCCGGCTGGGTCGCCGCCCTCGTCGCCCCGCTGCGCTCGGGGCACGCGGACCTGGTCGCCGGCGCCGTGCATCCGCCGGGCGGCGCGCCGGCGACCGGTCCCGCGGCCGCGCTGCTCGGCCTGGTCGCGGACCCGCCGCCGCGCGGCGTGCTGCCCGAGGCCTCCGCCGGCGCGACCCGGGCCGTGCTGGAGGCCGTCGGGTTCGACGAGGCGCTCGGCACCGCCCGCTACCCCGGAGCGGCGGAGGTGTTCCGGCGGGACGTCGTGGGCGCCGGCTTCCGCGCGCACGCCGTCGCGGGGGTGCCGGTCGAGGTGCCCGCCGACCCGCGCGCGGCGGGCGGGCGCGTCCTCGCCGCCCGGGCCCGGGGCCAGGGCCGCACCGCCGCCTACGTCGAGCGGCACCTGCGCGACCGGCCACCCGCCGCGGCCGCCGCCGGCCTGCGCCTGCTGCGGGACGCCGCCGCGCTCGCCGCCGCGCGGGCGGGCCGGGCCCCGCTCGACCGGCTGCTGCCGGCGCGGGCCGCGGTCGCCCGCGACCTGAGGTCCCTGGCGCTGCTGCGCGCGCCGGACCGGGAGCGGCCGCGGTCGGCGGCGGGCGACGCCCCCGGGGGCGCCGGCGCCCCGCGCGCCGCCGAGCCGCGGGTCCTCGTCGCGCGCGGGGCGCAGCCGCCGACGACGCTGCCCGAGCTGCCCGCCGAGCGGCCCGCCGAGCCGCCGGCCGAGCCGCCGGCCCCGGCCGCCGCGGGCGGGGTCGCCCCCGGCGACCGCGGGGTCGTGCACCAGTTCTGGTCGCCGGCGCGCACCCGCGCCGCGGCGGCCCGCGGGTGGGGCGCGCTGCCGCCGACGGGCTGAGTGTCGGCGGACGCTCGTACAGTGGGACCCCACCCCGGATCCTGCGGATCCGGGGTCATCGTGCTGTGCGCCCCCGTGGCGGAAGGAACCCATGAACGTCGCCGGTCTGCTGCCCGTCCTGCTCGCCGACCCCGCCGTCGCGCGCGCCGTCGACCTGGTCCCCTCCCGGGGCGAGGTCGACGTCGTCGGCCCGGCCGGCGTCCGCCCGCCCCTCCTCGCCGCCCTCACCGGTGGTGCCGCGCCCGTGGTGCCGGCGGCGCCCGCCGGTTCCCGCCGCGCCGGCCGGCCCCTCGTCGTCGTCACCGCCACCGGCCGCGACGCGGACGAGCTCGCCGCCGCGCTGCGCTGCTACCTGCCCGACGACGACGTCGCCGTGCTGCCCGCGTGGGAGACGCTGCCGCACGAGCGGCTCTCTCCCCGGTCCGACACGGTCGCGCGCCGGCTGGCCGTGTTCCGCCGCCTCGCGCACCCCGACCCGGAGCAGAGCCACGCCGGACCCGTCCGCGTGCTGGTGCTGCCGGTGCGGGCGCTGCTGCAGCCCGTGGTCGACGGGCTCGGGGAGCTCGAGCCCGTGGCGCTGTCCGTGGGCGACCGGGCCGACCTGACCGACGTCGCCGAGCGCCTGGTCGGCGCCGCGTACTCCCGGGTGGACATGGTCGAGCGGCGCGGGGAGTTCGCGGTCCGCGGCGGCATCCTCGACGTGTTCCCGCCCACCGAGGACCACCCGCTCCGCATCGAGTTCTGGGGCGAGGACGTCGAGGAGATCCGCTGGTTCTCGGTCGCCGACCAGCGCTCCCTCGAGGTCGCCACGCACGGCCTGTGGGCGCCGCCGTGCCGGGAGATCCTGCTGACCGACGCCGTGCGGGAGCGCGCCGCGTCCCTGGTCGAGCGGCTGCCCGGGGCCGTCGACATGCTCGACAAGCTCGCGCAGGGCATCGCGGTCGAGGGCATGGAGTCCCTCGCCCCCGCGCTGGTCGAGCGCATGGTGCCGGTGCTGGACCTGGTGCCGGACGACGCGCTGCTGGTGCTCGCCGACCCCGAGCGGGTCCGGCGCCGGGCGCACGACCTCGTCGCGACCACCGAGGAGTTCCTCCAGGCCGCCTGGACGTCCGCCGCCGCGGGCGCGGCCACCCCGCTGGACCTGTCCGCCGCGTCGTTCGCCTCGTTCGCCGAGGTGCGGGCGCTCGCTGCCGTGCGCGGCCTGGGCTGGTGGACGCTGTCGCCGTTCACGCTGGACGCCGACGCGGTCGAGGGCGAGCCGGGGGCCGACGAGCTCCGCGGGGGCGACGGCGTCGAGACGCTGGTCGTCGGCGCGCGCGAGGTCGAGCGGTACCGCGGCGAGGTCGACCGGGCCGTCGCGGACGTCCGCCGGCTGCAGCAGGACGGCTGGCGGCTGCTGCTCGCCACCGAGGGCCACGGCCCCGCGCAGCGCATGGCCGAGCAGCTGCGCGCCGCGGACGTGCCCGCGCGCCTGGTGCCGGCGCTGCCGGACGAGATCGACCCCGGCGTCGTCCACGTCACGCCCGCGCAGGTCGGTCCGGGCTTCGTCGCCGAGGACCTGCGGGTCGCCGTGTTCTCCGAGACCGACCTCACCGGCCGCCCCGGGTCCTCCACCCGGGACATGCGGAAGATGCCCAGCCGCCGGCGCAACGTCGTCGACCCGCTGCAGCTGCGCCCCGGGGACTTCGTCGTGCACGAGCAGCACGGCGTCGGCCGGTTCGTCGAGCTCGTGTCCCGGACCATCGGCTCCGGCGCGGCCGCGGCCACCCGCGAGTACATGGTCATCGAGTACGCCTCGTCGAAGCGCGGCCAGCCGGGTGATCGTCTGTTCGTGCCGACCGACCAGCTCGACCAGGTCACGAAGTACGTCGGCGGCGAGGCCCCGAGCCTGAACAAGATGGGCGGCTCCGACTGGGCGAAGACCAAGGGCCGCGCCCGCAAGGCGGTCAAGGAGATCGCCGGCGAGCTCATCCGGCTGTACAGCGCCCGGATGGCGACCTCCGGGCACGCGTTCTCCCCGGACACCCCGTGGCAGCGCGAGCTCGAGGACGCCTTCGCCTACGTCGAGACGCCGGACCAGCTCGCCACGATCGACGAGGTCAAGCAGGACATGGAGAGGCCGATCCCCATGGACCGGCTGATCTGCGGCGACGTCGGCTACGGCAAGACCGAGATCGCGGTGCGCGCGGCGTTCAAGGCGGTGCAGGACGGCAAGCAGGTGGCCGTGCTCGTGCCGACCACCCTGCTCGTCCAGCAGCACCTCGACACGTTCACGGAGCGGTACGCCGGCTTCCCGGTCACGGTCAAGGCGCTGTCCCGGTTCCAGACGAAGGCCGAGTCGGAGGCGGTCGTCGACGGGCTGCGCGACGGGTCGGTCGACGTCGTCATCGGCACGCACCGGCTCATCACCGGCGAGATCCGGTTCAAGGACCTGGGCCTGGTCATCATCGACGAGGAGCAGCGGTTCGGCGTCGAGCACAAGGAGACGCTCAAGGCCCTGCGCACGAACGTCGACGTGCTCGCGATGTCCGCGACCCCGATCCCGCGCACGCTCGAGATGGCGGTCACCGGCATCCGCGAGATGTCGACGCTGGCCACCCCGCCGGAGGAGCGGCACCCCGTGCTGACGTTCGTCGGCGCGTGGGAGGAGAAGCAGATCTCCGCCGCCATCCGCCGCGAGCTGCTGCGCGAGGGCCAGGTGTTCTACGTGCACAACAAGGTCGAGTCGATCGAGCGCACCGCGTCCCGGCTGAACGAGCTCGTCCCCGAGGCCCGGATCGCGGTGGCCCACGGCAAGATGAACGAGCACCAGCTCGAGCAGGTGATCGTCGACTTCTGGGAGAAGCGGTTCGACGTCCTCGTCTGCACGACGATCGTCGAGACCGGCCTGGACATCTCGAACGCGAACACCCTCATCCTCGAGCGCGCCGACCGGCTCGGGCTGTCCCAGCTGCACCAGCTCCGCGGGCGCGTCGGCCGCGGGCGGGAGCGGGCGTACGCGTACTTCCTGTACCCGCCGGAGAAGCCGCTCACCGAGACCGCGCACGACCGGCTCCAGACCATCGCGGCGAACACCGACCTCGGCGCCGGCATGGCCGTCGCGATGAAGGACCTCGAGATCCGCGGCGCCGGCAACATGCTCGGCGGCGAGCAGTCCGGGCACATCGAGGGCGTCGGGTTCGACCTGTACATCCGCATGGTGGGGGAGGCCGTGGCGTCCTACCGCGGCGACCAGCCCGAGGAGCTGCCGGACGTCACCGTCGAGCTCCCCGTCGACGCGCACATCCCGCACGACTACATCGCGCACGAGCGGCTGCGGCTGGAGGCGTACCGCAAGCTCGCCGCCGCGGCCGACGAGGCGGCGCTCACCGAGATCTCGGAGGAGCTCGTCGACCGGTACGGGCCGATCCCGGAGGCGGTCGCGAACCTGTTCGCGGTCGCCCGGTTCCGGCTGCACGCCCGGAAGGCCTCGCTGTCCGACGTCACCGCGCAGGGCAAGTTCGTGCGGTTCGCGCCGGTCGAGCTGCCCGAGTCCGCGCAGCTCCGGCTCAAGCGCCTCTACCCCGGCTCCGTGCTCAAGCCCGCCCTGCGCACCGTGCTCGTGCCCTTCCCGACGACGGCCCGGATCGGCGGCAAGCCCCTGCACGGGGAGGCGGTCCTGGCGTGGGCGCGCGAGCTGATCGACGCCGTGCTGCTCGGCGACGTCGCGGCCGCGGCGTCGGTCGGCACCGGCGCGGCGCGCTGAGCGGCGCGGGGACGGCCGCGCGGGGTCCTACGATGTCCGGGTCCGAAGGCGACGAGGTCGAGAAGGCGTGGGTGAGCGTGCGGTGACGCGGAAGTCGAACCGGCGGGTGGTGGCCGTCCTCGGGGCGGTGGCGCTCGCGGGCAGCCTGGCGGCGTGCAGCGGCGGACAGCCCGGGGCCGCGGCGGTCGTGGACGGCCGGGTCATCCGGACCACCGACGTCGACCGCGCTACGCGCGAGCTGTCCGGGGTCTTCCCGGGCCTGACGTCCTCGGCCGTCGTGACGGTGCTCCTGGTCGAGCCGCTGATCAGCGCGCACGCGTCCGACGCCGGCATCGGGGTGTCCGACGAGCAGGCCGTCGAGGCGCTGCAGGCGCAGGCCGAGCAGCAGGGCGTCGAGCTCGCCGGCGACCTGTCCGGCGCGTCCGTGTCCGTCGCCCGGTACGCCCTGGAGTCCTCCGCGCTGCAGCAGTCCGACCAGGGCGCCGACATCCAGCAGGCCGTCTCCGAGGACCTCGCCGCCGCGGACGTCACCGTGAACCCGCGGTTCGGCACAGTCGGCGAGGGCAACGTCCCCGGCCCGACCAGCTACCCCTGGCTCGTCACCGCCGCGACCGAGGGCTCGTGACCGACCCGGGCGCCGCCGGCGACCCGCTGCGCCGGCTCGTCGCGGTCATGGACCGGCTGCGCTCGCCCGGCGGCTGCCCCTGGGACGCCGAGCAGACGCACGCCAGCCTCGTCCCGTACACGCTGGAGGAGGCGTACGAGGTCGCCGAGGCCGTCGAGCACGACGACCGCGCCAACCTCCGCGAGGAGCTCGGGGACCTGCTGCTCCAGGTGGTGTTCCACGCCCGCATCGCGCAGGAGCACCCCGACGACCCGTTCGACGTCGACGACGTCGCCACGGATCTCGTCGCGAAGCTGGTCCGGCGCCACCCGCACGTGTTCGCCGACGCCCGGGTCACCGACGCCGACGGCGTGCACCGGCAGTGGGAGCAGATCAAGCGCACCGAGAAGCAGCGGGAGTCCGTGCTCGACGGCGTCCCGCTGGCGCTCGGGGCGCTGGCCCGGGCGCAGAAGGTCGCATCCCGCGCCGCCCGCGCCGGGCTCGACGTCTCCGCGCCGGCGGGCGACGCCCTCGGCGAGCGCCTGCTGGCCCTGGTGCTCGAGGCGCGGGCGTCCGGCCTGGACGCCGAGGGCGAGCTCCGCCGCGCCGCGGCCGCGTGGGAGACCGACCTGCGCGCCGCGGAGCGCGCGGCCGCCCCGGACGCCTGACCCGCCGCGCGGCGCCGGCCGCCCCGTCTGCCAGCGGGAAAGCGCTTGCTGGGCCAAAGGTCCGGCCCGGTCGGCGCGCAGACTGGGCAGGATGGGCGCGGCCGCGGTCCGCCCGCGGCCCGTCTCGCGCCCCGCGGGCGCGCACGAACCGATGAGGAGGGGTCGATGAGGATCGGCGTCCCGAAGGAGAGCCGGCCCGGCGAGCGCCTGGTCGCCGCGACGCCGGCCACCGTCGCCCAGCTCGCGAAGCTGGGGTACGAGGTGGTCGTCGAGCACGGCGCGGGTGCCGCGGCGAGCTTCCCGGACGCGGCCTACGCCGAGGCGGGTGCGGCGCTCGCCGACACGGCCGAGGTGTGGGCCAGCGACGTCGTCACCGCGGTGAACGCGCCGGGGGAGGCCGAGATCGCGGCGCTCACGCCGGGCGCCACGGTGGTGTCGATGATGGCCCCGGCCGCGCACCCCGAGCTCGTCGAGGCCCTCGCGGCCCGCGGCGTCTCGGCGCTGGCCCTCGACGCCGTGCCGCGCATCTCCCGCGCGCAGGCCCTCGACGTGCTCAGCACGATGTCGAACGTCGCGGGCTACCGCGCCGTCATCGAGGCGGCCGAGGAGTTCGGCGGCATGTTCACCGGCCAGGTGACGGCCGCAGGCAAGACCCCGCCCGCCACGGTGTTCGTGATCGGCGCCGGCGTCGCGGGCCTCGCGGCCATCGGCGCGGCCGGCAGCCTCGGCGCGCAGGTCCGGGCGTACGACGTGCGGCCGGAGGTCGGCGAGCAGATCGAGTCGATGGGCGCGTCCTTCGTCCAGGCGCAGGCCGCCCAGCAGGAGGTCAGCTCGGACGGGTACGCGAGCGCGCTGACCGCGGAGCAGGAGCGCCTGACCGCGGAGATGTACGCGGCCGAGACGGCCAAGGCGGACATCGTCGTCACGACCGCCCTGGTCCGCGGCACCGCGCCCCGCACGATCAGCGCCGAGATGGTCGCCGCGATGCGGCCCGGCAGCGTGATCGTCGACCTGGCGGCGTCCGGCGGCGGCAACTGCGAGCTGACCGTCCCGGGCGAGAAGGTCGTCACCGACAACGGCGTGACGATCCTCGGGTACACCGACCTCACCAGCCGGATGGCGCGGCACACGTCGCAGCTGTTCGGCACGAACGTGGTCAACCTGCTCAAGCTGCTGACCCCCGGCAAGGACGGGGCGCTCGTCCTCGACCTCGACGACGTGGTGCAGCGCGGCATGACCGTGACCCGGGCCGGGGAGGTGATGTGGCCGCCGCCGCCCGTGCAGGTCTCCGCCGCGCCGGCCGCCGACGCCGCGCCCGCCGTGGCCCCGGTCGACCCGGCCGAGAAGGCCCGGCTCGCCCGCGAGGCCGCGGCGCGCAAGGGCCAGCGGCAGATGGTCGGGCTCGCGCTCGGCGCCGTCCTGCTCGCCCTGGCGATCACGTTCTCGCCGGCCGCGTTCCTCGGGCACTTCACGGTGTTCGTGCTCGCGGTGTTCGTCGGGTACTACGTCATCTCGAACGTCAGCCACTCGCTGCACACCCCGCTGATGGCCCAGACCAACGCCATCTCCGGGATCATCCTGGTCGGCGCCCTGCTGCAGATCGGCAGCGACAGCTGGGTCGTGTCGGCACTCGCGTTCGCGGCGGCCGCGGTCGCCTCCATCAACATCTTCGGTGGCTTCCTCGTGGCCTACCGGATGATCGGGATGTTCCGGAAGGAGGAGGCCTGAGATGCTCACCTCCGCTGTCCAGGGCGTGTACCTCGTCGCCGCCGTCCTGTTCGTCCTGAGCCTCGCGGGGCTGTCCAAGCAGGAGACCGCCCGCCGGGGCAACCTGCTCGGCATGGTCGGCATGGGCCTCGCCCTCGCCGCCACCGTGGTGCTCAGCCTCGACGAGTCCGAGCGCAGCCCGCTGGTCACGCTCCTGCTCATCGCGCTGGTGCTCGTCATCGGCATCGCCGTCGGCACCTGGCGGGCGCGCAGCGTCGAGATGACGCAGATGCCCGAGATGATCGCGATGCTGCACTCGTTCGTCGGCATCGCGGCCGTGCTCGTCGGCTTCAACTCCTACCTGACCGAGACGCACGCGGACGCGGTGCACCTGGTCGAGGTCTTCCTCGGCGTGCTCATCGGCGCGGTGACGTTCACCGGCTCGATCGTCGCGTACCTCAAGCTCTCCGCGAAGATGAAGTCGGCGCCGCTCACGCTGCCCGGCCGGAACTGGCTGAACCTCGGCGCCCTCGTGGTGTCCGCGGGCCTGATGGGCTGGTTCATCGCGAGCCCGTCCCTGGTCCCGCTGGCGATCATGACCGTCGTCTCGCTCGCGCTCGGCTGGCACCTCGTGGCCGCGATCGGCGGCGGAGACATGCCCGTCGTCGTGTCGATGCTCAACTCGTACTCCGGGTGGGCCGCGGCGGCCGCGGGCTTCATGCTGAGCAACAACCTGCTCATCGTCACCGGCGCCCTCGTCGGGTCCTCCGGTGCGATCCTGTCGTACATCATGTGCCGCGCGATGAACCGGTCGTTCATCAGCGTGATCCTCGGCGGCTTCGGCGCCGAGGGCGGGACCGTCAGCGCCACGGCCCAGGACTACGGGGAGCACCGCGAGGTCCAGGCCGCCGAGGTCGCCGAGCTGCTCAAGAACGCCGGCTCGGTCGTCATCACCCCCGGCTACGGCATGGCGGTCGCCAAGGCCCAGTACCCCGTCGCCGACCTGGTGGCGCGGCTGCGGGCCGCCGGCGTGGACGTGAAGTTCGGCGTGCACCCGGTCGCCGGCCGCCTGCCCGGGCACATGAACGTGCTGCTCGCCGAGGCCAAGGTGCCGTACGACATCGTCCTCGAGATGGACGAGATCAACGACGACCTGGCGGACACCGACGTCGTGCTCGTCATCGGCGCGAACGACACGGTCAACCCGGCCGCACTCGAGGACCCGGGCTCGCCGATCGCCGGGATGCCGGTGCTCGAGGTCTGGCACGCCAAGCAGGTCGTCGTGTTCAAGCGGTCGATGGCCACGGGGTACGCCGGCGTGCAGAACCCGCTGTTCTTCCGCGAGAACACCGCGATGCTGTTCGGCGACGCGAAGGACCAGGTGGAGCGCATCGTCGCCGCGCTCTGACCTGCCCGACCCCGCCCCGACCTCGCACGACGCGGCCTCCCGCACCGCCCGCCCGGCGGTCAGGGAGGCCGCGTCGTCGGCGCGTCGGGCGCGGTTCACCGAGCCCTTGCCAAAGGTCCCACCGCCGTTCGCGGCGGACGGCACTAGGCTGAGGTCGCAAACCACCGCATTCGTCGAAGGAGCACCATGGCCAGCATCGAGGCCGTCGGCGCCCGCGAGATCCTTGACTCGCGCGGCAACCCCACTGTCGAGGTCGAGGTCGCGCTCGACGACGGCACGATCGCCCGTGCCGGCGTGCCCTCGGGTGCCTCGACCGGTGCCTTCGAGGCCGTCGAGCGCCGGGACGGCGACAAGTCGCGGTACCTGGGCAAGGGCGTCGAGAACGCCGTCAACGCCGTGATCGACGAGATCGCCCCGGAGCTCATCGGCTTCGAGGCGTCCGAGCAGCGCCTGGTGGACCAGGCCCTGATCGACCTCGACGGCACCCCGAACAAGGGCAAGCTCGGCGCCAACGCCATCCTCGGCGTCTCGCTGGCCGTCGCGAAGGCCGCGGCCGACTCGGCCGACCTGCCGCTGTTCCGCTACGTGGGCGGCCCGAACGCCCACGTCCTGCCCGTGCCGATGATGAACATCCTCAACGGCGGGTCGCACGCGGACTCCAACGTGGACATCCAGGAGTTCATGGTCGCCCCGATCGGCGCCCCGACCTTCCGCGAGGCCCTGCGCACCGGCGCCGAGGTCTACCACTCCCTCAAGTCCGTGCTGAAGAGCAAGGGCCTGTCGACGGGTCTCGGCGACGAGGGCGGCTTCGCGCCGAACCTCGAGTCGAACCGCGCCGCGCTGGACCTCATCCTCGTCGCGATCGAGAAGGCCGGCTTCGTCCCGGGCAAGGACGTCGCGCTCGCGCTCGACGTCGCCGCCACCGAGTTCTTCAAGGACGGCGCCTACCAGTTCGAGGGCGTCGCGAAGACCCCCGCCGAGATGGTCGCGTTCTACGAGCAGCTCGTCGCGGACTACCCGCTGGTCTCCATCGAGGACCCGCTGTCCGAGGACGAGTGGGGCACCTGGTCCGAGCTCGTCGGCAAGATCGGCGACAAGGTCCAGATCGTCGGCGACGACCTGTTCGTCACCAACCCGGAGCGCCTGGCCAAGGGCATCGAGCTCAAGGCCGCGAACTCCCTGCTGGTCAAGCTCAACCAGATCGGCACCCTGACCGAGACGCTGGACGCCGTGACCCTGGCGCAGCGGAACGGCTTCACCACGATGACCTCGCACCGCTCCGGCGAGACCGAGGACGTCACGATCGCCGACCTGTCCGTCGCGACCAACGCCGGCCAGATCAAGACCGGTGCGCCGGCCCGTGGCGAGCGCATCAACAAGTACAACCAGCTGCTCCGCATCGAGGAGGAGCTGGACGACGCCGGCCGTTACGCCGGCGCGACGGCCTTCCCGCGCTGGAAGGCCTGAGCCCTCAGGCTCTCGACCGGAGGCCGGCGACCCCACGCGGGGTCGCCGGCCTCCGGCGCGTCCGGGCGCCGGCGCCGTGGCTGCTGCGCGCGTGTGCGGATCGTGTGCGCGTCGGCGGACACGGCCGGTCGTCCTGCGGGTCCGGAGGCCCCGCGCGGGGCACAATCGAGCCATGCCGCCCGCCCGTCGTCCCGCCGCGCCCCGCTCGGGTGCCGCGCCCGACGACCCGCAGCGGCCCCCGGCCCCCCGGTCCGCCCCGCGCACGACGGGCGTCCCGCGCTCGCCCGCGCCGACGCGCCGGACGGGGACGCCGGCCCCCGCGACCCGCCGCTCCGGCGACCCGGCTGCGCGTCCCGGGGCGCCCGCGACCGCCCCCGCCGGCGAGGCGTCGCCCCGCACCGCCGCGCCCGCCACCCGCCCGCCGGCCGGTGCCCAGCCCGCCACCCGCGCGTCCGGCGACCCTGCCCCGCGTCCCGGCGCCGGCGTCCCGCAGCAGTCGGTCCCGCGCCCCGCCGCGCCGCGCCCCGCGACGTCGCGGGCCCGGGCGACGCCGTCGGCCCCGCCCCGCCCCGCCACGTCCCGCCCGGGTGGCACCAGGCCGGGCGGCCGGGGCTCCGGCGGCCGGCGCGCCACGGGCACCGAGACGGTGCAGCAGCGGCTGCCGCGGCTGTTCACGGTGCGGGCGCTCGTGATGCTCATCGTGCTGTCGATCGCGTTCGTCCTGGTGTTCCCGACCCTGCGGCAGTACCTGGACCAGCAGGTGCAGCTCGAGCAGCTCCGCGCCGAGGTGTCGCGGGCCGAGGCGCGCAACGAGGACCTGCAGGCCGAGCTGGACCGCTGGTCCGACCCCGCCTACGTCGAGGCGCAGGCGCGGTCGCGGCTGGCGTTCGTCATGCCGGGGGAGCGGGCGCTGCGCGTGGCCGACCCGGAGGTCGTGCCCCCGGACGCCGCCCCGGAGGACGAGGCGGCCGGCCCGGTCAGCGGGGAGGCCGACGACCCGACCCGGCCCTGGTACGCCCGGGTGTGGGACTCCGTGCAGATCGCGGGGGTCGCCGGGACCGGCACGTCCGAGGGCCCGGCCGCGACGGGGGACAATGGGACGGCGCCGGAGGACGGCACCGGGGCCACCGAGCCCGCGGGGGAGCCCTCGGCGCCGACGCCCTGACGCCGATCCGCCGACCCGCGCACCCACCGATCCCCGAGGACCACCGTGACCGACCTGCCCGGACCCGCCCTGCCCGACCCGGCCGAGGTGCCGCGCGCCCGGCACGACGCGCCGGAGGTCACCGAGGCCGACCTGACGGTGCTCCGCGAGCAGCTCGGCCGGCCCGCGCGCGGCGTGGTCGGCGTCGCGGCGCGCTGCGTGTGCGGCCGCCCGCTGGTGGTGCGGACCGCCCCGCGGCTCGACGACGGCACCCCGTTCCCGACGACGTACTACCTCACCTGCCCACCGGCCGTCGGTGCCGTGAGCACGCTCGAGGCCACCGGCCTGATGAAGGAGCTGACCGCGCGCGTGCAGGCCGAGCCGGAGCTCGCGGCGGCGTACGAGCGCGCGCACCGGGCGTACCTCGCGGACCGCGCCGAGCTCGGGGAGGTCCCGGAGATCGCGGGCATCTCGGCCGGCGGGATGCCGACGCGGGTGAAGTGCCTGCACGTCGTCGTGGGCCACGCGCTGGCCGCCGGCCCGGGCGTGAACCCCGTCGGGGACGACGTGCTGCTGCGCCTCCGGGACGCCTGGCGCCCGGACCGCTGCACCTGCTGACCCGGCGCGCGTCGCGGTCGCCCGGGATGGGAGGATGGCCCGCGTGACGCGTGTGGCTGCCATCGACTGCGGGACCAACTCCATCCGGCTCCTGGTGGCCGACGTCGACCCCGCCGCGGGGACCCTGACGGACCTGGACCGGCGCATGGAGGTCGTGCGGCTCGGCCAGGGCGTCGACCGCACCGGCCGGATCGCCCCCGAGGCGCTCGCGCGGACCCTGGACGCCACCCGCCGGTACGCGCAGGTCTGCGCCGACCTCGGCGTCGAGGCCGTGCGCTTCGTCGCGACCAGCGCGTCGCGGGACGCCGAGAACCGCGACGAGTTCGTGGCGGGCGTCCGCGAGGCGCTCGGGGTCGAGCCCGAGGTGATCGGCGGCGTCGAGGAGGCCGCGCTGTCGTTCCGCGGGGCGACGGGCGTGCTCGGCTCCCGGCACCCCGGCCCGTACCTGGTCGTGGACCTGGGCGGCGGCTCCACCGAGGTCGTGCTCGGCGAGCGCACCCCGGAGGCCGCGTACTCGATGGACGTCGGCTGCGTCCGGATCACCGAGCGGCACCTGCAGTCCGACCCGCCGACGGCGGCCGAGGTCGCCGCCGCGGAGGCCGACGTCCGGGCGGCGCTCGACGTGGCCGCGCAGCACGTGCCGTTCGGGCGCACGGCGACGCTCGTCGGGCTGGCCGGCTCGGTGACCACCGTGACCGCGCACGCGCTCGGGCTGCCCGCGTACGAGCCGGCCGCGATCGACGGCTCGGTGCTCGGCGTCGACGCGGTCGTGGCGGCGTGCGACGACCTGCTCGCGCGCGACCGGGCCTCCCGCGCGGCGCTCGGCTTCATGCACCCCGGCCGGGTCGACGTGATCGGCGCCGGCGCGCTCGTGTGGCGGGAGGTCGTGCAGCGGGTCCGCGCGGAGGTGCAGGCCGCCGGCGGCGCCCTGACCGAGGTCGTCACGTCTGAGCACGACATCCTCGACGGCATCGCCTGGAGCGTCGCGGAGCGCACGGCGGCCCCGACGGCCTGACGTCCGGAGCGCGCGCCGCTCGGCCCTGCGCGCCGCCGCGCCCGCCGGCCCTGCGCGCCGTCGCGCCCGCCGGCCGCTCGGCCTGTGCGCCGTCGCGCCCGCACCGGCCGCTCGGCCCTCCGCGGCGAGTGGAGGGTTCTGGCGGGACACGCCGGCGTGTCTCGCCAGAAACCTCCACTCGGCGGGCGGGGTGGCGTGGGGATCGGCGGGCGAATGGCGTGGGACAGGCGCGGGTGGCGTGGACAGGCGCGCGGTGGCGCGCGACACGCCGCGCTAGCGAGGTGTGCCCGGTACTGCGCAATCTGTACTACCGTGTGTCCTGCGGGAGTCGAGGAGGGTCGCCTCCCGCACCAGCAGGCGGTGGTGCGGCGGACAGGGGGCGTCGCACCACCGCACCGGTCGCACGGCGCGGCCGCCGCTCACCCGGGGAGGCGCGTTGGACACGACCCAGCTGCTCAAGGGGGTCCTCGACGTCGCGGTGCTCGCCGTCGTGGCCGAGGAGGACGGGTACGGCTACGACGTCGTCCGCCGGCTGCGGGCCGCCGGGCTCGCCGAGGTGGGCGACGCCTCCGTGTACGGGACGCTCCGGCGCCTGTACTCCCAGGGCGCCCTGACGTCCTACGTGGTGCCGAGCGACGAGGGCCCGCACCGCAAGTACTACGGGATCAACGCGCAGGGCCGGGCCATGCTGGCTGCCCAGCGCAAGGACTGGCGCGAGTTCGCGGGGACGATGGCGCGCCTGCTCGAGGTGGAGGCAGCGTGAACGGGACCGCCCATGCCGCGGCGGCGCCGGGGACCGGACCGGTCGCCGACGTCGGGGAGTACGCCGCGCGGGTGCGCGCGCACCTGGCGGGTCTGCCCCAGGACCAGGTGGACGACCTGACCGACGGGCTGGAGGCGGACCTCGCGGACGCCCTCGCCGACCCGACGGTCGTGACGGGCACGGACCCCGGCGACCTGGTCGCCCGGTTCGGCGAGCCGCGCGACTACGCCCGGGAGCTGCGGCTCGCGGCCGGGCTGCCCGAGCCGGCCCCGGCGACGGCCCGTCCTCGGGGTCCGCGCGCGGCGGGGCGGCGGCTGGCGGCGCGGGTGCACGCCGGCGGGCGGCGGATGGCCGCCGACCTCGACGCGCAGCCGTGGTGGCCGCCGGTGCGGGAGTTCCTGGTGACGCTGCGTCCCGTGTGGTGGCTGATCCGCGCCTGGGTGGCGTACCAGCTGATCGTGCTGGTCGCGGGCCGGGGCGAGGGCTGGCTGCCGCGGGACCTGGTGACCGTCGTGCTGCTCGCGGTGCTGATGGTCGTCAGCGTGCAGTGGGGGCGGGGGCGGTGGCTGCCCCGCCGGGTCCGCTGGGTGCCGGCGCTGGTGTCGGTGGCGGCGGTGGTCCTGTTCGTGCCGGCGGTGGCGGTCGCGAGCGACGCCGAGCTGAACCGGCGTGCCCCGGTCGTCGAGTACTACCCCGAGTACGTCGAGTCGGGCGTGCCGTTCCCGCAGGACGGCGTCTGGGTGGACGGCATGCAGGTGAGCAACCTGTTCGCGTACGACGCCGAGGGCAACCCGCTGCACGACGTCCAGCTCTACGATGACCGCGGGCGTCCGGTCCGCACGACGTCGGACGGCGGCTGGGGCGAGTGGAGCCTGCCGGGCGTCGAGGACGCCTGGAGCTTCGTGCCGGTGCCGGACGAGGACGGCCGCCGGCTCTGGAACGTGTACCCGCTGCGGGGCGCGCCCTCGGAGGAGTTCGACTGGGACGCGGTGGGCGACGGCGTCCAGGTCGAGGGCACCCTCGCGGGAGACCCGCGCACCCCGCCCCGGCCGTTCGCGCAGGCCCCGGCGTTGGCCGACGCTTCCGCCCAGGACGAAAGTCCTGCGTCGGACGCGAGCGTCGCCCCGACGCCGACCCCCGAAGCGACTCCCTGACGCGTCGATCCGGGACTTTGTGCCCAGAATCACGTGGCTCAGGTTCGCCTTGCCTCAGTCATGGGACGTACCGTTGAACCATGTCTGAGTCCACCGTCACGACCCCGGCGCGCCCCTCCGCGAAGCCCCGGAAGGTGCCGCGCATCGTCATCCTGGGCGGCGGGTCCGTGGGGCTGTACTCGGCCCGCCGGCTCCGTCGGCGCCTGGGCAACCGCGAGGCCGCCATCGTCGTGGTCGACCCGCGCCCGTACATGACCTACGCGCCGTTCCTGCCGGAGGCCGCCGCCGGGTCCATCGACGCCCGGCACGTCGTCGCCCCGCACCGCCGCGCGCTCAAGGGCATCGACGCGCTGCAGGGCAAGGTCTCCGCGATCAAGCACGCCGAGCGCACGGTCGAGATCACGCCCGAGGAGGGCGACCCGTACTGGATCACCTACGACCACCTGATCGTGGGCCTCGGCTCGGTCGCCCGCACGCTGCCCATCCCGGGCCTCGCGGAGCAGGCGATCGGCTTCAAGAACGTCGAGGAGGCCATCGCCGTCCGCAACCACGTGCTGGGCCGGATCGACCGCGCGTCGTCCACCTGGGACGCGGACCTGCGCAAGCGGATGCTCACCTTCACGTTCGTGGGCGGCGGGTTCGCCGGCGTCGAGGCGATCGCCGAGGTCGAGGACATGGCCCGCGACGCGATCAAGCAGTACAAGTCGCTGGACGCCGAGGACCTGCGCTTCGTGCTGGTCGAGGGCTCGCGCCGCATCCTGCCCGAGGTCTCCGAGGAGCTGGGTGGCTACACCCTGGAGCAGCTGCGCAAGCGCGGCATCGAGGTGTTCCTGTCGACCTTCCTCAACTCGTGCGTCGACGGCCACGTCGTCCTGTCCGACGGCACGGAGTTCGACTCCGAGACGATCGTGTGGACCGCGGGTGTCAAGGCCAACCCGGTGCTGCAGAACTCCGACCTGCCGCTGGACCGGATCGGCCGCGTCATCGCGCTGCCCACCCTGCAGATCGCCGACGCCGAGGGGAACGTCGTCCCCGACGCCTACGCCGCCGGCGACTGCGCCGCGGTGCCGGACCTGACGAACCCCGGCCAGTTCTGCCCGCCGAACGCCCAGCACGCCATCCGCCAGGCGAACCACCTCGCCGACAACCTGGCCCGGGTGCTGCGCAGCGCCGAGCCGACGGACTACAGCCACAAGAACATCGGCGCCGTCGCGTCGCTCGGCATGTACAAGGGCGTCGCGCAGTTCATGGGCCGGATCAAGGTCCGCGGCTTCCTGGCCTGGGTCATGCACCGCACGTACCACGTGATGGCGATGCCGACCTGGAACCGCAAGATCAGCATCATGGCCGGCTGGACCGCGAACCTGCTGTGGCGCCGCGAGGTCGTGCCGCTGGGCTCGATCCACGACCCGCGCGCGGAGTTCCGCGCCGCCTCCGTGCCGCCGAAGCCGAAGCCCGCGCCGGCCGAGGACCACTCGCCGGTCCCGAGCACCGAGGCGACGCCCAGCGCGTCCGCCTGACGCACCCGCACCCGACGCCCGCCCGTCCCCGCACCCCGGGGGCGGGCGGGCGTCCGTCTGCCCCGCGGAGAATTCCCGCGACCCGTGCCGGACCCCGGTGGCACGATGTCCGGACCGTGCCGGCGTCCGACCCGTGGACGCCCGGGGATCCCCGTCCCCCGGCGGGGGTTCTGCGACGACGCACGCCATCCCCCCGGTGGACGACCACCCGACCCCACGAGGGAGACCCATGTCCGCGAACGCCGACACCGCGCGCCGCGCGCCGAGCACCACCACCCCCGGCGCCGCCGCGACGGCGTCCGCGCCGGCCCCCGAGCGCCTCGACCCCCGGGACCGCACCGTCATCGGCCTGCTCCTGGTCGCCGGCTTCGTCGTCATCCTCAACGAGACCGCGATGGGCGTCGCCCTGCCGGTGCTCATGTCCGAGCTCGGCGTCACCGCCGCCACCGGCCAGTGGCTGACCACGGGCTTCATGCTGACGATGGCCGTCGTCATCCCCGCGACCGGCTGGGTGATGGACCGGTTCCGGACCCGGCAGGTGTTCGTCGCGGCGATGTCCCTGTTCACCCTCGGCACGACCGTGGCCGCGCTCGCGCCGGGCTTCGGGGTGCTGCTGGTCGGGCGCGTCGTCCAGGCGAGCGGCACCGCCGTGATGATCCCGCTGCTCATGACCACCGTGCTGACGCTGGTGCCGCCGAGCATCCGGGGCCGCACGATGGGCACGATCTCGATCGTCATCTCGGTGGCGCCCGCCGTCGGCCCGACCCTGTCCGGCCTGGTGCTGTCGCAGGCGTCCTGGCGGTGGATCTTCGGCGTCATGCTGCCGATCGCCCTCGTCGCGCTCGCGCTCGGCGTGTGGAAGGTCCGGGACGTCACGACCACGCGGGACGCCCGGCTGGACCTGGCGTCGCTCGCGTTGTCGGCGGTCGGGTTCGGCACGCTGATCTTCGGCCTGTCCAGCATCGGCGAGTCCGCGGGCGGGCACGCGCCCGTCGCGCCGTGGATCCCGCTGGCGGTCGGCGCGCTCGCCCTCGCGGCGTTCGTCGTGCGGCAGCTGCGGCTGCAGCGGACCACCGGCGCGCTGCTGGACCTGCGGGTCTTCGCGGACCGCTCGTACACCGTGTCCACAGTGGTGCTGGTCATCTCGTTCATGGCCATGTTCGGTGCGCTGATCGTGCTGCCGATCTTCCTGCAGGACGTCCTGCAGCGCGGCACCCTGCAGACCGGCCTGCTCCTGCTGCCCGGCGGCGTCGTGATGGGCGCGCTGTCCCCGCTGGTGGGCCGGCTGTTCGACCGGTACGGCCCGCGCCCGCTCGTGACCCCCGGTGCCGTCGCGCTGAGCGCCGCGCTCTGGCTGCTGTCGACGCTGCACCCCGGGACCCCCGCGGGCGCGGTCGTCGCGGTGCACACCCTGCTCAGCGTCGGCCTCGCGTTCATGATCACGCCGCTGTTCACCTCGGCGCTCGGGTCGCTGCCCCGGAACCTCTACGGGCACGGCTCGGCGATCATCAACACCGTGCAGCAGCTCGCGGGCGCCGCGGGCACCGCGCTGTTCATCACCGTGCTGTCCACCACGACGGCGTCGCGGCTCGCCGCGGGTGCGGACGCGCTCGAGGCCACGGCCGCGGGCGTCCAGGGCGCATTCCTGTGGGGCGGCGTGGTGTCGATCGTCGCGGTGGCGGCGACGCTGCTGGTGCGCCGCCCGCCGGCCACCGCGGGGGACCTGCCGGCGATGCACTGAGCCGGCCTGCCACCGCGGCCCCGGGCGCCGGGACCGCGGTGGCAGGATGGCCCCGGCCCCCGTAGCCCAACCGGCAGAGGCAGCCGGCTTAAACCCGGCCCAGTGCGGGTTCGATCCCCGCCGGGGGCACCCATCCATGTGCCGGCAAGGCCCGCGGGATGGCGCGTCGCGACCGCCCGTGACACCGTGGACCCGGTGGCCGCACCTCGAGACGAGGGGAGGGCGGGCACATGGCGACGTACCTGCAGCGCTACGCCCGGACGGCCGCCGACGAGCTCGGCCCCGGCACGCACGCCAGCATCACGGTGCGGCACTTCGGCGCCACCGCGCGCGCCGGCAGCAGCAGCGACCGCGCGGCCCGGTGCGACGACGTCGAGGAGCGCACGCAGGTGGGCCCGTGCATCACGGCGATGCGCGGCATGGCCCCGGTGGTGCTGCCGGCCCTCGGCGGTGAGCAGCGGTGGCCGGAGTGGCGCGCCGCCTTCCGGGAGCAGGACTTCTCGTCGTTCGCGGCCGTGCCCGTCGTCGTCACCGCGCGGTGCGAGGTCGCGCTGAACCTGTACTCCGTCGGCCGGCGCGAGTGGGACGCGGCGGACCTCGCGGCCGTCGGGCGGGTCGCGGACGCGGCCGCGGTGGACGTGCGGGAGCGGCTGGACCGCGCCGGCCCGGCGCGCCGGGGCGACGGCGCCGAGGCCCGGGACCGCGTGGCGCAGGCCGTCGGCGCGCTCATGGAGCTGCGCGGCTGCGACGCCCCGGACGCGCAGGCGCTGCTGCTCCGGTTCGCCGAGCGCAGCGGCGCGGCGCTCCCGGACGTGGCGTCGTGGGTGCTGCTCGCGGCGGTCTCCCGGGTGGGCGGCTCCCGCTAGGCGTCCGGCAGCCAGTCCGGCCGGCGGCCCGCCGTGACGGTCTCCATGACCTCCCGCGCGACCTCGGTGATCGGCGCCCGGGTCGCGCGCGCCCGCTGCGCGAGCACGGTGAACGCCTGGCCCTCGTCGGCGTCGAGCAGGTACCGCAGCGCCCCCTTGGCCTGCTCCAGCAGCGCGCGGTGCTCGGCGGTCGCCCGGACCGCCTCGGCGACGGACGCCAGGTCGGGCCGGTCGCCGGCGTGCACGATGGCGACCGCCGCGATGTCGGCGAAGCCCCGGGCGGTCTGCCGCTCGTCGGCGGTGAGCGGGTGCGCCCGGGGGAGGAACACGTTGAGCGCGCCGAACGGCTGCCCGCGCCAGCGCAGCACGAACGCGTGCACGGCGTGGTACCCGGCGCGGGAGAGCGCCGGTGCCAGGCGGGGCCAGCGCTCGCGCATCGCGGCGTCGCCCACGACGGACACGTCGGCGTCCTCGGCCACCGCGTCCAGGCACGGGCCGGAGTCGACCTGGAGCTGGTAGAGCTCGAGCGACGCGGCGGCGTGCGACGAGGCGGCGAGCAGGTCGAGCCGGCCCGCGCGCGGCGCCGTCAGGTCCTCGGAGACGACGACCCCCACGTCGCCGTCGAGCGTCTCGGCGCTGGCGCCGACGGCCTCCACGAGCGTGCTGACGACGTCCTGCTCCTCGGCGAGGGCGGCGAGGCTCGACGTGAGCGCCGCCAGGTGGGTCCCACGAGTCATGGCTCTCTCCTCGGGCCGGACGTCGGTGCGACTGCGGCTGCGGCTGCGGTCGACGGTCTCATGATCCCTCGTCCGGTCGGAACTGGAGCGTGCGGTCCAGCACCTGCCCCGCCACCTCGGGCAGCGTCAGGTCCAGCGCGAAGGCGTGCGCGCGCAGCAGGGCGAGGGCGTCGGGCGCGGGGACCGCCAGCTGCGCCATCACCATGCCGGCCGCCTGGTGGATCACGGACCGCTCGTCCCAGGGGCCGGGCAGCGGCGGGCCGGCGGGCAGGGCGTCGTCCAGCACCGCGACCGCGATGACGTCCGCGAGGAACCCGAGGTCGTCCAGGCCGGCGGCAAGGGGGCCGGGCGCCGCGCGGTAGAGGCTCAGCAGCCCGAGCACGCCGGCGCCGGCGTGCAGCGGGACGACCGTGAGCGACGCGGCGCCGGTCTGCCGCGCGGCCATCTCGGCGTAGGCGGGCCACGGGCCGCCGCGGTCGGTCAGGTCGGGAGCTCCGCGGCCGTGGCGGTGAGCGCCGCGAGCAGGGCGGAACGGTCCACCATCGCCCCACCTCGCGGCTCGGTCGCGTCTGTCCGGATCAGCGTAGCCATGCGACGCCGAAGGGGCAGGACGGACGTCAGCGGTACCCGTCCCAGACCGGGGACGGGTAGAGCACCCGCTCGAACCGCGCCCACTCCGCGCGGAGGTCCACGGCGGGCCGCCGGAAGGCGCGCACCTGCGCGCCGTCCATGGCCTCGATGGTCATCTCCACGAGGTCGCGGAGCCCGTCGAACGGCCCCACCTCCGGGGGCAGCCGCCACGGCGTCCGCCGGTACAGGTCCCAGACCGCGTCCGGCCGGTCCGCGAAGTACGCGTGCGCGGGGTGCTCGGGCGACGCGGCCTCGGCCCCGAGCACCATGTAGAGCTTCATCAGCTCGGGCCGCTCGGCGTTGCGGTCGACGAGGAACCGGAAGTACCCGGGCAGCGACGGGCCGCCGGGGTGCGTGGCGGCGGGGTCGCCGCTCGCGAGGTAGTCCTCGGGGGTGTTGCGCCGGTCGTACCGCTGGGTGACCAGCAGCTCCAGCAGCCCCTCCTTGCTGCCGACGTGGTGCAGCAGGCCGGCCTGGGTGATGCCGACCTCCCGCGCCACGTCCTGGAGGGAGACGCCGTAGAACCCGTGCTGGGCGACCAGCCGGGTCCCGGCCTCGAGGATCTGCGCGATCCGCTGCTCGGGGGTCAGCCGCACCCGCTTGCGCGGCCGGTCGTCCTGCGTCGTCGCCACGTCTCCCGCTCCCGTCGTCACCGCGAGCGACCCTAGCGCCCCCGCGGCGCGGGTCAGGACTCGAGCACGAGCAGGTCCCACGCGCCGACGGTGACCTCGGCGCCCGCGACGACGTCGGCGCCGGCGAGGACCGACCGGCCCGTGACCGGCGCGGCGAACGTCACCGGCTCGGCCGAGTAGTTCAGCAGGTACGTGATCGCGCGCCCCGCCGCGTTGGTCCCGCGCCGCACCGTGACCGTGCCGGCGAGGTCCTGCGCCCAGTCGGCCACCCCGGCGTCACGGAGCACGAGGCCCAGCACGGCCCGGAGCAGCTCCGGCGAGGTCATGGTGCCGAGGTGGGTCAGCGACCCGGACCCGGTGCGGTGCCGGGTGACCGCGGCGTACCCGTCCCACGCCGGGTGGTCGTAGGACGCCAGCACCTCGGCCCCGTCCGGCCGCAGCAGCTCGAGGAACGTCCGCGCCCCCGCCTCGGCGCCGGCCGCGCCGGCCAGGTCGCCGTGCAGGGTCAGCCCGACGCCGTCCGGGACGGTGAACTGGTTGTACGTGGCGCCGGTCACCCCGGTCAGGCCGTGCGGGGCGGTGTCGTGCCAGACGGCCAGGTGCTCGTCGGCGACGGCCGTGCGGAACGTCGTGACCAGGTGCCCGCCGCCCCGGACGTACGCGTCCAGCCGGTCGACGGTCGCCTGCGGCGCGGCGTACAGCGCGGGCACGACGAGCACGTCGTACCGTCCGAGGTCCGCGTCGTCGGCGGGCACGAAGTCGACCTCGGCGTTCAGGTCGAACAGCGCGTCGTAGACCCAGCGCAGCACGTCGTTGTAGCCGGCCGACGACCCGAACACCCCGTCGATGAAGCCGGTCTCGAGCGTGAACCAGCGCAGGGCGGTCAGCGCCTCGTTGCTCACCATGACGGCGACCCGGTTGTGCTTGCGCAGGTGGAGCAGCGACCCGCCGACCCGGGCGGCCTCCCGGCCGAAGACGCCGGCCTCCTCGTACGTCGGGTTGCTCGCCAGGTCGTGCGAGAGCAGGCCCTTCCAGTACGTCTCGAAGGAGTGGTGGAGGGAGTGCCAGTGCCAGTACAGGACGCCGTCCGCGCCGGAGGCGAGGTGGCTGTACGCCTGGAGCCGCAGCTGCCCCGGGTAGGGGAGCCACGCGAGCTGCCCCTGCGCCTGGGTCTCCAGCACCAGGTAGTTGGCCCCGCCCTTGATCGAGCGGGTCATGTCCCCGCCGAACGCGATCTCCTTGCCGGTGAGCCGGGACTGCGTCGGGTGGTAGATGTCCACGCCGGCCACGTCCACCGCGGCGGCGGCCCGGAAGTGGTCGACGGCCGGCTGCAGCCCGTACGACCAGCCGGGGGTCCAGTCGAAGTCGAAGTTCTGCGTGACGAACTGGCCGGGGCGCGCGTATTCGCGGACGATGCCGGCCTGCCAGGCGAGGAACTCCTCGACCAGGCCGCGGCGGAACCGGTCGAACGCCGCGCCGAGGGAGCCGTTGACCGTGCCGCGCACGTCCGGGAAGTCCTCCCACGCGTCCACGCGGTTCGACCAGTAGTCGAGCCCGAAGGCGGCGTTGAGCGCGTCGAGGTCACCGCCGAACTCCTCCCGGAGGTGCTTCACGAACCGGCGCTGCACGGCGGGCCCGGCCGTGCCGTAGTGCTTCGTCTCGTTGTCGACCTGGAACCCGATGACGCCCGGCCGCGGCGCGGTGTGCGCCAGGAGCGCGCGGATGACCCGCTCCGCGTGCAGCAGGTACGCCGGGTTGGTGATGTCCATGATCTGCCGAGCGCCGTACCGCCCCTCGCCCGCGTCCGTCACCGCGAGCACGTCGGGGTACGAGGCGACCAGCCACGCCGGCACCGCGTACGTCGGGGTGCCCACGATCACGTGGATCCCGGCGGCCTCGAACGCGTCGAGCGCGCGGTCGACGTGCGTGAAGTCGAACACCCCCGGCTGGGGTTCCAGCGTGCTCCACGTCGACTCCGCGATCCGGACGACCGTGATGCCGGCCGCCCGCATCATCTCGACGTCCGTCGCGATGCGGTCCGTCGGCAGGTACTCGTCGTAGTACGCCGCACCGAACAGCAGCTCGTCCACCGGTTCACCCTTCGTCGCGCGATCGCCGGGCGGCGCGCGTGCGCGGGGTCCGGCCGGTCCGCCGTCGGACCGGTCGCCACTCTACCTACCAAGTGGTAGGTAGACGAACGCGCTGGTGGCGCCGCGGCGCCGCGCGAGCGGTGGCGGACCCGGCCGGAAGGGTCCAGCCTTGCCCCCTGTGCAGGAGCGCGCAGCCTTCGCGCGACGACGCCGGGGTGATCGAGCATGTCCGTCCAGGGGTCCGACGAGGCCGTGCGGCTGGACGCCGACGCCTCGCTCGACGCACTGATCCACACCCTCACCACGCAGGCCGGGCGCACGCTCGGGGTGGACGCGCACGCGTGCGCCACCGCGACCGTCCGGGGCCTGGACCGCTGGCTGGCCGCCGCCTCGGTGTCCGCCGCGCGCTGCGACGCGGCGCAGGACCGGCACCGCCAGGGCCCGCGCTACGACGTGCGGACGACGGCCGGGCCGGTGCTGATCGAGGACCTGGACGACGCCGCGGCCACCGCCCGCTGGCCGGTGTGGGCGCACGCGTGCCGCGTGCAGGGCTACCGGTCGGCGGCGGTGGTCACCGGCACGCACCGGGACGTCACCGTCTACCTGTCGTTGTACGGCCGGCGCCCGTGCGTCTGGGGGACCGCCGCGACGCGGGCGGTCGGCCTCGCGGAGGGCATCGCGTCCGTCGTCGTCGCGCGCGACGAGGTGATCGCCCTCGCGCACACGATGGACGACCTGCTCGCGTGCAGCCGCTCCCAGCCGCTGATCGACCGGGCCGTCGGCGTCGTGATGGCGCAGCGGCACTGCGACGCCACCGAGGCGCTGGCGTACCTGCGCTCCGCGGCGACCCACCGGGACACCCGGGAGGTCGCGGCCGGCCTCGTCGCGGGGGTCGTGCACCAGCGCTGAGCGGGTACGGTCGGCTCCCGTGACGGTGCACATCGACGGCGGGGACCTGGGCTGCGCGCGGCTGCTCGTGCTGCTGCGCGACCGCGCCCGCGAGCTCGCGCCCGGCACCGTCGTGCACCTGACGACGTCCGACCCGGTCGCACCGGTCGACCTGCCCGCGTGGTGCCGGCTGACCGGCCACCGCTACCTCGGGCCCGTGCCGGACGGCCCGCCGCCGGCGACCTACGCCGTCGAGGTGGTGGCCGGGGCGCGGGCCACGGACCCGGAGCGGCCCTGGCACCTGGCCGCGGGCGGCGCCGCGGACGGCTGACTCAGTCCAGCCCCGCGGCCGCCTCGTCGTCCTCGATGCGGCGCAGCCACTCGCGCTTGCCGGCGCGCCAGCCCTCGTCGTCCGCGCCGAGCCGCCAGTAGCCGGAGATCGACAGGTCGCCCGTGGCGAGCCCGCGCTCGACGCGCAGGTGGTGCCGCAGCTCGCGGACCGCGCCCGCCTCGCCGTGCACGAAGGCGTGCACCCGGCCGCCCGGCCAGGGCAGCGCCCGCACGGCCTCGACCAGCCGCGCGCCGGGGGCGGCGTCGCCCGTGTGCACCCAGCGCAGCGCGACGCCGTCGGGCACGCGCAGCGGGACCTCCTCCGCCCGGTCGGCGACCTCGAGCACCGCGACCCCGGCGGCGTCGTCGGAGAGCCGCTCCAGCGCGACGGCGACCGCCGGCAGCGCCGAGGCGTCCCCGACCAGCAGGTGGTGGTCGGCCGTCACGTCCGGGCTGTACCCGCCGCCGGGGCCGACCACGGCGATCTCGTCGCCCGGCAGCGCGGTGGCGGCCCAGGGCCCGGCGAGCCCCTCGGCGCCGTGGACCACCACGTCCAGCGTGACGGTGAGCTCCAGGTCGTCGTAGGCGCGCACGGTGTACGTCCGCAGCCGCGGCTGGTGCTCGGGCGGCAGCGCCTCCCGGGCGGCCGCGAGGTCCACGACGCCCTCCGGGGTGGTCCACGCCGCCAGGACGTCGGCGCCGGACGGCGTGCGGCCGACGCCCGGGAGCAGCACGAGCTTGACGTACGAGTCGGCGTACGGCGACGGCGCGAACCCGGCCAGACCGGGGCCGCCGAGCGTGACGCGGACCATGGCCGGCGTGAGGTGCTCGGTGCGCAGGACGGTCGCGCGCAGCGCGGTGCGGCCCTTGCGCGGCGGGGCGGCGGGGTCGACGGCGGGGTCGGATGAGGTCACGCGGGAGCACCTTCCGGGTGGTCGGGTGCCGGACGGGAGCGGCGCGGGTTCGCGGGCGCCACGGCCCGGGGGCGTGGCCGGTGCGCCGTGGTCGAGCGTAGGTGCTCGCGGCGCGGGACGTCACGCAGACCCGCGGCGAACCCCTTCAGCGACCCGGGTGGGCACGGCCCCAGGTGTCGACGTCGGCGTTCAGCCGCGTGAGCAGCCGGGCCAGGTCGGCGCGGTCGCCGTCCGTCCACGTCGCGAGGATCTCCCCGTACAGCCGGGCGCGCTCGTCCCGGGTGCGCCCGAGGGCGGCCACCCCCTCGGGGGTCGCGGCCACGACGGTCACCCGGCCGTCCGCGGGGTCGGTCCCGCGCGTCACGTGCCCGGCCTGCTCCATCGCGAGCACCTGGCGGGTCACCGTGGACGGGTCGAGGCGCAGCGCGTCCGCGATCGCGTTCACGCTGGCCGCGCCGCCCTCCACGAGCACGCCGAGCACGAGGTACGCGGAGCGCTCGAGCTCGCCCGACCGGCGCGTGGCCGAGCGGCGGGTGCGGTCGGACAGGCGCAGCAGCATGGCCACCTGGGCCTCGATCGTGCGCACGGCGTCGTCCATGGGTCCCCTCGCGTCGGTCGGCCGTGCGCAGTCTGCCACGGCGTCCTGGGGACGATATCTGTATGATGCAGATAAACCCCGCCGCCGACTCCCGAGGAACCCGCATGCCCAGCCGGCACCCCGAACCGCACCGCACCGCCATCTACGCCACCGCCCTCACCGCGTTCTTCGCGATCGCCGGCATCGCCGTGGTGGACCCGATCCTGCCGGTCATCGGCGCCGAGATCGGCGCGTCCACCTGGCAGATCGAGCTGCTGTTCACCGCCTACCTCGTCGTCATGGCGGTCGGCATGATCCCGGCCGTCATCGCGACCGGCCGGTTCGGCTACCGCGCCGTGCTCGCGACGGGCGTCACGGTCGTGGCGGCCGCCGCGGTGCTCGCCGCGCTGTCGGGGAACATCGCGGAGCTCGCCGTGCTGCGCGGGCTCTGGGGGCTGGGCAACGCCATGTTCTTCGCCACCGCGATGGTGCTGCTCGTCGCGCTCGCCTCCGACCGCGAGTGGGTGGTCGAGCTGTTCGAGACCTGCGTCGGACTCGGCTTCGCGGTCGGCCCGCTGATCGGCGGCCTGCTCGGGCAGATCTCCTGGCGGGTGCCGTTCGCCGCGTGCGGCGTGTTCATGCTCGTCGCGCTGGCGATGTCCATCACCCGGCTCCGCGACCCGCAGGACCCGCCGACCCCGCTGCGGCTGCGCGACGTGGTGCAGCCGTACCGCCGGCCCGCGTTCCGCACGCTGTGCGTCGTGACCGCCGCGTACAACTTCGTGTTCTTCGTCGTGCTGGGCTACACCCCGGTCTTCCTCGGGCTCGACGTCGTCCCGCTCGGCCTGGTGTTCACCGCCTGGGGCGTCGGGCTCGCCGTGGGCATCCTGGTCGTCGGCCACCGCCTCGCGCACCGCGTCGGGGCCGTGGCCACCGTCGGCGTCGCGCTCGCCGGCCTGCTGGTCGCCCTGGTGCTGCTCGCGACCAGCGCCGGCACCGCGGAGTCCGTGGCCGTGCTCGTGCTCGCCGGCGTGTGCATGGGCATCGCGAACGCCAACCTCACCGACCTCGCGCTCGGCATCGGCGGTGCCGAGCGCCGGACGACGACGGCCGCGTTCAACCTGGTCCGCTGGGGCTTCGCCGCGCCGGCGCCGGTGATCGCCGGCCTGCTGCACCCGCTGAGCGCGACCGCGCCCTACTGGGTCGGTGCCGGCGTGCTGGTCGTCGGCGTGGCGGTGTTCGCCTGGAAGGGCCAGGGCATGGCGACCGCGGTGGGGGAGCGCCTGACCTGGCGGCAGTGGGACCGCGCGGCCCGGGCGGTGGAGGGCACGCCGGAGGAGGCGATCGGCGAGGCCTGAGCCGCCGCGCCACGGCCGGCGCCGCGCCCGGCCGGCGCCGCGTCAGCGACCGACGAGGCCCGACTCGTACGCGAACACCACGGCCTGCACCCGGTCCCGCACGCCGAGCTTCGCGAGGATCCGCCCCACGTGGGTCTTCACGGTGGCCTCCGACAGGAACAGCCGCTCGGCGACCTCCGCGTTCGACAGCCCCTCCGCCACGGCGAGCAGCACCTCGCGCTCGCGCTGGGTGAGCTCGGCCAGCCGCGCGTCCCCCCGCGGGGCCTCGGCGGGTCCCTCGCCCGGCAGCTCCTCGGCGAACAGCTCGAGCATCCGGCGGGTGACCCGCGGCGACACCACGGCGTCACCGGTGGCCACCGCGCGGATCGCGGCCGTGAGCTCCGCCGGCCGGGCGTCCTTGAGCAGGAAGCCGCTGGCCCCGGCGCGCAGCGCGGCGAACGCGTACTCGTCCAGGTCGAACGTCGTGAGGATGAGCACCCGGGAGGACGCCCCGGACGCCACGATCCGCTCGGTCGCCTCGATGCCGTTCATCCCGGGCATCCGGACGTCCATCAGCACGACGTCGGGCTCGAGCGCCGCGACCTGCCGCAGGGCCTCCGTGCCGTCGCCGGCCTCCCCGACGACGGTCAGGTCCTCCTCGTCGTCCAGCACCAGGCGGAAGCCCATCCGTAGCAGGGCTTGGTCGTCGACCAGCAGCACCCGGATCGGCCCGCTGCGCGCGGGGGTCTCGGTCACGGGTGCTCCTCGGGGTCGGTCGGGGCGGTGTCGTCGGTGCGCAGCTCCACGTGCACGCGCCAGCCGGCGCGGTACGGACCCGCGGTCACGGTGCCACGGTAGACCGCGGCGCGCTCCCGCATGCCCACCAGGCCGCGGCCGGTCCGCACGGGCGGCGGCGTCACGCCGGGCACCGTCGGCACCGGTGCGGGCGCCGCCGTCGTCACGGGGTCCGCGTCGGTGCGCGCCTCGGGCGTGGTGCCCAGGCGCTCGCTGAGCCGGCCGCGCAGGCCGGGGCCGGCCGACGGGGGCTCCGCCACGGGCGCCGCGCCGTTGCCGTCGTCCACCACCTCGATGCCCACCCGGCTCTCGCCGTGCCGGACGAGGACGTCGACCCGGCTGCCGGGGCCGGCGTGCCGCAGCGCGTTCGTCAGCGACTCCTGCACCACCCGGTACACGGTCAGCGCCAGCCCCGCGTCGGACGGCAGCGGCGGGCCGGCCGTCGTCAGGTGCACCGTCAGCCCCGCGGCGCGGAACTGCTGCACCAGCGACTCCAGGTCCTGGGTCCCGGGCTGCGGCTCCAGCGGGACGTCCGCGCCGCGCAGCACGCCGAGCATCCGCCGCATGTCCGCCAGCGCGGAGCGCCCGGTCTCGGAGAGCAGGTCCAGGGCCCGCTCCGCGTCGTCGGGGGAGCGGCGGACCGCGACCCGGGCGCCGTCGGACAGGGCGATCATCACGGTCAGGCCGTGCGCGACCACGTCGTGCATCTCCCGCGCGATGCGGGTCTGCTCGGCGGCCGCGGCGAGCTTCGTCTGCTGCTCGCCGGCCTCCACGAGCTGCTGGTGCCGGTCCACCAGGCTGCGGGTGTGCAGCCGCCGGCCCCGCACGTTCGCGCCCACGGCCATGGCGATCAGGCCCAGCACGAGGAACGTCGACACGTCGGACGCGGTCGACGGGCCGGCGGAGTCCTCGAGCACCGTGCCGTCGGGCGCGGTGATGACGACCGGGGCCGCGGTCCGCCCGGTGGCGCCGTCGACACCCCACACCAGCAGCGACCCGGTGACGAGCACGGTGGCCCCCGCCAGCACCACCCAGCCGGTGCGCTGCGGCCGGGTCGCCGCCACCACGTAGAGCGCCAGCGCGAACCCCATCCCGAAGCCGCCGATCCCGCCCGCGACCAGCACGTGCGCGACGGCCAGCAGCGCCGTCGTCCCGGCGACCCGGATCGGCCACCGGCGGCGGAACCACAGCGTCACCACCCCGAGCGCGGTGAGCACCATCGAGCCCACCGCGGCGCCCGCGCCGCGCTGCTCGGCGGACACCTGGACGAGGCTCGAGACGCCCTCGCCGACCTCCGAGATGCTGCCGAGCACGAACGCCAGGCAGACGACGACGTCCGACGCCCGGGGGTGCTGCGCGAAGTAGCGCCGCACCCGGCCGAGGCGCCGGGCGTCGAGCTCGGTGAACGAGGCGACCGGCAGCCGGCCGTGGTCCTGGCTCAGCGGGTCCTCCTCGGGGTCTCGGCGGGGCGTCGGGCTGGGGGAACGGCGTGGCCCCGCCCCGGGGATGGGGGCGGGGCCACTGTGCCAGAGGCGGCGGGGCTCAGGCGTCCCGGCGCTTGATGAGGACCGCGGCGCCGGCGAACGCCACGACACCCCAGGCGAGGAGGACGCCGTAGCCCTGCCAGGGCGACAGCACGGCCTCGGGGTTGGCCGACTGGACGAGCTGGCTGCCCGCGGACATCGGCAGGTAGGGCGAGACCTTCTCGAAGAACGTCCACGGGATGCTCGCGAAGATCCCCTCGACCACCAGCAGCAGGCCGAGGACCGTGGCGAGCGCGCCCGCCGAGTGCCGGAGCATCGCGCCGATCCCGAACGCGAGCAGCGCGATCGCCGCCAGGTACAGCGGGGCGCCGAGCAGGATGCGCTGGTTCTCCGTGTCCGCGAGGTCCACGCGGGTCGACGGGTCGAGGACGAGGTACGTCACGAGCCAGGACAGCGCGGTCGCGACGACACCGGTGACGAAGGCGACCGCGACCGTCACCAGCCCCTTGGCCAGCAGCGCGGGCGTGCGGGTCGGCGAGGTGGACAGCGTGCTGCGGATCATGCCGGTCGAGTACTCGCCGGTGATCGTCAGGACGGCGAGCACGCAGATCGCGAGCTGCGAGAACTGGATGCCCCCGACGACCTCGCCGGCGCCGAAGCGGCCCAGGTCGGCGCCCGAGGCGCGGATCTCCTGCATGCCGAAGTGCGCGATCATCCACGCGATGCCGGTCTGCGCGATCACCGTGATGGGCAGCACCCACCAGGTGGACCGGACCGACCAGAGCTTGATCCACTCCGACCGCACGAGCCGGGGGAACGTCACCCGGAGGTCGCCCGCCGGGCGGGCGGCGGCGCGGGTGGCGGGGACGGTGGCGGTGGCGCTCATCGCCGGGCCTCCTCGGGGGTGCTGGCGGGGGTGGTGTCGGACAGGGTGGTGCCGGCCCCGGTGGGCGCGGAGTGGTACTCGACGTCGTCGGCGGTCAGCGACATGTAGGCCGCCTCGAGCGACGCCGCCACGGGGGTCAGCTCGTGCAGGACCACCGCGTTGCGGGCGGCGAGCTCGCCGACGTCCTGCGCGGACGCGCCCACGACCTCGATGAGGCCGGCCTCCACGGAGGTCACGGTCGTCTCGGGGCCGCGGAGCAGCTCCGCGAGCCGGCCCGCCTGCGGGCTGCGCACCCGGACGCGGGTGCCGGAGGCCCCGGCGACGATGTCGGACACCGGGGCGTCCGCGATGATCCGGCCGCGGCCGATCACCAGGATGTGGTCGGCGGTCAGGGCCATCTCGCTCATGAGGTGCGAGGACAGGAACACCGTCCGGCCCTCGGACGCCAGGTGCTTGACGAGGTTGCGCACCCAGAGCACGCCCTCGGGGTCCAGGCCGTTGACCGGCTCGTCGAGGATCAGCGTGCGCGGGTCCCCGAGCAGGGCGGCGGCGATGCCGAGCCGCTGGCCCATGCCGAGGGAGAAGCCGCCGACCCGCTTGCCGGCGACCGCCTGCAGGCCGGTCATCTCGATGACCTCGTCGACCCGCTTGCGGCCGATGCCGTGCGTCGCGGCGACCGCGCGCAGGTGGTTCGTCGCCGAGCGGCCGGAGTGCACCGCCTTGGCGTCCAGCAGCGCGCCGACCTCGGTCAGCGGCGACGTCAGCTGCGCGTAGGGGCGGCCGTTCACGGTCACGGTGCCGGCCGTGGGGCGGTCCAGGCCCATGATCATCCGCATGGTCGTCGACTTGCCGGCCCCGTTCGGGCCGAGGAAGCCGGTGACCTTGCCGGGCTGCACGGAGAAGTCGATGCCGGCCACGGCCGTCTTCTTCCCGTACCTCTTGGTCAGTCCTCGTGCCTCGATCATCGTGTCCTCACAGGGTGGTCATCCGGTACACCACGAACCTACGGACCCGGGCTCGCGGCCGGAACGCCCGTGCGGCCGAACCTGCGGGGCGCGGGGCTCGCCCACCGGGAGGACGGGGGTCCACCTCACGGATGACCCCGGGGGTGGCGGCCTCGGACCGAAGTCGGCGGTCCGGCTGCGGGAACTTCCTGAGCGGTCGCGGCGTTCTAGGCTGGTGAACCACTGCCGGCTCGATCGCGAACCGACCATGGAGGACCGATGACCAACCCGGTGTTCAACAACAGTGCCGTCTTCGGCGACCCGCGCGCCCGCGGCAAGCGCGGCGGCCGCGTGCAGCAGGGCGCGCCGACGGGGACGCTCGGGGGTGCCACCGGTCCCGTGATCGAGGCGTCGACCCTCGAGCAGATGTACGGCGCGCCGTCCGCGACGACCCGGGACACCGGGCGCCTCACGTACGACGACGTCATCGTCAAGACCGGCGGGCTGCTCGCGCTGCTCGTCGTGGTCGCCGCGGCGACGTGGAACCTCGCGCCCGGCATCTGGCCGCTCGGCGCGATCGTCGGCCTGGTGCTCGGCCTGGTCAACGCGTTCAAGCGCGAGCCGAGCCCGCTGCTCATCACGCTGTACACGGTCGCGCAGGGCGTGTTCCTCGGCGGGATCAGCCTGGCGTTCCAGAACATGACGTTCGACGGCCAGAACGTGCAGCCGATCGTGCTGCAGGCCGTGATCGCGACGTTCGCGACCTTCGGCGCCGCGCTGTTCCTGTTCAAGTCCGGCCGCGTGCGGGTCACCCCGAAGTTCACGCGCTGGCTGCTCATCGCGATGGTCGGCTACCTGGCGTACTCGCTGGTGAACGTCGTCATGATGTTCTTCGTCCCGAGCGACGGCTTCGGCCCGCTGCGCGAGGGCCCGGTCGGCGTCATCGCCGGCCTCGTCGCCGTCGGCCTCGCCGCCGCCAGCCTGATCATGGACTTCGACGCCATCAAGCGCGGCGTCGACCAGGGTGCCCCGGCCAGGATGGCCTGGTCCGCCGCCTTCGGCCTCATCGTCACGCTGGTCTGGCTGTACCTCGAGATCCTGCGCATCCTCGCGATCCTGCAGGGTCGCGACTAGCACCCCACGACGACGGCCCCGACGCCCGGCCCTAGGCTGGACGGCGGGGCCGTCGCGCGTCCCGCCGCCGTTCAGCCGTCTGGAGCACCGTGAAGTACGCGCAGCACATCTCCGAGCTCGTCGGGAACACCCCGCTCGTCCGGCTGAACGCCGTCGCCGCCGGGCTGTCCGCGACGATCCTGGCCAAGGTCGAGTACCTCAACCCGGGCGGGTCGGCCAAGGACCGCATCGCGCTGAAGATGATCGAGGCCGCCGAGGCGTCGGGCGAGCTGAAGCCCGGCGGGACGATCGTCGAGCCCACGAGCGGCAACACCGGCGTCGGCCTGGCGCTGGTCGCGCAGCGCAAGGGCTACCGCTGCGTGTTCGTCTGCCCGGACAAGGTCTCCGAGGACAAGCGCGACGTGCTGCGCGCGTACGGCGCCGAGGTCGTCGTCACGCCGACCGCGGTGCCGCCGGACCACCCGGACTCCTACTACTCCGTCTCGGACCGGCTGGTCACCGAGATCGAGGGTGCCTGGAAGCCGAACCAGTACGCCAACGTCAACGGCCCCGCGAGCCACTACACGTCCACGGGGCCGGAGATCTGGTCCGACACCGACGGCCGGGTCACGCACTTCGTCGCGGGCGTGGGCACCGGCGGCACGATCACCGGCACCGGCCGGTACCTGCACGACGCGTCGGCCGACCGCCCCGAGGCCGACGGCGGCCGGGTGCGCGTCGTCGGGATCGACCCGCTCGGGTCGGTGTACTCCGGCGGGGACGGGCGGCCGTACCTGGTGGAGGGCGTCGGCGAGGACTTCTGGCCGGCCGCCTACGACCCGTCGGTGCCGGACGAGATCATCGCGGTCTCGGACGCCGACTCGTTCGCGATGACCCGGCGCCTCGCCCGCGAGGAGGCGCTGCTGGTCGGCGGCTCCTGCGGCATGGCCGTCGAGGGCGCCCTGCGCCTGGCCCGGCGCCTGCAGGACGAGGACCCGGAGGCCGCGGCGCGCGCCGTCGTCGTCGTCCTGCTGCCCGACAGCGGCCGGGGCTACCTGTCGAAGATCTTCAACGACCGGTGGATGCGTTCCTACGGGTTCCTCGACGCCGACCAGGGCGCGACCGTCGGCGACGTGCTGCGCACCAAGGACGGCAGCCTGCCCGCCCTCGTGCACACGCACCCGAACGAGACCGTCCGCGACGCCATCGAGATCCTCCAGGAGTACGGCGTCTCGCAGATGCCCGTCGTCGGGGCCGAGCCGCCGGTGAAGATCGGCGAGGTCGCCGGCGCGGTGTCCGAGCGCGAGCTGCTGGACGCGGTGTTCTCCGGTGCCGCGGCCCTGTCCGACCGGGTGGACCGGCACATGTCCGCGGCCCTGCCGCTGATCGGCTCCGGCGAGACCGTCGACTCCGCCCGGGACGCGCTGCAGAAGCACGACGCGCTCATGGTGGTGGACGACGGCCAGCCCGTCGGGGTGCTGACACGGCACGACCTGCTGGCGTTCCTGGCGCGCTGAGCGGCGCGGCGCGCGTCGGGCGCCGGGGGGGCTCAGCCGGCCAGGACGTGCCGGTCGACGAACGCGTTCCGGAACGTGCCCTCCGGGTCGAGGCGGGCCGCCAGCGCCCGGAAGTCGTCGAGCCGGGGGTACAGGTCGCGCGGGTCCGACCCGGGCACGCCCACGGAGGCGAACAGCTTGCCCCAGTGCGGCCGCGCCCCGAGCGGCGCGAGCGCGGCCTCGATCCGCGGCAGCACCGCCTCGACCTCGGGCTGCCGCGGCAGCCACGTGAAGTGCAGGCCCACGCGGTCGCCGCCGTACGCGCTGCTCAGCCACAGGTCGTCCGCCGCGACGGTGCGGATCTCGGCGACCTGCAGCAGCGGCGCGACGACCGGGCCCAGCGCGCGCAGCACCGCGATCGCCTCGACCGCGCGCTCGCGCGGGACGAGGTACTCGGACTGCAGCTCATCACCGTTGCTCGGCGTGAACTCCAGGCGGAAGTGCGGCAGCCGCTCGTGCCACGGGCCGGGGACGCCGAGCTGCTGGGTGCAGTTCACGGGGTCGATCCCGGGCAGCGGGTGCAGCGGGCCGGTCGCGGGGCGGGCGCCGAACAGGTCGGCGCGCGGCTCGTGGGTGGCGCCCGGGGCGAGCCGGGTCTTGCGCCACACCTGGTTCACGGCCGGGCCGGTCCAGTCGGTGAACAGGCTGACCGAGTCCGCGGAGCCGGTGATCTCGTCCAGGTGCTCCGCGACGGCCTCCCACGGCAGGTCGGTGTGCACCTCCTGCGCCACGTCGTACGTCGGCTCGACGTCCAGCGTCACCCGCACGACCACGCCCAGGGCCCCGAGCCCGACGACGGCGCCCGCGAGGTCCGGGTCGGCGCGGGTCAGCTGGCGCAGCGAGCCGTCGGCGGTCACGAGGTCCAGCCCGGCGACGGCGGCGGCGAGGTTCCGGGACCGGTCGCCGGACCCGTGCGTGGCGGTCGCGACCGCGCCGGCCACCGAGATGTGCGGCAGCGACGCGAGGTTGTGCAGCGCCCACCCCTGCGCGTGCAGCGCGCGTGCCAGCGTGCCGTACCGGGTGCCGGCCGCGACGGTGACCGTGCGGGCGGCGGCGTCCACCCGGACGTCGGGGTCGAGGGCGTCGAGGCGCACCAGGTCGTGCTCGGTGTCCGCGAGGTCGTTGAAGCAGTGCCGCGTGCCGAGCGCCCGCACCCGTCGCGCCCCGGCGACGACCTCCTGCACCTCCTCGACCGTGCGCGGCTCGTGCACGCGCGCGGCGGCGTAGGTGCGGTTCCCGGCCCACGTGGTCAGCGACATCGGTGCTCCCGTCCCGGCGGGCGCCCCTCGCCCGCCGGGACGACGCTAACCCGGGCGGGACCGCCGCGGGGCGGAGGCCGCGCGTGCGGCCGGGGGTGGACGCCGGCGGCCCGGCCCGGTCCCGGGGGCGGACGCGGGGACGGGGCGGCGCTGCCTAGCGTCGGTGGACATGACCGCACCGACCTCGACCCCCGCCGGATCCGACCGCGCGGACCGTGCCGACCGCGCGGACCGTGCCGAGCCGCCGCTCGCCGGGGCGCGCGCCGGGCTCGTCCTGCTCGGCACCGCGCTGGCCGTCGCGGCCGCCCGCCTGCTGCGCGCCCCGAGCGAGGCGCTGTACCTCGCGGTCGTGGCGCGCACGGGCGACCTGCCGGGCCTGGACGCCGCCGCGGCGGGGGGCGTGCTCGCGCTGCTCGTGCTGCTCGGCGTGGTCGCGGCGGCGGGCACGGCGGGCCGGGGGCGCTCCGGGGCGGCCGTCCTCGTCACCGCGGCGCTGGGCGTGGGCGCCTCGGCGGGCGCCTACCTGGTGAGCGAGGGCCTCAAGGGCGTCGTCCGGCAGCCGCGCGGCTGCTGGGACCTCGCCGCTGTCGCGGACTGCCCGGCGCGCGGGGACTGGTCGTTCCCGTCGAACCACACGACGGTCGCGGTGGCGCTCGCGGTGACGGTGGCCCTGACCGCCGCCGCGGCCGGGGTGCGGTGGGCCACGGCGCCCGCGGTGCTGCTCGCCGTGCTCGTCGCCGGGGCGCGGGTCGCGCAGGGGGCGCACCTGCCGCACGACGTCCTCGCCGGGGCGGTGCTCGGGGCGGGGATCGTGCTGGCCGTCGTGCCGCTGCTGCGCGGGCCCGCCGTGCGCGCGTTGGCCGCGCGGGCCGGGTAGGCGGCAGGATGGGGGAGTTCAGCCCACGACCAAGGAGACGTCATGTCCACCCTGCCCGAGGCCACCGGTTCGTTCGGTGAGAAGCCGACCCTGACGTTCCCCGAGGGCGACGCCCCCGCCGAGCTCGAGGTCGTCGTCCTGTCGCCCGGTGACGGCGCGCTCGTCGAGGCCGGCGACGACCTGGAGGTGCACTACCTGGGCCAGTCCTGGAACGGGCACGTCTTCGACAACTCGTACGACCGCGGGTCCTCGATCTCGTTCCCGATCGGCGTCGGCGCCGTGATCGGCGGCTGGGACGAGGGCCTCGTCGGGCAGCCGGTCGGCTCCCGCGTGCTGCTGTCGATCCCGCCGCACCTCGGCTACGGCGACCGCGGCGTGCCGCAGGCCGGCATCCGCGGCGGCGACACGCTGGTGTTCGTCGTCGACATCGTCGGCACGCACTGACCCGAGCACGTCCCGAGCACGTCCCGCGCCGCCGCCCGCCGCCCCACCGCGCCGGGCGGCGGCGCGGCGTCCGGCACCCCCCACCGCCACGACCCAGGAGCCCCGCCATGCCCACGCCGCACATCTCCGCCGAGCCCGGCGCCTTCGCCCCCGACGTCCTCATGCCGGGCGACCCGCGTCGCGCGACCCGCATCGCGGAGACCGTGCTGGAGGACGCCCGCCTCGTGACCGAGGTGCGCGGCGTCCTCGGCTACACCGGCACCTGGCAGGGCCGCCCCGTGTCGGTCATGGCGTCCGGCATGGGCGTGCCGTCGATCTCGATCTACGCCACCGAGCTGTTCCGGTTCTACGACGTGCGGCGCATCGTCCGCATCGGCACCGCGGGCGGCATGCAGCGGCACCTCGAGCTCGGCGACGTCGTCATCGCGACCGCCGCGCACACGGACTCCGGCGTCAGCGAGCACCGCATCCCCGGGCTGCACTACTCGCACGTCCCCCACTTCGGGCTCGCCGCCGCCGCGTTCGCCGCCGCGGCCGACGTCCCGGGCGCGCGCGTGCACGCCGGCCCGGTGTTCACCTCGGACTCGTTCTACGCGGCCCGCCCGCAGCTCACCGAGGCGCTCGTCGCGCACGGCACGCTCGCGGTCGAGATGGAGGCCGCCGGCCTGTACGCCGTCGCCGACCGGGAGCAGGCCGAGGCGCTGGCGATCATGTCGATCTCGGACTTCACGTTCCAGGCCGCCGAGCTGTCCGCCGCCGAGCGCGAGCAGCTGTTCGACCACGCGGTGCAGATCGCGCTCCGGGCGCTCGCGGCGGCCTGACCCCGCGGGGCGCGGCCCTCAGGCGCCGTCGACGGTGCGGGTGACCGTCCGCACGACCTCCAGCGCGCCCAGCGGGCGGGTCACGCCGTCGAGCAGGAAGCCGCAGACGTCGGACGGCCAGCGCACCCGCACCGCGCGCCCGTCCGCGTCGACCAGGTAGACCTGCGGCTGCGACTCCCACATCGCCGGGCACGCCTGGCCGGGCGGGGCGACCTGGCTCGGCCGGGCGAGGACGCCGAGCAGCGGGCCCAGGTCGCCCTCGAGCCGGGCCTCGACGACCGTCACGGGGGCGGCGTCCGGGGGCGTCGTCGACTCCGGCGGCACGGCATCCGCGGTCGGCGCCGCGGGGATCGTCGCCCGGAGGTCGGGCGGCTCGACGAGCGCCACCGGGGCGTCGAGCGGGCCGCGGCAGTGCACCGCCGCGACGGGCTCGAACCCCGCGGGGACCGAGCCCGCTGCCGGAGCCGGCCGGTCGTGGCCCTCCGGCGGGACCACGCCGAGGCCCCCGAGGACCTCCGTCGCCGTGCAGTCCGGTCCGTCGACGGCGATCGCCGCGTCCGGGGGCCGGGCCGTCGCCGGGCCGCAGCCGCCGCCGGCGAGGACCGCGGGCAGCACGAGGGCGAGGGCGGTCCCCGCGATGCGGCGGTCGCGGCGGGCCGCGCGGGCGCCGGGCGCCGGCGGCGTCGCGGGCCTGGGGGACGCGGCGGGCGGCGGGGTCGGCACGGGCGGCTCCTCGGGGCGGGCGTCGGGACGTCGGTGCGGGGCCGGCGCCGCCCGGACCGGGTGGCGCCGGGCCGGGCCGGTCAGTCGAGCAGGCGGCGCAGGCGGGACTTCTTCTCGTTCTCCCGGACGACCCACGCGACGTCGGCGTCGTCGCCCGCGCCCGCCCGCAGCGCCGCGAACGCCGGGAGCCCCGCGGCCGGGTCGCCCGCGACGGCCACGCTCCAGCAGTAGCCGAGCGCCTGGCGCAGCGTGCGCACGTCGGGATCGCGACGAGCGTCCGGGGGCACGGCCGCGAGGCCCGCGGTCGCCACGGCGCAGGCGTCCAGCGCCGCCGCGGCCGTCGCGGGGTCGCGGAGCAGGCGCGGCTCGCAGACGCCGGCGACGGCGGCGCGGCGGACCAGCGGGTGCGGGTCGCGGACCCAGTCCGCGACGAGGGTCCGGAGCGTCGCGGGGTCGTCGTCCCCGATCCGCTGGAGCGCCATCGCGGTCGCCTCCCGGACCCGCCACAGCGGGTCGGCGGCCCGCTCCCGGAGCAGGGCGCCCAGGTCGTCGGCGTCGGGTCGGCCGCGGGCCTCGAGGAGCAGCCGCCCGAGCCCGGCGGTCCCGCAGCAGCGCAGGTACTCGTCGGCGTCGTCGGCGAGCGCCCGGACGAGCGGTCCGGGGGCGACGTCCGCGAACGCGTCGATCAGCTCGAGGTTCCCGCGCGGCCCCGGCAGCCCCGAGTGCGCCGCCAGGTACGCGCGGACGTCGTCGTCGAGCGCGCGCAGCGCGGCGCGGTGCTCCTCACGTCGGCCCATGCCCGCGACGCTAGCGGGCGGGGCGTGCGCCGGGACAGGGCCGTCCGGTCGAGATCGGCCGCCCCGTCCCGGCGCCGGCGGTCACGCGTCCAGGGGACGCGGGCAGGACACGCCCGTGCCGCCGAGCCCGCAGTACCCGTTCGGGTTCTTGTCGAGGTACTGCTGGTGGTAGTCCTCGGCGTAGTAGTACGTCCCGGCCTCCGCGGCGGGCCGGATCTCCGTGGTGATCTCGCCGTACCCGGCGCGGGTCAGCCGCTCCTGGTACGCCGCGAGGGTCTCCCGCGCCGCAGCCTCCTGCTCCGGGGTCGTCGGGTAGACGGCCGACCGGTACTGGGTTCCGACGTCGTTGCCCTGCCGGTACCCCTGCGTCGGGTCGTGCGACTCCCAGAAGGCGCGCAGCAGGTCGGCGTCCGAGATCACCGCCGGGTCGTACGCGACCTGGACCATCTCGGCGTGCCCGGTCAGGCCGGTGCAGACCTCCTCGTACGTCGGGTACGGCGTGAACCCGCCCTGGTAGCCCACCGACGTCGAGACCACGCCCGGCAGCTGCCAGAACGCGCGCTCCGCGCCCCAGAAGCAGCCCAGGCCCAGGGTGATCGTGCGGGTGCCCTCGGGCCACGGGCCCTGCAGCGGCGTCCCCAGCACGGTGTGCGTGGCGGGGACGTGGTACGCGTAGCCGTCGCGGCCCTTCAGCGCGCGCGACGGGTCCACCATCGTCGACTTGAGGGCGGATCCGAACAGCCAGCTCATGGGTGTCTCCCTTCCTCGGCTCCGACGCTCTCAACCGGTGCGCGGGCGCGGGTGTTCCCCCGAGGCCCCCGCCGAGACTGCAGGATCCACGCGCGCAGGGTCGCCCCGCCCAGTCCGATCCTGCAGTCTGGGCGAGTGCCTCTAGCCTGGGGTGCGTGACTGACGAGACGCACCCCACCCTGCCCGGTTCCGGCGACCTCGGCGCGCACACCGACGACGGCGACTGGTCGTCCGCCGGCTTCGCGACCCGGGCGATCCACGCGGGCCAGGAGCCCGACGGGGCCACGGGCGCGGTGGTGACCCCGATCTACCAGGTCTCGACGTACAAGCAGGACGGCGTCGGGGGGCTGCGCGGCGGGTACGAGTACTCCCGCTCCGGCAACCCGACCCGCGCGGCGCTGGAGGAGGCCCTGCGGGCCGCGGAGGGCGGTGGCGCGGGGTTCGCGTTCGCGTCGGGGCTCGCGGCGGAGGACACGCTGCTGCGTGCGGTGCTGCGCCCGGGCGACCACGTCGTGGTGCCGGACGACGCGTACGGCGGCACGTACCGGCTGATCGCCCGGGTGTTCGGGCCCTGGGGCGTCGAGCACACGCCGGTGCACCTGTCGGACCCCGACGCGGTGCTCGCCGCGATCCGGCCGGGGGAGACGAAGCTCGTGTGGGTGGAGACCCCGACGAACCCGCTGCTGGGCGTCTCGGACATCGCGGCGCTCGCCGCGCACGCGCGGGCCGCCGGGGCGGTGCTCGTCGTGGACAACACGTTCGCGACGCCGTACCTGCAGCAGCCGATCGCGCTGGGCGCGGACGTCGTGGTGCACTCGACGACGAAGTACATCGGCGGGCACTCGGACGTCGTGGGCGGTGCCCTGGTCGTCGCGGACGGCGCGCAGCTCCCGGTGGGGCTCGAGGGGCCGACGGGCTCCACCTCGCTGGCGGACGCGGTGGCGTTCCACCAGAACGCCTCGGGCGCGGTCGCGGGTCCGTTCGACTCCTGGCTGACCCTGCGCGGGCTGAAGACGCTCGCGGTGCGCATGGACCGGCACTCCGCGAACGCCGCGGCGGTGGCCCGGTTCCTCACGGAGCGCGAGGACGTCGGCGAGGTCCTGTACCCGGGACTGGACTCGCACCCGGACCACGAGGTGGCGGCCCGGCAGATGTCCGGGTTCGGCGGCATGGTGTCGTTCCGCGCGGGCAGCGCCGAGCGTGCCGCGCAGGTGTGCGCCCGCACCCGGGTGTTCACGCTGGCGGAGTCCCTGGGCGGCGTGGAGTCGCTCATCGAGCTGCCGGCGCGGATGACGCACGGCTCGGTGGTCGGCACGGACCTGGAGGTCCCCGACGACCTGGTGCGGCTGTCCGTCGGCATCGAGGACGAGGCCGACCTGCTGGCCGACCTGGCGCAGGCGCTGGCATGACGACCCCGGGCCGGCCCGAGCGGGGCTGGCGCGCGCGGTCCCGCGGGGGACGTCCGGCGGGGACGCCGCCGGCACCGCCGGCCCCCGTCCTGCACGAGGGCGACCTCACCACGGGGGCGACCCCGCGCGGCTGGTCCGCGGAGCAGTCGGTGTCGCCCTCGGTGCGGGCCGCGGCGGCGTGGTCCTGGCGGTTCCTGCTGATCGCGGCGGCGTCCGCGGTGGCGCTGTGGATCATCGGGTACTTCAAGGTGATCGTCGTGTCGGTGGCGGTCGCGCTGCTGCTGTCCGTGCTGCTGGCGCCGGTGGCGCGGTGGCTGCGCCGGGTGCTGCGGTTCCGGCGCGGGGCGGCGGCGATCACGTCGGTGCTGCTGCTGCTCGCGGCGGTGGCGGGGCTGGTGGTGCTGGCGGGCCGGTCGATCGTCAACGGGTTCGGGGACCTGTCCGACCAGGCGTCGCAGGGCGTGGACGAGGCGCTCGCGTGGCTCTCGGACGGCCCGCTGAACGTGAGCACCGACCAGCTGGACCAGCTCATCGGGCAGGCGCGGGACCAGCTGAGCGAGAACGTGGACACCGTGCTGTCCGGCGCGCTGTCCGTGACGACGACGGTCGGGCACGTGGCGGCGGGCGCGCTGATCGCCCTGTTCTGCACGTTCTTCTTCCTGCTGGACGGCCGGACGGTCTGGGCGTGGGGCGTCGGCCTGCTGCCGCTGTCGGTCCGCGAGCGGGTGCACCAGGCCGGCCGGCGCGGCATCGTCACGCTGTCCGGGTACACGCGCACGCAGATCCTCGTGGCGTTCGTCGACGCGACGGGCATCGGCCTGGGCGCGGCGATCCTCGGGGTGCCGCTCGCGGTGCCGCTGGCGACGCTGGTGTTCGTCGGCTCGTTCATCCCGATCGTCGGTGCCATCGCCACCGGCGCGGTCGCCGTGCTGGTCGCGCTGGTCGCCAAGGGCTGGGTCGTCGCGCTGATCATGCTGGGCGTCGTGCTGCTGGTGCAGCAGGTCGAGGGCCACGTCCTGCAGCCGTTCCTCATGGGCCACGCGGTGTCGCTGCACCCGGTCGCGGTGCTGCTGGTCGTGGCGGCCGGGTCACTGGCGGCGGGCATCGTCGGGGCGCTGTTCGCGGTGCCGATCGCCGCGGTGCTCAACACGGTGGTGCTGTACCTGCACGGCCACGACAAGTTCCCGCAGCTCGGCACGGACGACCACCTGGAGCTCCGGCCGCCCGGCATGTTCTCCCGGCGGGGGGCGGGCGGCGCGGACACCGCCGCGCGTGGGTGAGGATACGCACGTGACCTTCCTCGACGACGCCCGGGCTGCCGCGCGCCTGCTGACCGGTGTGGCGACCCGCACCCCCGTGGAGACCTCGCGGGCCCTGTCCCAGATCGCCGGCACGCCGGTGCTGCTCAAGTGCGAGAACCTGCAGCGCGCGGGCTCGTTCAAGATCCGCGGGGCGTACGTGCGGATGGCCCGGCTCTCGCCGCAGGAGCAGGCGCTCGGCGTCGTGGCGGCCAGCGCCGGGAACCACGCGCAGGGCGTCGCGCTGGCGGCTCAGCTGCTCGGCCTGGACGCCGTCGTGTACATGCCGGTCGACGCCGCGCTGCCGAAGGTCGCCGCCACCAAGGAGTACGGCGCGGAGGTGCGCCTGCACGGGCACAGCGTCGACGAGGCGCTGGTCGAGGCGCGCGCCGAGGCGGAGCGCACCGGGCGGGTGCTGATCCACCCGTTCGACCACGCGGACATCGTCGCGGGGCAGGGCACGCTGGCCCTGGAGATCCTCGAGCAGGTGCCGGACGTCCGGACGATCGTCGTGCCGCTCGGCGGCGGCGGCCTGGCGGCGGGCATCCAGGCGGTCGTCGCCGAGGTGGCGCCGCACGTCCGCGTGGTCGGGGTGCAGGCCGCCCGGGCGGCGGCGTACCCGGCGTCGCTGGTCGCGGGGGAGCCGGTGACCGCCGGCGAGCTGCACACGATGGCGGACGGCATCGCGGTGGGCACCCCGGGCCGGGTGCCGTTCGACGTGCTGCACCGGCACGCCTGCGAGGTGCGCACGGTCTCGGAGGAGGACCTGTCCCGGGCGCTGCTGCTCGTCGCCGAGCGGGCCAAGCTCCTGGTCGAGCCGTCGGGCGCCGCGGGCGTCGCCGCCGTCATGGCCGCCGGCGCGGGCGACCTGGAGGGCCCGGTCGTCGTGCTGCTGTCCGGGGGGAACATCGACCCGCTGGTGCTGCTGCGCGTCGTCCGGCACGGCCTCGCGGTGTCCGGCCGCTACCTGCAGCTGCGGGTGCGGGTCACGGACACGCCCGGGGCGCTGGCCGACCTGCTGCGGGAGCTCGCGGCGGCGGGCGGCAACGTCATGCACGTGTCGCACGTGCGCACCGGGGTGGACCTGGAGATCGACGAGGTCGAGATCGAGGTCCAGGTGGAGACCAAGGGCCCCGAGCACTGCGTCCGGGTGCTGCAGCGCCTGCGCGACGCCGGCTTCCGGCTCGCCGAGCACTGACCCCCGGCAGACCCCGGCACGCCGAGAGGCCCCGTCCGCCGGACGGGGCCTCTCGGCGTGGTGCGCGAGGGCTCAGCCCTCGAACGGCTTCGCGGCCTTGATCTCGACGGGGATCTCGCGGCCGTTCGGCGCGGTGTAGGCGACGGTGTCGCCGACCTTCCGGCCGTTGATCGAGGAGCCGAGGGGCGACGTCGGGGAGAAGACCTCGATGTCGGCGGACCCGGCGATCTCGCGCGAGCCCAGCAGGAACGTCATCTCGTCGCCCGCGACGACCGCGGTCACGACCATGCCCGGCTCCACGACGCCGTCGTCCGGCGGGGTGCCGATCTGCACGTTGCGCAGCTTCTCCTTGAGCTCGCGGATGCGGGCCTCCTGCTTGGCCTGCTCCTCGCGGGCGGCGTGGTAGCCGCCGTTCTCCTTGAGGTCGCCCTCGTCGCGCGCGGCGGCGATCCGCTCGGTGACCTCGGCGCGCCCCGGGCCCTCGAGGTGCTCGAGCTCCGCCTTCAGGCGGTCGTACGCCTCCTGGGTCAGCCAGGTGGCGGCCTGCGTCGTGTCGGTCACGTCCACTCCTTCCCTGCGTGTGCAGCACGCCCGTCGGGGGCGTACCACGTCTCGTCGGCCCCGGTCAGGCGTGCGCGGACTCGCGAGAGCGTGAACGGGTTCCGCCGTATCCCTCGCGGTCGCGTCGGCCTGCGGTGACGTCGGGCGACATCGGACCGGGGCGGCGTATGAATCGGCAAGCATAGCAACGTCGCCGCTCCGGCGTGGGGTTTGAGGCGTGTTCGCGCGGGTGCGTCGTCAGGCGGGCTCGCAGGACAGGACGACGGCGGTGACGGCCTCCTGCGCGGTGGGGATCGTCGTGGTGACCCGCTGGGTGCGCGTGCCCGCGGGCCCGACCTCGACGGACTGCACGCCGACCTCGGCGTACCGGTCCGACATCGCCTGCACCCGGCAGACGGCGGTGGCGCCGGGGTCCTTGGTGACGTCGAACGTGATGTCGGTCGACGTCGGGCCGTCCACCCGGAACCCGACCTCGGTCCACGTCACCGGCTTGCCGGCCTGCCCCAGCCCGATCCACAGCACGAGCGCGAGGCCGGCCACCACGAGCACCGCCAGCGCGGCGAGGGCGGCACGCCGGCGGCCCGGCGTCGGGGTGCGGCCGTAGCGCCCGGCGGGCGGGGCCCCGGCGGTCGGGTCTGCGGTCACGCGCTGCTCCTGCAGGTCGGCGGGGCGCCGGTGGCGCGCCGTGTCGGTGGGGTGAGCGATCATTGTCTCTCGTCGGCCCCGGCCGGCGTCGAACGTGGAAGGACGACGGGAGAACCGTGACCGATCAGCTGCGCCTCATGGCCGTGCACGCCCACCCCGACGACGAGTCGAGCAAGGGGGCCGCGACGACCGCCCGGTACGCCGCGGAGGGCGTGGACGTCCTCGTCGTCACCTGCACCGGCGGCGAGCGGGGCGACGTGCTCAACCCGCACCACCCGCCCGTCGAGGGCGGCATCGAGGAGATGCGCGCGGTCCGGCGCACCGAGATGGCCGCGGCGGCCGCCGCCCTGGGGGTGCGGCAGCACTGGCTCGGCTTCGTGGACTCCGGCCTGCCCGAGGGTGACCCGCTGCCGCCGCTGCCGGAGGGGTGCTTCGCCCTGCAGCCGCTCGAGGACGCGTCCCGCCCGCTGGTCGAGCTGGTCCGCGAGTTCCGGCCGCACGTCATCACGACGTACGACCCGACCGGCGGCTACCCGCACCCGGACCACATCATGTGCCACCGCGTCGCCTTCGAGGCGTTCCACGCGGCGGGCGACCCCGAGCGGTACCGAGGCGCGGGCGAGCCGTGGACGCCGCTCAAGCTGTACTACAACCACGGGTTCTCGATGGCCCGGATCCGCGCCGCCCACGAGGCGCTCGTGGCGCGCGGCGTGGAGTCCCCGTTCGGCGAGTGGGTCGAGTCCCGCGCCGCCCGGGAGATCCCGGAGCGCGAGGTGACGACGCTGGTGCCGGTGGCCGAGTACTTCGACGCCCGGGACGCCGCGCTGCGCGCGCACGCCACGCAGATCGACCCCGAGGGCTTCTTCTTCGCGATGCCGCGCGACCTCGAGGTGGAGGTGTGGTCCACCGAGGAGTACGAGCTCGCCGAGTCCCGGGTGCCGACGACGCTGCCCGAGGACGACCTTTTCGCCGGCGTCCGGGAGGCCCTGGCATGAGCGGGCTGCTCGCCGTCGCGCACGGTGCGCTGCTGCAGGCGGCCGGGGACCCGTCGCCGTCGCCCAGCACGATCGAGATCCCGCCGGAGGACCAGACCTCGCCCGGGCTGCTCGGGTTCCTCGTGACGTTCGCCGTCGCGGCCGCGGTGATCGCGCTCGGGTTCTCCCTGGTGCGGCACCTGCGGGTCGTGGACCGCAACGCGCGACGGCTCGAGGCGGAGGAGGCGGCGGCCGCCGCGGGGTCGACGCCGGGCACCCCGGGCACGCCGGGATCCCCGGACGCGCCGCGCGCGGACGGACCCGACGGCCCCGCCGCCCCGACCCCGCCCGGCCCGGCCACCCCGCCGCCCGGCGACCGGCCGTGAGCAGCGTCCCGCCCCCGGTGCGCCCCGCGGTGCGCGTCACCGTCGGCCAGCTCCGGGTCAGCGACGACCACGACGCCAACCGCGAGGTGGTCCGCCGGGCGTTCGACACCGCCGGCCGCGCCCGCGCGGACGTCCTCGTGCTGCCCGAGTACGCCTCCGGCTTCGACCCGCGCGGGACCGGGCCCGAGCACGCCGAGCCGCTGGACGGTCCGTTCGTCACCCTGCTGCGCGAGCAGGCCGCCGCCCGCGGCGTCGCGGTGGTGGCCGGCACGACGCTCCCCGGCGGCCGCGACGACCGGGCCGTGAACGCCGTGGTGGCCGTCGCCGCGGACGGCGCGCTCGCCGGCGTGTACCGCAAGGTCCACCTGTACGACGCGTTCGGGCACCGCGAGTCCGACCGGCTGGAGCCCGGCCCCGCCGACGCCGCGCCGCTGACCCTCGACGTGGCGGGCCTCCGGCTCGGCGTGCTCACCTGCTACGACCTGCGGTTCCCGGAGTCGGCGCGCCGCGCGGTCGACGCCGGCGCCGACGTGCTCGTCGTGCCGGCCGCGTGGGCGGCCGGGCCGCTCAAGGAGCACCACTGGCGCACGCTCGCAACGGCGCGGGCGATCGAGAACACCGCGGTCGTCGTGGCGGTCGGCCAGGCCGGGCCGGGCGTCACCGGGCACTCGCTGGTCGTCGGGCCGGACGGCGTCGTCGGGCTGGAGCTCGGGGCCGAGCCGGAGCTCCGCACGGTGGACCTGGACCCGGCGGCGCTCGCGAGCGTGCGGGAGTCCAACCCGTCCCTGGCGCACCGGCGGTACCGGGTGGTGCCGGCCGTCTAGGGGTGCGCGACCCCGCGCAGCGGGAACGACGCGATCGTGCGGACCTCGGTCTGCGACCACGACACCAGGTGCACGTCCTCGACCAGCGCGGTCTGCGGCAGCCAGCCGCGGAGCAGGTCGAGGTCGGCGTCCGGCACGTCGTGGCCCAGCGGCACGTGCGGAACGGCGCGGTCGCCCGCCCCGCCGTGCGCCGGGTGGCCGGGGAACGCGGCGGCGAACGCCTCGGTCATCGCGACGAGCCGGTCGGACGGCTCGGGCGCGAGGCAGATCGGGCCGCCGGGGAGCCGCCGGATCTCGGCGAGCCGCAGCACGAGCGGGTCCCACCGCGCGCACTCCCGGGCGAGCGCCTGGAACAGCTCCGGCCCGGCGTCGGCCTCGTCGACGAACGGGTCGAGCAGCGCCACGTGGGCGCACCACGTGTCCCCCTCGGGCTCGCGCAGCCGGGGGTTCTCGGCGCGCAGGCGGGCGCGCACGAACGGCTCGAGGTCGAAGACCGGCAGCTGCAGGACGGTGTGCGCCACGGCGTCAGTGTGGCGGACCGGCGACCCGTCAGGTGCGCGGCCGGCCCTCCGAGTCCAGCCCGGTGTCCGGCGACGGCCAGAACGAGCGCAGCAGCTCCTCCGGGCTGAGCACGGCCTCGGCGTGCTCGACGGGCTGCTCCTCGCCGGCCAGGGCCTTGACCTCCTCGTGGATCCGCTCCATCGACGCGTCGAGGGACGCCGCGACGTCCGCCGCGAGCTTGAGGGAGTCGGTGAGGTGCCGGGGGACCTGCCGGCCGTACTTGTAGTAGATCTTGTGCTCCAGGCTCGCCCAGAAGTCCATGGCGATGGTCCGGATCTGGATCTCGACGATCACGTCCTCCACCCGGTCCGACAGGTAGACGGGGACCTGGACGATGAGGTGCAGCGACTTGTAGCCGTTGCCCTTGGGGTGCGCGATGTAGTCGCGCTCCTCGAGCAGCGTGAGGTCGGACTGGCCGACCAGCATGTCCCGGACCCGGTAGATGTCCGAGACGAACGAGCACGTGACCCGCACCCCCGCGATGTCGAACATCTCCGCCCGGACCGCCTCGGGCGTCAGCGGGATCCCCTTGCGCCGGCACTTGGCGACGATGGACTCGAACGACTTCAGCCGGGACCCGACGTGCTCGACCGGGTTGTAGTTCTGCATGTGCCGGAACTCGTCGCGCAGGATCGCGATCTTCGTCATGACCTCGTCGATCCCGAACTTGTACGTCAGCGCGAGGCGGCGCATGTCGCGCATGAGCGCGCGCACCTGCGCGGGTTCGGGGACGTCGTGCAGGGAGGTGGCCGCGGTCATGCCCTCCACCGTAGACGTCAGTGGAGAACGGCCATGGTCACGGCGATGTAGTGGCACGTGAACCCGACGACGGTCAGCAGGTGGAAGATCTCGTGGAACCCGAACCACCGCGGGCTGGGGTTCGGCCGCTTCAGGCCGTAGACGACGGCGCCGAGCGTGTACGCCAGGCCGCCCGCGATGACCAGCCAGACGACCGCCGGGCCGCCGTTCTCGGCCCGCCAGAACGTCGGCAGGAACCACACGGCGACCCAGCCGAGCGCGATGTACACCGGCACGTACACCCAGCGCGGGGCGCCGAGCCAGAAGATGCGGGCGAGCATGCCGACGAGCGCGCCGGCCCAGACGATGACCAGCAGCAGCCGGGCGGTGTCCGCGGGCAGCAGCGCCACGGCGAGCGGGGTGTAGGTGCCCGAGATCACCAGGAAGATGTTCGTGTGGTCCATGCGGCGCAGCACGCCGGCGACCCGCGGCGACCAGGTCCCGCGGTGGTAGACCGCGCTGGTGCCGAACAGCAGCATGGCGGCGCCGCCGAACACGGCGCACGCGATCGTCAGCGGGGCGGTGGGCGCCAGGACGACGAGCACGATGGACGCGGCGGTCACCAGCGGGAACATCCCGGCGTGGATCCAGCCGCGCAGCCGCGGCTTCACGGCGTCGGCGACCTGCTCCGCGGTCTCGCTGACCTTCACGGCGGTGCTCCTTCCGGACGAGGGACGCGACGAAGCCTAACCTACGAATGCGTAGGTTACGGGTGCGTAGGTTGCACGCGCGGGCGCCGCGCGGGCCTGCACGAATCCTCCCCGCGCCGTCCCCGGGACGCGCCGGGTGCGGCACCGCCCGGGCGGTAGCGTGAGCACCGCCATCCGCCCGATCGAAGGAGTACCGCGCGTGCGCCTGCCCCACCCGCTGTACGGGCTGTACGAGCGCCGGCTCGCCTCGTCGCTGCCCCGCGACCGGGTGCCGCGGCACGTGGGCGTCATCCTCGACGGCAACCGGCGCTGGGCGCGTCAGCTCGGCGAGTCGACGGCCACCGGGCACCGCCGCGGGGCGGACCGGATCTCCGACCTGCTCGGCTGGGGCGAGGAGGTGGGCGTCGAGGTCGTCACGCTGTGGATGCTCTCCACGGACAACCTCACCCGGGACCCCGAGGAGCTCGAGGCGCTGCTCGGCATCATCGAGGACGCCGTGCGCGAGCTCGCGGCGACCCGGCGGTGGCGGCTGCAGGCGGTCGGCTCGCTCGACCTGCTGCCGGAGCGCACCGCGCGCACCCTGCGGGACGCCGAGTCGGCGACGGCCGACGTCGACGGGCTGCACGTGAACGTGGCGATCGGCTACGGCGGCCGGCGGGAGATCGCCGACGCGGTCCGGTCCTACCTCGCCGAGCGGGCCGCCGAGGGCGCGTCGCTGGACGACATCGCGGCGACGTTCGACGTCGAGCACATCGCCGACCACCTCTACACCAAGGGCCAGCCGGACCCCGACCTGGTCATCCGCACGTCGGGCGAGCAGCGCCTCGGCGGCTTCATGCTCTGGCAGTCCGTGCACTCGGAGTACTACTTCTGCGAGGCGTACTGGCCGGACTTCCGGCGGGTCGACTTCCTGCGCGCGGTGCGCGACTACGCCGCCCGCGAGCGCCGCCACGGGCGCTGAGGCGAGCGCCGGGTGAACATCGCGTTTCGAGTGCCGCGGCCCGCGTGTCGCGCGGGCGCGGGTGTCGGAGGCCGGGCGTAGCGTCCGAGAGGACGGGCGGCGGCCGCCGTCCGCGTCCCGCCGGAGGGAGCCTGCCGTGGTCAGCAAGCTGGGAACCGCCACCGCCTCGACCGACCAGCCGGAGGGGCGCCGGACGCACGTCCTCGACACCTCCGTCCTGCTGTCCGACCCGAAGGCGATCACGCGGTTCGCCGAGCACGACGTGGTCCTCCCCGTCGTGGTGATCACCGAGCTGGAGGGCAAGCGGCACCACGCCGAGCTGGGCTACTTCGCGCGGGCCGCGCTGCGGCTGCTCGACGACCTGCGGGTGCAGCACGGCCGCCTGGACGCGCCGCTGCCGATCGGCGACCAGGGGGGCACGCTCCGCGTCGAGCTCAACCACACCGACCCCGCGGTGCTGCCGGCCGGGTTCCGGCTCGGCGACAACGACACCCGGATCCTGTCGGTCGCGGCGAACCTCGCGGCCGAGGGGTGCGACGTCACCGTGGTGTCCAAGGACCTGCCGATGCGGATCAAGGCGTCGGCGATCGGGCTGCGGGCCGAGGAGTACCGGCACGAGCTCGCCGTCGACTCCGGGTGGACCGGCATGGACACCCTCGACGTCACCGAGCAGCAGATGGCGCAGATGTGGGAGCACGAGTCGCTGCCGCTCGCGGACGTCGCCGACGCCCCGACCCTGCCGTGCCACACCGGCCTGGTGATCCACAGCCCGCGCGGCTCCGCGCTGGGTCGGGTGACGCCGGACAAGCACGTGCAGGTGGTCCGAGGCGACCAGGACGTGTTCGGGCTGCACGGCCGGTCGGCGGAGCAGCGGATCGCCATCGACCTGCTGCTGGACGAGCAGGTCGGCATCGTCTCGCTCGGCGGCCGGGCCGGCACCGGCAAGTCGGCTCTCGCGCTGTGCGCCGGGCTGGAGGCGGTGCTGGAGCGCCGGCAGCACCGGAAGGTCATGGTGTTCCGGCCGTTGTACGCGGTGGGCGGCCAGGAGCTCGGCTACCTGCCGGGCAGCGAGGCCGAGAAGATGAACCCCTGGGCGCAGGCGGTGTTCGACACCCTGGGCGCGGTGGTGAGCCGCGAGGTGGTCGAGGAGGTCATCGACCGGGACCTGCTCGAGGTGCTGCCGCTCACGCACATCCGCGGGCGCTCGCTGCACGACGCGTTCGTGATCGTCGACGAGGCGCAGTCCCTCGAGCGGAACGTCCTGCTCACGGTGCTGTCCCGGATCGGGCAGAGCTCACGCGTGGTGCTCACGCACGACGTCGCCCAGCGGGACAACCTGCGGGTCGGCCGGCACGACGGCGTCGCGGCGGTCATCGAGGCGCTCAAGGGCCACCCGCTGTTCGCGCACGTCACCCTGACCCGGTCCGAGCGGTCGCCCGTCGCGGCGCTCGTCACCGAGATGCTGGAGGGGATCGAGCTCTGACGGCTCCGGCCGGGCGGCGGCGACCGCGACCAGCACCCCGACCAGCGCGCCGACGGCGGTGTCCAGCGCGCGGTCGAGCGCCAGCCCGGCCGGGTCCGCCGGCGCGCCGAGGGACGTCATGAGCAGCGCCATGGGCGTGATGGTGAGCATCGCCGCGCCGTAGTGCCGGCCGACCACCAGCTCGGTGACGACCTGGAGGACGACGACCAGCGCGGCGACGACGGCGAAGTCGAGGTGCGCGGCGAGCAGGGGGAGCGCCAGTACGGCGCCGCACGCCGTCCCGGCGGCGCGCTGCAGCGCCCGCACGCCCGTGTGCCGCACGTGCGTGCCCTGGAGCGCGGCGGCGGCGCCCATGACGGCCCACGCGGGGTGACCCCACCCGGCGGCCGTGGCGGCGGTCCCGGCGAGCGCCGCGGCCACCCCGACGGTGAGCGCCGGGCCCAGTGCGGCGCCGCCGGCCGTCCCGGCGCGCACGACGTCGCGCAGCGGGGGCGCCGGGTCGACCGGGCGCGCGCGCCACCGGTCCAGCAGCACGCCGCCGGTGCACACCGCCAGCGCCACCGCGGCGCCCGCGGCCACCGCCAGGGCCCGTGCGGGGACGTCGGACGGTGCGGCGGCGGCCGAGCCGGCACCGGCGGCGAACACGAGGATGGTCGCCCCCGGCGGGCCGGTGCGCAGGGCGGCGGCCCCGGCCGTCGCGCCGGCGGCGAGCAGCGTCAGCGCGCCGAGGACGAGCGGCGCCGGGGCGCGGGTGGCGGCGAGGGCCGACATGAGGGCCACCGCGCCGGTGAGCCCGAGGCCGACCAGCGCCATGAGGCGGGCGCGCCACGCGTATCCGGCGCTGCGGCCGTACAGCGACGCGAGCGCCCCGAGCGAGGCGTAGCCGGCCAGGTCGTGCCGGCCGAGGGCCGCGACGAGCAGGAAGACGAGCGCGACGCTGGCCCCGCAGCGCAGGGCCCCGCCGACGACGGCCCGCGCGGACGGCCCGGGGCCGCGGTGGGGACGCAGCGCGGCGCGGAGCTGCTCGGGGTGCAGGAGGGCGGCGAGGAGGGAGAGGCGGTGCATCGCCCACCAGGGTACGCGGGAATCTTCGTCGGTGTTTTATTCGTGAACGAACTCACGCTCGGTAGGGTGGCGCGCGTGGACAGCGTGGACCGCCTGCGCGCGGACTGGCACCGGGAGCTGCCGGACCTCGACGTCGCCCCGATCGCCGTCGCGGGCCGGGTCACCCGGATCGCCGCGCTGCTCGACGCCCGGGCCGAGGCCGAGCTCGCCGCGGACGGGCTGAGCCGCGGGGAGTTCGACCTGCTGTGCGCCCTGCGCCGGGCGGGCCGGCCGCTGCGCGCGAGCGAGGTCTCGACGATCACGGCGGCGTCCGGGGCGGCGATCACCAAGCGCGCGGACGCCCTGGTGCGCGCGGGCCTGGTCGAGCGCAGCGTGCCGAGCCGGGACCGCCGTGGCGTGCTGCTCGCGCTCACCGCAGCCGGCCGGGACGCCGTGGACCGGCTGATGCCCGCGCACCTGGCCCGCGAGGCCGACGCGCTCGCCGGCCTGACCCCGGCAGAGACCGAGCGGCTCGCGGCGCTGCTGTCCCGGGTGCTGGTGCGCGTCGAGGGCCGCGCCTGACGGGTGAAATCCGCGCCCGCCGGCTCACGGAGGGCGCGCGACGGCCGATGGGAGGCCCGTCAACGCCGGTGCCGAGGGGGCTGGCGCCGGTCCACCCGGCCCCGGAGACGCCCGTGCCCCTGCACCGCCCGCGCACCAGCCTGCGCACCAGCCTCCGCGCCCAGCTCGTCGCGACCGGCGCCGGTGCCGTCGCCGCCACCGCCGCCCTGCTCACCGCCGTCGGCGGCTGGCAGGTGTCCGGCCTGGCCCGCGACGCCGGTGCGGACGTGGACCTGCTGACCCGGGACGCGATGACCCAGACCACCCGGCAGGCCGTCACGCTCGTCAGCACGCAGGTCGCCACGGTCACCGACCGGATGGCCGCGGACCTGCGGGCCGCCGAGCAGACCCTCGCGCAGGCCGGCCCCGTGACCTTCGGCGGCCCGGAGCGCTGGACGGTCACCGACCAGACCAGCGGCGCCACCCGCGAGGCCGACCTGCCGCAGCTGCTCGTCGGCGGCACCTGGCTCGGCCGCACCACCGACCCGGCCGCGGTCGTGCCGGTCGTGGACGACATCAGCACGCTGCTGGGCGCCGCCGTCACCGTGTTCCAGCGGGTCGACGAGGGCGGCGACATGCTCCGCGTCGCCACCAGCGTCCGGAACGCCGAGGGGAACCGGGCCATCGGCACCGCGATCGCCGCGACCGGCCCGGACGGGACGCCGAACGCCGTCGTCGCCGCGCTGCTCTCCGGGCAGCCGTACTACGGCACCGCGCAGGTCGTCGGGCAGCCGTACGTCACCGCCTACGCACCGCTGGTCGTGGACGGGGCGGTCGCCGGGGCGCTGTTCGTCGGGGTGCCGCAGGCCGAGGTCGACGAGCCGCTGCGCGCGGCGCTCGCGGAGGTCACAGTCGGGGAGCGCGGGTACCTCACGGTCGCGGACGACACCGGGGCCTGGGTGGTGCCCCCGCCCGGGGGTGCCGCGGCGGACGCCGCACCGGCCCTCGTCGCGGCCGGCGCGGAGCTCGAGGACGGGGCGACCACCACCGAGCGGGTCGACCTCGGCGAGGACGCGGCCACCGTCCAGCTCGCCCGGTACGCGCCGTGGGGCTGGACCGTCGCCGCCTGGGGGATGGACGCGGACCTGCGGGCCGTCTCCGACGAGCTGGCCGCCGGGTCCGGGACGCTGGTGCGGACGCTGCTGGTCGTCGGCCTCGTCGTGGCCGTGCTCGCCGTCGCGCTCGTGGTGTGGATCTCCGGGCGGGTCGTCGGCCGGGTCGGTCGGCTCACCACCGCGCTGCGCCGCGTCGCCGACCGGGACCTGTCGGGCGAGGTCCGGGGCGAGGGCCGCGACGAGATCGGGGTGATGGGTGCCGCGCTCGGCGAGGCCATCGACGCGATGCGCGCCGCCCTGGGCCGGATGCAGGCCGGGGCCGAAGCCGTGCGCAGCACCGCGGGCCGGCTCGACGGGTCCTCCGGGACGCTCGAGGCCGCCGCGGGGCGCACGGTGTCGCGGGCCGAGGGCGCCGCCGGGTCCGCGTCCGTCGTGAGCACCGAGGTGCAGACCGTCACCGCCGCGATGACCGAGATGCGCGCGTCCATCGAGTCGGTGGCGCAGGACGTCACAGCGGCCTCCGGCCAGGCCGCGCAGGCGGTGGGCATCACCGACGAGGCCGCGGGCGCCGCCGACCGGCTCGCCGCGTCCACGTCGCAGATCGCCGCCGTCCTCGACACGGTCACCGCCATCGCCGGGCAGACGCACCTGCTTGCGCTGAACGCCAGCATCGAGGCCGCCCGCGCGGGCGCCGCCGGCGCCGGGTTCGCCGTCGTCGCCGGGGAGGTCAAGGACCTCGCGCAGCAGACGTCGAGCGCCATCGGGACGATCGCCCCGGTGCTCGAGGCCGTGACCCGCGACGCCGCCGACGTGCGGACCGCCGTCGCCCGCATCTCCGAGGTCGTGACCACGGTCGACGGGCTGCAGGGGGCGGTGTCCGCGGTCGTCGAGCAGCAGAGCGCGACCACGTCCGAGATCGAGCGGAACCTGCTGGTCGCCGCCGAGTCCACCGCCGACATCGCGGGCTCCGCGGCCGACGTCGCGCAGGCCGCGGGCCAGGCGTTCGACGGCGCCGCCGAGGTCCGGCAGGCCGTGGTCACGCTCGCGGACGTCGCCGAGGAGCTCGCGGCCGGCGCGGAGGAGTTCACGCTGGCGCGCTGACCGCACGGGCCTGCCCGCACCCGCGCGCTCGCGCCCGCGCGGCGACGGGGCACCTCGCGGCCGACCGGGCATGCACCGGCGTGCCCCCGTCGCGCGTGCGGTGCCCCGCCGGCAGGCGGTGGGGGCTCGCCCCGGTCAGGTCGCCGGGCGCGTCATCCGCAGCAGGTCCAGGGCCTCGTCCAGCTGGGCCTCCGTGAGGTCGCCGCGCTCGACGTGACCCAGGGCGAGGACCGCCTCGCGGACCGTGACGCCGTGCGCGACCGCGTGCTTCGCGATCTTCGCGGCCGCCTCGTACCCGATCAGCCGGTTCAGGGGCGTGACGATCGACGGCGACGACCCGGCGTAGGCCGCGCCGCGCTCGACGTCGACCTCGATGCCGTCGACGCACCGGTCGGCCAGCACCCGGCACGCCGCCGCGAGCAGCCGCTCGGACTCCAGCACCGCCTGGCCCATCACCGGGATCTGCACGTTGAGCTCGAACGAGCCCGAGGCCCCGGCCCACGCCACGGTCGCGTCGTTGCCGACCACCCGGGCGCCGACCATGAGCACGGCCTCCGGGATCACCGGGTTCACCTTGCCCGGCATGATCGACGAGCCGGGCTGCAGGTCCGGGATCCGGATCTCGCCCAGGCCGGTGTTCGGGCCGGAGCCCATCCAGCGCAGGTCGTTGCAGATCTTCGTCAGGCTGACGGCGATGGTCCGCAGCGCCCCGGACAGCTCGACCAGCCCGTCCCGCGCGCCCTGCGCCTCGAAGTGGTCGCGCGCCTCGGTCAGCGGCAGCCCGGTGTCCTCCGCGAGCAGCGCGATCACCCGCTGCGGGAAGCCCGCCGGCGTGTTGATGCCGGTGCCGACCGCGGTGCCGCCGAGCGGGACCTCCGCGACACGGGGGAGGGCGGCCTGCACCCGCTCGACGCCCCGGCGCACGGCCGCCGCGTACCCGCCGAACTCCTGCCCGAACGTCACGGGGGTGGCGTCCATGAGGTGCGTCCGGCCGGACTTCACGTCGCCGGCGTGCCGCGCGGCCAGCCGCTCCAGCGACCCCGCGAGGTGCTCGAGGGCGGGGACCAGGTCGTGCACCGCGCCGTCCGTCGCGGCGACGTGCACCGACGTCGGGAAGACGTCGTTGGACGACTGCGAGGCGTTGACGTGGTCGTTCGGGTGCACGTCCGCGCCCAGCGAGCGGGTCGCCAGCGTCGCCAGGACCTCGTTCATGTTCATGTTGGAGGACGTGCCGGAGCCGGTCTGGTAGACGTCCACCGGGAAGTGCGCGTCGTGCTCGCCCCCGGCCACCTCGTCCGCCGCCGCGGCGATCGCGTCGGCGACGGCGGGGTCGAGGATGCCGAGCTCGGCGTTCGCGCGGGCGGCGGCCTTCTTGATCCGGGCGAGCGCGGCGACGTGCCCGCGCTCCAGCGTGGTCCCGCTGATCGGGAAGTTCTCCACCGCGCGCTGGGTCTGGGCGCGGTAGAGCGCGTCCGCGGGCACGCGGACCTCGCCCATCGTGTCGTGCTCGATGCGGTACTGGACGTCGTCGTCGGCGTGCAGGCTCATGCGCGGCATCCTGCCACCGCGCGCCGCGGGGCGGCCCACGGACCGGGACCTAGGTCCCCGGTCCGTGGCGCACGTCACACCGGCGCGACCGGCTGCTCCCCGATGTCACCCACGGCGCTCGTGAGCCGCGCCCGGCCGTCCGCCAGCGCGTACTCGACGCCGACCACCGCGCACCGGCCCTCGTCGATCGCCTCGGCCAGCGTGACCGAGTACGACCGCAGCATGTCCACGGTGTGCCGGACGTGCTCGTGGCCCAGGTCGGCCGGGTCGACGGTCGACAGGTCGCGCGGGTGGCCGTCGGCGTCCGGCCCGTGCGCGAGGGACACGATGCTCGGGATCACCCGGTCCACGACAGCCCGCACGAAGCCGCGCGGGAGCTCGCCGGTGGTGAGCGCCGCGGTCGCGGCGGCCACCGCGCCGCACGAGTCGTGGCCCAGCACGACGACCAGCGAGGCGCCGAGGACCTCCACGCCGTACTCGATCGAGCCGATGACCGTGGTGTCCAGCACGTGCCCGGCGGTGCGGACGACGAACACGTCGCCGAGCCCCTGGTCGAAGATGATCTCGGCCGCGACGCGGCTGTCCGAGCAGCCGAAGACCACGGCGAACGGCTGCTGGCCGGTGCTGACCTCGGCGCGGCGGTCGATGCCCTGGGACGGGTGCTCCATGGCGCCGCGGACGAACCGGTCGTTCCCCTCGCGGAGCGCGGACCAGGCCTCGGCGGGGGTCGTGGGGTGTGCCATGCGGCCCATCGTCGCACCGTCGGGCGGGTGCTTCGCGGCGTGTCCGCCGCCACCCGGACCGGGTGCTTCCGGTGGCAGGGCCGCGCGGACCGGTGTAGCCCTGGGGGGTGGCAGACGTGCGGGAGGTCGCGGATCCCCTGGTGGGGGCACGCGACGCCGGGGGAGGGGAGCGGTGACGGTGCACAGACGATCGAGGGGGATCGCCGCGGTGGCCGTGCTCGCCCTGGGGGCGGGTCTCGCGGCCTGCGCGCCGGCGGACGACACCCCGGTGCTGACCTGGTACACGAACCCGGACGCCGGGGGACAGGCGACGCTCGCGCAGCAGTGCACCGAGGAGGCCGGCGGCGCCTACCGGATCGAGGTCTCGGTGCTGCCGCGCGACGCCAGCTCGCAGCGCGAGCAGCTCGCCCGGCGGCTCGCCGCCTCCGACTCCTCCATCGACCTCATGAGCCTCGACCCGCCGTTCATCCCGGAGCTGGCGAACGCGGGGTTCCTCGCGCCGGTGCCCGACGACATCGCCGAGCAGGTCAGCCAGGACGTCGCGGAGGGGGCCCTGCAGGGCGCCTCCTGGGCCGACGAGCTCGTCACCGTCCCGTTCTGGGCCAACACGCAGCTGCTCTGGTACAAGAAGTCGGTCGCCGAGGCCGCCGGGCTGGACCCCGCGACCACGCCGGTGACCTGGGACCAGGTGATGGACGCGGCGCGCGACCAGGACCTCGCGCTCGGCGTGCAGGGCATCAAGGCCGAGGCGTACACCGTGTGGATCAACGCGCTGGTGGAGTCCGCGGGCGGGCACATCGTGGAGACCCCCGAGGCCCCGGCGGAGGACATCGAGCTCGGCCTGGAGTCCGAGGCGGGCCGGGAGGCCGCGCGGATCATCGGCGAGATCGGGAAGGACCGCCTCGGCGGGCCCGGCCTGCCCACGCAGGACGAGAACGCGTCGCTCACCCAGTTCCAGGGGGACAGCGGCTCGTTCATGGTGAACTGGCCGTTCGTCTGGCCCGCGATGCAGGGGTCGGTCGAGGACGGCGCGCTCGACCAGGCGTTCCTCGACGACGTCGGCTGGGCCGTGTACCCGCAGGTCGTCGAGGGCGAGGACGCCCGGCCGCCGTACGGCGGGATCAACATCGGCGTCGGGGCGTTCAGCGAGCACGTGGACGAGGCGTACGAGGCCGCCGCGTGCATCGTCCGGCCGGAGCACCAGGCGGCGTACTTCGTCACCGACGGCAACCCGCCCTCCAACACCACCGCGTACGACGACCCGGAGGTGCAGGAGACGTTCCCGATGGCGGACGTCATCCGGCAGTCGCTGGAGCAGGCGGCGCCGCGGCCCCAGACCCCGTACTACAACGAGGTCTCCCAGGGCCTGCAGGAGACCTGGCACCCGCCGGCCTCCGTGGACCCGGACTCCACGCCGCAGGAGTCCACCGACTTCATCGTCGCGGTGCTGCGAGGGGAGCGGCTGCTGTGAGTACCGAGATCACGGGGGCCACGGCCGGGACGACCGCGCGCGCCACGCGCGGGGCCGGGCCCGACCGCGGGTCGAAGCCCCGCAAGAGCGACCGCGCCCGGGCGGAGGCGCGGCTCGGCTGGCTGCTGGCCGGCCCGGCGTTCGTCGTCATGCTCGCCGTGACGGCCTACCCGATCCTGCAGGCCGTCTACGACTCGCTGTTCCGGTACCGGCTCACCGCGCCGGACGACCGCGGGTTCGTCGGGCTCGGCAACTACGGCGTGATCCTGGGCGACCCGGTGTTCTGGCAGTCGCTCGGCGTGACGACGTTCATCATGGTCGTCACGGTGGCGATCGAGCTGGTGCTCGGCTTCGCGCTCGCCCTGGTCATGCACCGGGCCATCACCCGGCTGCGCGGCCTGCTGCGGACGGCGATCCTCGTGCCCTACGGGATCATCACGGTCGTCTCGGCGTTCGCGTGGTTCTACGCGTTCGCCATCGAGTCGGGGTACGTCAACCAGTGGTTCGACTGGGTGCCCGGCATCGGCCCGGACCTCAACTGGTTCGCCGAGCGCGGCACCAGCCTGTTCGTCATCATCGCGTCCGAGGTCTGGAAGACGACGCCGTTCATCTCGCTGCTCCTGCTCGCCGGCCTGGCGCAGGTGCCCGGCGACCTGGAGGAGGCCGCGCAGGTCGACGGCGCCACCTGGTGGCAGCGGATGCGCCGGGTCGTCATGCCGAACATGAAGGCCGCGATCATGGTCGCCGTCCTGTTCCGGGCGCTCGACGCGTTCCGGATCTTCGACAACGTCTTCATCATGACGAACGGCGCGAACGGCACCACGGTGCTGTCCCTGCTGGCCTACCGGACGTCCATCGGGCGGCTGGAGATCGGCCTGGGGTCGGCGATCTCCGTGCTCCTGTTCCTGTGCGTGATCGTCATCTGCTTCATCGCGATCAAGATCTTCAAGGTCGACCTGGCCGGCGCGAGGGGGGAGAAGTGATGGGCGCCCTGTCCGGCAAGCAGAAGGTGGCCTGGGCCGCCATCACCGTCGCCGTGCTGGTGTACGCGCTGTTCCCGGTGCTGTCGATCCTCGCCACGTCGTTCAAGCTGCCCAGCGACCTGAACACCGGCAAGTTCCTCCCGACGACGTGGACGTGGACCAACTACGAGCAGATCCTCGGGCCCGACGGCTCCGCGCAGGAGCTGTTCCTGTCGTCGTTGCGGAACTCGGTCGGCATCTCGCTGATCGCCACCGCCATCTCGTCGGTGCTCGCGACCCTCGCGGCCTACGCGATCGCCCGGCTCGCGTTCCCCGGGCGCAAGCTCATCCTCACCACCGCGCTCGGGGTCTCGATCTTCCCGGTGATCTCGATCGTCACGCCGCTGTTCAACCTGTGGCGCTCGATCGGCCTGTACGACACCTGGGCCGGCCTGATCATCCCGTACCTGTCGCTGACCCTGCCGATCTCCATCTGGACGCTGACCGCGTTCTTCCGGCAGATCCCGTGGGAGCTCGAGCAGGCCGCGCAGGTCGACGGCGCCACCACCTGGCAGGCGTTCCGGAAGGCGATCGTGCCGCTCGCCGCGCCCGGGGTGTTCACCACCGCGCTCATCGCGTTCTTCATCGCGTGGAACGACTTCGTGTACGGCATCTCGCTGACCTCGACCGAGGCGGCCCGGCCCGTGCCCGCCGCGCTGGCGTTCTTCTCCGGCGCGTCCCAGTTCGAGGACCCGACCGGGGCCATCTCCGCCGCGGCCGTGGTCGTCACCATCCCCGTCGTCGTCCTGGTGCTGCTGTTCCAGCGCCAGATCGTGTCCGGGCTGACCCAGGGCGCCGTCAAGGGCTGACGCCCCGCCGCGCACGAGGAGGAATCCATGGCATCCATCACCCTGACGGACATCGTCAAGCAGTACGGCGACGGCTACCCCGCGGTCAACGGCGTCAGCCTCGACATCAAGGACGGCGAGTTCGTCATCCTGGTCGGGCCGTCCGGCTGCGGGAAGTCCACGCTGCTGCGCATGATCGTCGGCCTGGAGGACATCACCTCCGGCGAGCTGCGGATCGGCGACGAGGTCGTCAACGAGAAGGCACCGCGCGACCGGCACCTCGCGATGGTGTTCCAGAACTACGCGCTCTACCCGCACCTCACGGTGTTCGAGAACATCGCGTTCCCGCTGCGGCTGCAGAAGGGCAAGTTCACCGACGACGAGATCCGCGAGCACGTCGAGTTCGCCGCCGACACCCTGGAGCTGCGCGAGCACCTCGACCGCAAGCCCGCGAACCTGTCCGGCGGCCAGCGCCAGCGCGTCGCGATGGGCCGCGCGATCGTCCGGGACGCGCGGGCGTTCCTGTTCGACGAGCCGCTGTCCAACCTCGACGCGAAGCTCCGCGGGCAGATGCGCACCGAGATCGCCCGGATGCAGCGCCGGCTCGGCACCACCACCGTGTACGTCACGCACGACCAGACCGAGGCCATGACCCTCGGCGACCGGGTCGCGGTGCTCCGCAAGGGCGAGCTGCAGCAGGTCGCCAGCCCGCGGGCGCTGTACGAGCAGCCGGTCAACCTGTTCGTCGCCGGGTTCATCGGGTCGCCCCCGATGAACTTCCTGCCCGGGGAGGTGCGCGGGGACTCCCTGCGGCTGCCGTTCGGCGAGGTGCCGCTGTCCGAGGAGCTCCGGCAGCGGATCGACGGGCGGGAGCTCGTCATCGTCGGCCTGCGGCCCGAGCACGTCGAGGACGCCGCGGTGCTCGACGACACCAAGCGCGACGGCGGGGTGACGTTCGCGGCGGACGTGGACGTCGTCGAGTGGCTGGGCGCCGAGCTCTACGCGTACATCCCGTTCGAGACGCACGCCGACGTCGCGCAGAAGCTCGAGGAGCTCGACCGCGACCTCGACGGCGAGGGGATGCGCACGCAGATGGTCGTCGCGCTCGGGTCCGAGAGCCGGGTCCGGGACGGCAGCGAGGCCCGGCTGTGGTTCGACCCGAAGCGGCTGCTCGTGTTCGACCCGGAGTCCGGGGAGAACCTCACCTACGACGACGCCGAGGCGCAGCGGGTGGACGCCGAGACCGAGGAGGACCGGCGGGCCGCGCTGGAGCGGGCGCACCGCGACGCGGAGCGCGCCGCCGCGGGGCAGGGGCGGCACCGCCAGGCGAGCTGACCGGGGCACCTGCGGGCGTGCAGCTCGCCGAGGTCGAGGGTGTCGTGCGAAGTCGAGGGTTTCGGCGCCCCGATCGGCGCGAAACCCTCGACCTCGGCGACTGCGGCTGCGGCTGCGGCTGCGGCGCGGCGGGCGGCGGGATCAGGCCTCGCCGAGCTCCGCGCGCGTGGGCGGGTTCGCGCCGGCGCGGGAGACCGTGATCGCGGCGACCTGCGCGCAGCGGACCAGCACGCGCTCCACCGTGGGGCGGTCGATCGCGCGCAGGCGCTCGCGGGCGTCCGCACCGAGCAGGTCGGCGGACCACAGGCCGTCGATCAGCGCGGCCATGAACGAGTCCCCGGCGCCGACGGTGTCGGCCACCTGCACCGGTGGGGCCGTCACGGCCACCTCGTCGCCCGCGGCGGTGACGGCGAGCGCGCCCTCGCCGCCGAGCGTGACGACGACCAGCGCCGGCCCGCGACCCAGCCAGTCGCGGGCGATCTCCACGGGCGGGACGCCGGGGTGCAGCCACGCGAGGTCCTCGTCGGACACCTTGACCACGTCCGCCAGCGCGACGAGGCGCTCGACGACCGGCAGCGTCCGCTCCGGGGAGCCCATGAGCGCCGGGCGCAGGTTCGGGTCGTAGGTCAGCGTCGAGGCGCCCCGGCGGTCGGCGAGCAGCCGGGCCACGGCGTCGCCGCCCGGCTCGATGACCGTGGCGATCGAGCCGGTGTGCACGACGACGGGGTCGCCGTCGCCCTCGTCCCAGCGCGCGGGCAGGTCCCACGTGAGGTCGAACTCGTACGTCGCGACGCCGTCGCCGTCCAGGTGCGCGCGGGCGACCGGCGTGCGGTCCGGTGCGCTGTCGCCCGTCAGCACCGCGACGCCGGAGCCCGCGAGGTGCTCGCGCACCAGGTCGCCGTAGGCGTCGCCGGCGAGCCAGGTCAGCAGGCCGACCTCCCGGCCGAGCCGGCCGAGGCCGATCGCGACGTTCGCCGGGCTGCCGCCCGGGTGCTCGGCGGGCTCGGCGCCGGGTCGCAGGACCACGTCGACGAGGGCCTCCCCGACGACGAGGGCGCGGGCGGGGGCGGACTGCTCGGGCATCGGGCTCCTTCGGTCCGGCAGCGGTGCCGGGGTCGGGGTGGGGTGGTGCGGGTGCCGCGGGTCGCACCGGGCGGCGCGCGGCGGCTGCGGCGGCGCGGTCAGGACGCGGGTGCGTCCTCGCCCGGCGCGTCGTCGCCGGACCGGGCGGCGTCGAGCCGTGCGCGGGCGCCGTCCAGCCACTCCTGGCACCGGGCGGCCAGCGCCTCGCCGCGCTCCCACAGGGCGAGGGACTCCTCGAGGCTCGCGCCCCCGGCCTCCAGGCGGGAGACGACGGCGACGAGCTCCTCGCGGGCCTGCTCGTAGGACAGCGCGGCGACGCCCGGGGCGTCCGGTGCGTCGGGTGCGGGGGAGGTGGCGCTCACGGCCCCCATCTAACCAACGACCACGAACACCGCGCGCCGCCTCACGCGCCTGCGGCGTCCTCGTCGGGCCGGCGGCGCCCCGGCGCGACGGCCACGACCGACGCGATCAGCTCGCCGCGCGCCAGCCGTACCCGCAGCGTGTCCTTCGCCGACACGCTCGTCGCGTCCCGCACCACGGAGCCGTCGGAGGTCTGCACCACCGCGTACCCGCGCTCGAGCGTCGCGGCGGGGGACAGCGCCCGCACCTGCGCGGCGAGCGCCCGGGTCGAGGTCGCCGCCCCCGACAGGGCGTGGTCGAGGCAGCGGCGGGCGTGCTCACGCAGCCGGTGCACCTCCGCCTCGCGGGTGTCGACCATGGTGTGCGGCCGGGCGAGCACCGGGCGGCTGCGCACCTGCTCCAGGGCGGCGGTCTCCCGGGCGACCCGGTGCTCGATCGCGGACCGGATGCGCGCGCGGGCCTGGGTGACGCGGGCGCGCTCCTCGGCGACGTCGGGGACGATCCGCTTGGCCGCGTCCGTCGGGGTGGACGCGCGGTAGTCGGCCACCAGGTCGAGCAGCGGGGTGTCGGTCTCGTGCCCGATCGCGGACACCAGGGGCGTGCGGCAGGCGGCCGCCGCGCGGACCAGGGCCTCGTTGCTGAACGGCAGGAGGTCCTCGACCGACCCGCCGCCGCGCGCGACCACGACGACCTCGACCCGCGGGTCGGCGTCCAGCTCGGCGATCGCGCGGCTGACCTGCGGCACCGCGCCGACGCCCTGCACCGCGACCTCGCGGATGACGAACTCCACCTGCGGCCACCGCGCGCGGGCGTTCACCACGACGTCGTGCTCGGCCTTCGACTCCCGGCCGCACACGAGCCCGACGACGCGCGGCAGGAACGGCAGCGGCACCTTGCGGTCCGCGTCGAACAGCCCCTCGGCCGCCAGCACCCGCTTGAGGTGCTCGATCCGGGCCAGCAGCTCGCCGACGCCCACCGCCCGCACCGCGTCGGCGCTGAGCTGCAGGGTGCCGCGCTTGGTCCAGAACGTCGGCCGGGCGTGCACGACGACGTGCGCGCCCTCGGCCAGCGGGGTCTGCGCGGCGGACAGCACCTGCGCCGGCATCGACACCGGCAGGGACATGTCCGTGTCGGTGTCCCGCAGCGTCAGGAACGCGATGTTCGCCCCCGGCCGGCGGTTGAGCTGCACGACCTGGCCCTCGACCCACAGCGCCGACATCTTCGCGACGTAGTCCGCGATCTTCGCCGAGAGCAGCCGCACCGGCCACGGCCGCTCCGGGGTGGTCTCGACCGCCTTGGCGGGCAGGTCGGCGGGGAGCCCGCCGGGGCGCGGGGCGTCCGCGCGCGGGGCGTCGGGGGTGGACTGCTGCACGGGCCCACCCTGTCACGCCGCCCCGACATCGCCGGACCGGCGGCGCCCCGCGCGCCGAGTGGAGGGTTCTGCCCGACACGCCCGGTGTGTCGCGGCAGAACCCTCCACTCGGGGCCGGGGCCGGGGCCGGGGCCGGGGCCGGGGCCGGGGCCGGGGCCGGCGCCCGGGCTGGGGCCGGGACCGGGGCTGGGCCGTCACCGGGCCCGCGGCCCGGCGGGGGGTGGCGGGCGCGACCTAGACTGGCGCGGTGACCCACGCCACCGGTGCCGCGCCGGACGTCGCGGCTCCCGTCGCCGCGCACCTCGCGGCGGACGTCGCGGCTCCCGCCGTGCCGGCCCCGGGCGGCCGGCGCGTGCTGCTGGCGGCCCCCCGCGGGTACTGCGCGGGCGTGGACCGGGCGGTCGTCGCGGTCGAGCAGGCGCTGGAGCACTACGGGGCCCCGGTGTACGTCCGCAAGGAGATCGTGCACAACCGGCACGTCGTGGACACCCTGGCGGCCCGCGGCGCGGTGTTCGTCGACGAGACCGACGAGGTGCCCGAGGGCGCCCGCCTGGTGTTCTCCGCGCACGGCGTCTCCCCGGCGGTCCGCGCGGCGGCGCAGGCGCGCTCGCTCCGGACGATCGACGCGACCTGCCCCCTGGTGACGAAGGTGCACAAGGAGGCCGTGCGGTTCGCGGCCGACGACCTCGACATCCTGCTCATCGGGCACACCGGGCACGAGGAGGTCGAGGGCACCCAGGGCGAGGCCCCCGGGCACGTGCAGGTGGTCGACTCCCCGGCGGCCGTCGCGGACGTGCGGGTGCGCGACGAGAGCCGTGTGGTGTGGATCTCGCAGACCACGCTGTCGGTGGACGAGACGATGGAGACCGTCCGCCGGCTGCGCGAGCGGTTCCCGCTGCTGCAGGACCCGCCGAGCGACGACATCTGCTACGCCACGCAGAACCGGCAGGTCGCGGTGAAGAAGCTCGCGCCGGAGTGCGACGTCGTCATCACCGTCGGGTCGGCGAACTCGTCGAACTCGGTGCGGCTGGCTGAGGTCGCGAAGGAGGCCGGCGCGCGGGCGTCGTACCGGGTGGACACGGCGGCGCAGGTGGACCCGGCCTGGCTGGTGGGCGCGCGCACGGTCGGCGTCACGTCGGGGGCCTCGGTGCCGGAGATCCTGGTGCGCGACGTGCTGGACCTGCTCGCGCGGCACGGGTTCGCGGACGTCGAGGAGGTCCGGACGGCGACCGAGGACCTCATGTTCTCGCTGCCGCGCGAGCTGCGGGCCGACCTGCGCGCGGCCGGCGGCGAGGACCCGCGCCCGCGGCGCGAGCAGCGCCGGGACCTGTCGATCCGCCCGGTCTGAGCCGGCCTCAGCCCTCCGGCCGGACGTCTCCGAGCACGGCGTCGTCGAGCGCGCCGAGCGCGTCGGCCCGCCCGGCGGCGGCGGTCCCGGCGCGCGGCAGGTCGCCCTCGAGCCCGACGACCCGGGCCTGCTCCCACGCCACGAGCTCCGGAGCGGTCACCACGGACAGCCGCCGCTCCACCGGCAGCGGCGCCGGCAGGTCGGTGTCCACCACCCGCAGGTCCGCGAACTTCCGCGCCGAGACGAGCACCCGGGACTCGAGCGAGGCGATCGACTGGTTGTACGCGGTGGCCGCGCCGTCGAGCGCCCGCCCGACCTTCGCGAGGTGCCCGCCGAGGGTCGCGATCCGCCCGTGCAGCTCCTTGCCCAGGTCCAGGACGGCCTGCGCGTTGTCGGCGAGGGCGTCCTGCCGCCAGGCGTAGGCGACCGTCCGCAGCAGGGCGAGCAGGGTCATCGGGGTGGCGATGACGACGTTCTGCTCGAACGCGCGCTCGACGATCCCGGGGTCCACGTCGAGCGCCGCGTGCAGGAACGCCTCGGCCGGCACGAACATGACGACGAACTCCGGAGCGGGGGCGAACTGGTCCCAGTACCGCTTGGCGGCGAGCTGGTCCACGTGCGCCCGCACGTGCCTGGCGTGCGCCGCGGTCCGGCGCTGACGCTCCGCGGGGTCGGTGGCCTCCGCCGCCTCGAGGAACCCGAGGAACGCCACCTTGGCGTCCACGACGACGCGCTTGCCCCCGGCGAGGTGCACCACCATGTCGGGCCGCAGCAGGCCGTCGTCGGTCCGGACCTGGTCCTGCTCGACGAAGTCGACGTGCGGCAGCATCCCGGCGGCCTCGACCACGCGGCGGAGCTGCACCTCGCCCCATCGCCCGCGCACCTGCGAGGACCGCAGCGACGTGACGAGCTGCGACGTCTGCTCGCGCAGCCGCCCGGCCTCCTCCCGCATCTGCCGCACCTGCTCGCCGAGGGCCGCCCCGCCCTCGACCCGCGCCTGCTCGGCGGTGCGCAGCTCGGCCCGCACCTGGTCCAGCGTCCGGGCGAGGGGGTCCACCAGGGCCCGCACCGCCTGCTCGCGCTGCGCGAGGTCGCCGGCCTGCTCCTGGTGCCGCGCCGCGAGGCTCTGGTGCGCGAGGGCGAGGAACTGCTCGCTGCTCTGCGCCAGCGCGTCGGCGGCGAGCGCCCGGAACCGGTCGGCCTGCCGGTCCTCGTCGAGGGCGCCGCCGCCGAGCTCGGCTGCGGTCCGCCACCGCGCGGCGTCCACCTCGGCCGCCCGCAGCCGCGTCGCCGCGCGCCCCGCGGACACGAGCCACCCGACCGCGACGCCCACGAGCAGAGCCCCCGCGAGCGCGACCACCAGCGCCAGATCCGTCATGACCCGCAGACTGCCAGCCACCACCGACATCCCTGCTCCTATGCTGGCCGGATGACGGCGCAGGACGAGCCCGCGAGCCCGCGACCACCCGCGCCGCCGGCGCTCTCGCTGCAGGGGCTGTGGAAGCGGTTCGGCCCGAAGATCGCCGTCGCCGGCGTCTCCCTGGAGGTCCCGGCCGGCTCGCTGTACGGGCTGGTCGGCCCGAACGGTGCGGGCAAGACCACCACGCTGTCCATGGCGACCGGCCTGCTGCGCCCGGACGCGGGCCGCGTGCTCGTGCGGGGCAGCGACCTGTGGGCCGACCCGCTGCACGTGAAGGCGACGATCGGCGTGCTGCCCGACGGGGTGAAGCTGTTCGACCGCCTCACCGGCCAGCAGCTCGTCACCTACGCCGGGCTGCTGCACGGCCTGGACAGGTCCACGGTCGCGGACCGCGCCGCCGACCTGATCCGCACCTTCGACCTCGCCGCCGACGCGGACACCCTGGTCGTCGACTACTCCGCCGGCATGACCAAGAAGATCGCCCTGGCCTGCGCGCTCGTGCACGCCCCGCGCGTCCTGCTGCTCGACGAGCCGTTCGAGGCGGTCGACCCCGTCTCCGCGGCCAACATCCGGGACATCCTCGCCGCGTACGTCGCCGGCGGCGGGACGGTCGTGGTGTCCTCGCACGTCATGGACCTCGTGCAGCGCATGTGCGACCACGTCGCCGTGATCGCCGCCGGCCACGTGCTCGCGCAGGGCACGGTCGACGAGGTCCGCGGGTCGGCCAGCCTGGAGGACCGGTTCGTCGAGCTGGTCGGCGGCCGGCACACGGAGGAGGCGCTCGCGTGGTTGCGCACCTCGTCCGACTGAAGCTCGCCCTGCTCCGCAACGGTCTGCGGCGCAGCGTGTGGAAGCTGATCGGGCTGCTGCTCGGCTGCCTGTACGTGGCCTTCCTGCTGGTGATGGCGGGCGCGGGGCTGGTGCTGCTGGGGTCGAAGGGCGATCCGGAGCTCACCCGCACCCTGCTGGTCCTCGCGGGGACGGTGCTGGTCGCGGGCTGGTGGCTGCTCCCGCTCGTCGCGTTCGGGGTGGACAGCACGCTGGACCCCGACCGGTTCCGGCTGTTCCCGGTCCCGCGGCGCTCGCTGCTCACCGGGCTGGCGCTGGCGGGCCTGGTCGGGCTGCCGGGCGTCGCCACGGTGCTGGTGTCCGCCGCGACCTCGCTCGCCTGGTGGCGCACCCCGGCCGCCGTCGTGGCCGCGCTGGTGGGCGGCGCGCTCGGCGTCGCGCTGTGCGTGGTGGGGTCGCGGGCGGTGACGACGCTGCTGGCCCCGCTGGTGACCGGGCGCCGGTTCCGCGAGGTCGCCGCGGTGCTGGTCATCGTCCCGCTGATCCTCGCCGGGCCGATCATGCTCGGCGTCACCTCGGGGCTCGCGGCCGTCGCCGACGCGCTGCCCGCCATCGCGCAGGTCGTCGGCTGGACCCCGGTCGGGGCGCCCTGGGCCCTCGCCGCCGACGTGGCCGACGGCGCCTGGCTCGCCGCGCTCGGCCGGCTCGCCGTCGCCCTCGCCTCGCTCGCCGCGCTCGTCGTCGTGTGGGACCGCGCCCTGTCCGCCGCGCTGGAGCGGCCGGAGGGCGGGGCGCGCGTCGCCCGCAGCACCGGGCTCGGCTTCCTCGGCCGCCTGCCCGCGACGCCCACCGGCGCCGTCGTCGCCCGCTGCCTGACCTACTGGGTGCGGGACGCGCGCTACGCGGCGGCGGTCGCCGTCGTGCCGGTCCTGGTGCTGCTGCTGTGGTTCCTCGGGCGCGGGACCGACGCGCTGCTCGCCGCGGGGCCGGTCGTCGCGTTCGTCATGGGCTGGGCGCTGTCCGCCGACGTGTCCTACGACCACACCGCGTTCTGGACGCACGTCGCCGCGCCCATCGAGGGCCGGGTGGACCGCACGGGCCGGGCCGTGGCCGGGCTGCTCGTCGGGACCGTCGTGGTGCTGGTGGTCGCCCTGGTCGCGCTCGCGGTCACGGCCCGGTGGGACGCCGCGGCGCCGGTGCTCGGGGTGTCCCTGGGCGTGCTGACGACGGCCCTCGGCACGTCCAGCGTGTACTCGGCGCGGGTCGTCTACCCCGTGCCGAAGCCGGGGGAGAGCCCGTTCACCACCCCGCAGGGCACCTCGTTCGCGGTCATGGTGTCGCAGTGGGTCGGGATGCTCGTGCTCGGCGCCCTGTGCCTGCCCGGGGTCGGGCTGGGGGTCGCCGGGATCGTGACGGGGCACCCGCTCCCGACGGTCCTCGCCGCCGTCGTCGGGCCGGCGGTCGGGGTGGTCGTGCTGGTCGCGGGCATCCGGATCGGTGCGCGGATCTACGACCGGCGGGCGCCGGAGCTGCTGCAGACCATCCGCTCGTTCGCCTGAGGCGGCCCGCCCTCTAGGATGGTCGCCCGTGGCACTCACCATCGGCATCGTCGGCCTGCCCAACGTCGGCAAGAGCACGCTCTTCAACGCCCTCACCCGCGCGCAGGTGCTCGCGGCGAACTACCCGTTCGCCACGATCGAGCCGAACGTCGGCATCGTCCCGCTGCCGGACCCGCGCCTGGAGACCCTCGCCGGGATCTTCGGCAGCGAGCGCATCCTGCCGGCCACGGTGTCGTTCGTCGACATCGCCGGCATCGTCAAGGGGGCCAGCGAGGGGGAGGGGCTCGGCAACAAGTTCCTCGCGAACATCCGCGAGGCCGACGCCATCTGCCAGGTGACGCGCGCGTTCGCCGACCCCGACGTCGTGCACGTCGACGGCCGCGTGTCCCCGAAGGACGACATCGAGACGATCAACACCGAGCTCGTCCTCGCCGACCTGCAGACGCTCGAGAAGGTCGTCCCCCGCCTGGAGAAGGAGGTCCGCATCAAGAAGGCGGACCCCGCCGAGCTCGCCGCCGCCCAGGCCGCGCAGGCCGTGCTGGAGTCCGGGCAGACGCTGTTCCAGGGCGCGAAGGCCGCGGGGCTCGACCTGGCCGACCTCGCCTCGCTGCAGCTCATGACGGCCAAGCCGTTCATCTACGTCTTCAACACCGACGACGCCGGGCTCGCGGACACCGCGATGCAGGAGGAGCTGCGCGCGTTCGTGGCCCCCGCCGACGCGATCTTCCTGGACGCGAAGTTCGAGTCCGACCTGGTCGAGCTCGAGCCCGACGAGGCCAAGGAGATGCTCGCGGAGAACGGCCAGGACGAGGCGGGCCTCGACCAGCTCGCCCGCGTCGGGTTCCACACCCTCGGCCTCCAGACCTACCTCACGGCCGGCCCGAAGGAGTCCCGGGCGTGGACGATCCGGCAGGGGTGGACGGCCCCGCAGGCCGCCGGGGTGATCCACACGGACTTCCAGAAGGGCTTCATCAAGGCCGAGGTCATCTCGTTCGACGACCTGGTCGAGGCCGGGTCCGTCGCGGCCGCGCGGTCCGCCGGGAAGGCGCGGATCGAGGGCAAGGACTACGTGATGGCCGACGGCGACGTGGTGGAGTTCCGCTTCAACGTCTGACCGGCAGCCGCCGGACCCGGACTGCTAGCATAACGGCTAGCAGTCCGTCCGGAGGTGCCGCCATGTCCACCATCGTCGTCCGCGGGCTCGACGAGTCCGTCAAGCAGCAGCTCGCCCGCCAGGCCAAGGAGCACGGCCGCTCCATGGAGGCCGAGGCGCGCGACATCCTCACGCGGGCCGCGCGCCGGCCCCACATCGGCGTGGCCCTGCTGCGCGCGGCGCGTGAGGCCGGTGGCGTCGACGGCCTCCACGTGCCGGAGCGCGCCGACGAGGCCAGGGCGGTGGACTTCGGGTGATCGTGCTGGACACCAACGTCATCTCGGAGATCTTCCGGCCCGACCCCGAGGCTCGTGTCGTGACCTGGCTGGAGGGCCTGACGGGCGACGTCGCGATCACCGCCGTGACGCTCGCCGAGCTCCTGGCCGGGTTGCACCGGCTCCCCGAGGGACAGCGCCGGACCGCCCTCGTCGAGCAGGTCGACCTCGCCCTCGAGCCCTACCGCGCGACCCGGGCGATCCTTCCGTTCGACGCCGCGGCGGCCGGGCAGTACGCCGAGGTGCTGGCCGTCCGCGAGCGAGCGGGCCGGCCGATCCACACCGCCGACGCGCAGATCGCGGCGATCTGCCGCGCGCACGGGGCCACGTGCGCGACGCGCAACGTCAAGGACTTCGACGGGACCGGGATCGACGTCGTGAACCCGTGGGCCGCGTGACCGAGGACCTGCTCGCCGCCCTGCGCTGCGACCCCGAGATCCCGGCTCCCGACCTCGTGGCCGTGGACGCCGCGGACCGGCTGCTCCTCGACGAGGCGGCGCCGGTCCTCGCGGGCGCGGCACCCGGGACGGTCGTCGTCATCGGCGACCGGTACGGCGCGGTGACGCTCGGCGCGGTCGCGAGGTCCGGGGCCGCCGGCGTGCGCGCGCACACCGACCGCCTCACCGGCGAGCTCGCCCTGGCGGCCAACGCCGCGCGCGTGGGCGGTGCGGGCGCGTTCCGGTCGCTGGACCGCCTCGGTCCCGAGCTGGTGGCCGGCGCGCGGGTCGTGCTGCTCCTGCTGCCGCGGTCGCTCGACGCGCTGGACGAGATCGCGGGCCTGATCGCCCGGCACGCCGACCCCGGGGTCGTCGTGGTCGCAGGCGGTCGCGAGAAGCACATGTCGCGGTCGATGAACGAGGTGCTCGCGCGGCACTTCGCCGACGTGCGGGCCAGCCGCGGCCGGCAGAAGGCGCGGGTGCTGCACGCCTCCGGCCCGCGGGCCGGGGCGTCCACCTCGTGGCCCGTGCGGGAGCGGCACGCCGACCTCGGCCTGACCGTCTGCGCGCACGGTGCCGCCTTCGCCGGGCCCCGGGTGGACATCGGCACCCGGTTCCTCGTCGACCACCTCGCCGGCGCCCTCCCGGACGCGCGGCGGGCGGTCGACCTCGGCTGCGGCACGGGCGTGCTGGCCTGCGCGCTCGCCGCGGCCCGGCCGGAGATCGAGGTGGTGGCCACCGACGAGTCGGCCGCCGCGGTGGCCTCCGCGCGCGCCACGGTCGAGGCCAACGGCCTGGCGGACCGGGTCCGGGTGCAGCGCGCGCGGGGGACCGCGGGCATCGACGACGCGAGCGTCGACCTGGTGCTGCTCAACCCGCCGTTCCACGTCGGCGCGGCCGTGCACGACGGGGTGGCGCGCGAGCTGTTCGGCGAGGCGGCCCGGGTGCTGCGGCCGGGCGGCGAGCTGTGGTGCGTGTGGAACTCCGGGCTCGGCTACCGGCCGGCGTTGCAGGCGGCAGTGGGGCCGACCCGGCAGGTCGCGCGGAACCCGAAGTTCACCATCACGGGGTCGGTGGTCACAGCAGCGTCGTGAGCACGCCCCCGTCGGCCCGCACGGCGGCGCCGTTGGTCGCCGACGACAGCGGGCTCGCGAGGTACAGCGCGAGCCGGGCGATCTCCTCGGGCTCGATGAACCGCTGCAGCAGCGACGTCGTGCGGGCGGCGGCGAGCACGTCCTTGAGGTCGGACGCCGGCACGCCCTGCGCGTGGGCGATGCCGTCGACGGCCTGCGCGACGCCGTCCGAGTAGGTCGGCCCGCCGAGGATGGTGTTCACCGTGACGCCGGTGCCGCGCGTGAGCTTCGCCAGCCCGTTGCCCAGGGCCAGCGCGCCCGCCTTCGTGACCCCGTAGTGCGTCATGTCCGCGGGGACGTCCACGCCGGACTCGCTGCTGATGAACAGCACCCGGCCCCAGCCCCGTGCGAGCATCGGCCCGAGCAGCCGGCGGGCGAGCCGGACGCCGCTCAGGAGGTTGACGTCGAGGTACCGCTGCCAGTCGGCATCGGTGATCCGGTCGAACGGGGCGACCTCGAACACCCCGACGTTGTTGACGAGCACGTCGACGTCGCCGAGCTCGTCGAGCAGCTGCTCGACCTGCACCGCGTCGGCGAAGTCGGCGGCGATCCCGGAGACCGCGGCCCCCGGGGCGTCGGCCCGCAGCCGGGCGACCGCGTCCGCGACCCGGTGCTCGTCGCGCCCGTTGACCACGACCTCGGCGCCCTCGGCGAGCAGCGCCGCGGCGATCGCGTAGCCGATGCCCTGCGTCGACCCGCTCACGAAGGCCCGCTTGTCCGTCAGTCCCAGCTCCATGGTGCTCCTCCTCGCCCGCCGCGCCGTGCGGAATCACTTGCTCAGGAAAGTCAACGTACGTGGCGATCACTTTCCTGAGCAAGTTATGACCGGCTAGGCTCGCCGCATGACGAACTCCCGCACCCCCGCCGCGCTCATCGGGGAGGACCTCGAGGCGTGGTCGGCGCTCGCCACGGTCCTCGAGTGGCTGCCGCCCGCCCTCGACGCCCAGCTGCAGCGGGACGCGGGGCTCACGCACTTCGAGTACGGGGTGCTGTACGCGCTGGACCGCGCGGAGGACGGCACCCTGCGGATGAGCGTGCTGGCCGACTACGCGAACAGCACCCTGTCCCGGCTGTCGCGCGCGGCGGCCCGGCTGGAGGCGCGCGGCTGGCTGCGCCGGAGCCCCGACCCCGAGGACGGGCGCTACACCCTCGCGGCGCTCACGGAGGCGGGACGGGCCGCGGTCGCCGGGGCGACGCCGGGGCACGTGCAGACGGTGCACCGGCTGGTGCTCGACCGGCTGACGGGCGCGCAGGTCCGGCAGCTGCGCGAGATCGGGCGGCGCATCGCCGGGGGGATCCGTGAGGACAGCGGGTGGCGGCCGGCCGAAGATGACGAGTAGCCCACCTGCGTGCCTGCGCACCCCGGCTTGCGGGGTGCCGGTGACGAGCCTGCAAGACGTAGCGTGGGAAGCCTGCGAAACGTAGCGTAGGCCGGCTCGCGACGGTCGTCGCCCCCGGTTCGGAGCGGTGCGGCAACCGGGCGTGCCCGTCGTCGAAGCGGCGTCCCCGGCGACGAGCGTGCACGCGCGCGAGCGCACTCTCGCCGCCGCCGTTGCTGCCCTCGCGGCGGCGGGTCGGCGCCCCGGGGCGGTCACCCCGCGGCGCGCGCCACCAGGGTCCGGATCCGGTCCTCCACCTCGGGGGTCAGCTCCGTCAGCGCGTACGCCGTCGGCCACATCGCCCCGTCGTCCAGCGCCGCGCCCTGGTCGAAGCCGAGCGTCGCGTAGCGGGCCTTGAACTTCGCGGCCGCCTGGAAGAACACCACCAGCTTCCCGTCCCGGGCGTAGGCGGGCATGCCGTACCAGAGGCGCGGCACCAGGTGCGGCGCGGCCTCGCGGACGAGGGCGTGCACCCGCTCGGCGAGCAGCCGGTCGGCCTCGGGGAGCTCGGCGATCTTCGCGAGCACCTCGGGCTCGGGGTCGGCCTTGGCGTTCTTCCGCTGGGACCGCACCTCCCGGGCGCGCTCCTTCATCGCGGCGCGCTCCTCGGCGGTGAAGCTCCCGCCCTCGTCGGTGGACGTCCGGGCCATGGCGCTGCTCCTCGCTCGTGGGGTCGGGCCCATGCTCCGCAGCGGCCCGCGGGTGGTCAACCCCCGTGCGGCCGGCCCGCGGCGTACCGCTGTAGGAACAGCGCCTCGGTCAGCGCCATCGCCTCGATCTCCGCGGGGTCGACGCTCTCGTTCGGCGCGTGGATCAGCGCGAGGGGCTCCTCGACGCCGAGCAGCACGATCTCGGCGTCCGGGTAGGTCTCGGCGAACACCGTGCACAGCGGGATCGACCCGCCCTGCCCGAGGCGGCTCATCGGCCGGCCGTACGCCTCCTGCATGGCGGCGTCGAGCGCCCGGTACGCGGGGCCGTCGGTCGCGGCCTCGAACGGGGAGCCCTCGGCCTCGGCCTCGACGGTGACCCGGACGCCCCACGGCGCCGCCGCGTGCAGGTGCGCGTCGAGGGCGGCGCGGGCCTCGCCGGGGGTCGTGCCGGGCGGGATCCGGAGGTTCAGCCGGGCGGCGGCCCGGGGCTGGATCGCGGCCGCGGAGCCGACGACCGGCGGGCAGTCGATGCCGAGCACGGTGAGCGCGGGGCGGGCCCAGATCATGTCGGACACCGTGCCGCTGCCCAGCAGGTCCGTCCCGTCCAGCAGGCCGGCGTCCGCGCGGAACGCCGACGGCGGGTACGGCTCGCCCGTCCAGGTCTGGTCGGACCGCAGGCCGCGGACGACCGTGTCGCCCTTCGCGTCCCGCAGCGACGCCAGCACGGCGACGAGGGCGGCGAGCGCGTCGGGCGCGGGGCCCCCGAACATCCCGGAGTGCACCTCGCTGCGCAGCGCCTCGACCGTGACGACGACGTTGACCATGCCGCGCAGGCTCACGGTCGCGGCGGGCCGGCCCACGGCGGCGTTGCCGGTGTCGGCGACGAGGATCGCGTCGGCGCGCAGCAGGTCCGGGTGCTCGACGACGAACGCCTCCAGCCCGCCGGTGCCCTGCTCCTCGGAGCCCTCCACCACGAGCCGCAGGTGCACCGGCACGTCCCCGCCGAGCGCCCGCAGCGCCGTCAGGTGCATGAGGATGTTCCCCTTGCAGTCCGCTGCGCCCCGGCCGTACCAGCGGCCGCCGACCTCGGTCAGCGCGAACGGGGGAGTCCGCCACGCGGCGTCGTCGAGCGGGGGCTGCACGTCGTAGTGCGCGTACAGCAGGACGGTCGGGGCGTCCGGGTCGGCGCACGGTCGCGAGCCGACGACGGCCGCGCTGCCGTCGGGCGTCGGCTCCAGGCGCGCGTCCGCGAAGCCCAGGTCCGCGAACCGGGCGCGGACCCACTCGGCCGCGCGGGCGCACTCCTCGGGCGGGAACTGCCGGGGGTCGGCGACGGACCGCAGCGCGACGAGCTCCGCGAGCTCGTCGCGCACGCCCGGCATCAGGGCGCCGACCCGGTCGGACAGGACGCCCACGTCAGTCGCCCGCCGTCTCGAGCCGCAGGTCGTCGATCACGGCCTGGAGGTCGTCGAGCTCCTCGGGGCAGTACACCTCGACGATGAGGAGCTCGGCCTGCGCGGCGTCGCTCTGGGCGATCCCTGCGCGCTGGCCCGTGCCCCCGGCGGCGGTGCTGAGCCCCGCGAACAGGGCCGCGCTGCTGAGCGCGGAGCCGGGGTCGGCGCACACGACGCCGCCGTCGGTGCCGAGCACGGCGGCGACCCGCTCGGGCGGGGGCACGTGCTCGGCGCCGGCGTCGGCCAGGGCGGCCGTGAGCTGCGCGGCCTTGTCGGCGGCCTCGGCGGTCTCGCGGTGCTCCCGCCACGTGAGCAGGGCGACGAGGACGCCGACGGCGAGCAGGACGACCGCCGTCCAGTAGATGACGGTCCGCTCGCGGCGGGTGCTGGTCTCGACGGGTGCGGTCACCGCTCGCTCACCTCCGGCTGCTCGGGCCCGGACGGGACTCCGTCGGTGTCGGCGGCATCGTCGTCCGCGGCGGACGCCTGCCGCCACGACGGCTTGCGGAACCGGTAGAACAGGAACGGCACGAGCAGCCCCAGCCCCAGCGCGCCGCCGCCCACGATGACGAGGTACACCCACGGGCTGGTGGTGCCGAACTGCGACGGCGGCACGAAGCCCACGAGCAGCGCGGCGGCGGAGGCGACGAACCCGACGCCGCACAGCGTCCGGAGGATCGGCGCGCGGTAGCCGCGGGCGTGGTCGGGGTGCGTGCGCCGCAGCCGCACGGCGGCCACGAACATGAGCAGGTACATGATCAGGTAGACCTGCGTCGTGATCACCGAGAACACCCAGTAGGCGCTGGAGACCGACGGGATCAGCGCGTACCCGAGGGCGATCACGGTGGTGACCGCGCCCTGCGTGACGAGGATGTTCTGCTGCACGCCGTTCTTGTTGAGTCGCTGCAGGAACGGCGGCAGGTAGCCCTCCTGCCGGGAGATCAGCAGCAGGCCCTTCGACGGCCCCGCGAGCCACGTCAGCATCCCGCCGAGCGACGCGGCCACCAGCATGATGCCGATCACCGGCGTGAGGATCTGCCAGCCGAACTCCGCGAACACCGTCTCGAACGCCTGCATGATGCCGGCGGTCAGCGACAGCTCCTCGGCGGGCACGAACCAGGAGATGGCCAGCGCCGGGAGGATGAAGATCAGGAGCACGAGCCCCATGGCCAGGAACATCGAGCGGGGGAACTCGCGCCCGGGGTTCCTCAGCGACGACACGTGCACCGCGTTCATCTCCATGCCGGAGTACGACAGGAAGTTGTTGACGATCAGCACCAGGCTGGACAGGCCGGCCCACGCGGGCAGGAGGTGGTCGGCGTCCATCGGCGCGGCGGACGGGTTGCCCTGCCCGAGGAACACGACGCCGAGGGTCACCAGCAGCACGCCCGGGATGAGCGTGCCGATGATGAGGCCGCCCGACGCGAGCCCGGCGATGGCCTTGGTGCCGCGCGACGAGACCCACACGCCGGTCCAGTAGACGACCACGATGACCGCCGCCGTCCACACGCCGCTGGTCGCCAGCGCCGGGTTGATGACGTACGCGAGCGTGCTGGCCACGAACCCCAGCAGCGTCGGGTAGTAGAAGATCGTCATCGCGAACTGGCACCACACCGCGAGGAAGCCCATCGGCTTCGAGATGCCGGTCGCGACCCAGTTGTAGACGCCGCCGTTCCACCCGGAGGCGAGCTCGGCGGACACCAGGGACGTCGGCAGCAGGAAGACGATGGCCGGCACGACGTACAGGAACACCGCCGCCAGCCCGTACACCGCCATCGTCGGCGCGGGGCGCAGGCTCGCGACCGAGCTCGTGGTCATCAGCGCGAGCGCGACCCAGGAGATCCAGGCGGAGGCGGGCACCGGCGTGCGGCGCGGCGCCGCCTCGGCCGGCGGGCTCTCCGGCGTGCCCGCGTCCACCGGGGGAGCGGGTGCGTCCAGGCGGTGCCGGGGCGCCGCTGCGCCCGTGGTCGGGGTGTCACTCGTCGCGGACATGGCGCCCCCCGTCTGCTGCGGCCCCTGCGGCCGATGCGCGCCACGGTAGGAACCTGCCGGGTCCGGGGCCTCACCCTGCCGGGGTGAGGGTGCGCGCGCCGTGGCCTGCGAGGGCCCGGACGTACGCTCGCGTTCGCCGGTCGGTCGACGGTCGGCCGACCCGCACGAGGAGGCCACCATGCTCTCCGACCACACGGCGACGCCCTGCCTCGCGGTACGCGACCTCGCCCGGGCCCGCCGGTTCTACGAGGACACCCTCGGGTTCACGGAGCAGGAGCTCCCGGGCTTCGGCGACGACGACGAGATGGGCGTCTTCTACGGGACGAAGAACGGCGGGCTGCTGGTGTACCCGTCGTCCTTCGCGGGGACGAACAAGGCGACGTCGGTGTCGTTCCAGGTGGACGACGGGGCGTTCGACCAGGAGGTCGCGACGCTGCGCGGGCACGGCGTGGAGTTCCAGACCTTCGAGATCCCGTCGGGGACGTGGGACGACGGCGTCCTGACCGACGGCCCGATGCGGTCGGTGTGGTTCGCCGACCCGGACGGGAACATCCTCAACCTCGAGGCGGTCCGCCAGACGGCGATGGCCTGACGCGCCAGGGGCATAGCACATCCGGGGCCGTCTCCGCTGAGCGGAGGCGGCCGCGGAGGGGGTGCTGCCCCGCGGTCCCCGGCCGAACCGGGTGTTTCTGGGATGTTACGGGCATGTTCCGTCCCGAATGCTGGACACTACTGCTCAGTATCGATCCGGTAACGATCGCCCCTGCGGGGGTGCTGTGTCCGAATTGTCCCCATGGACGTCACTACCGTTGGCGCATCCATGGCGGGACCGTGCGTCCGCCTCCCTCGGGCCGGCTCCGGCCGAGCCCGCGGGTGGCCACCGACGCTGGGCGCCACCTTCACAGGAGGAACATTGAAGATCAGGCGAACAAGCGCCGTCCTGGCCGCTGCGGCGGCCGGCGCGCTGGTGCTGACGGCGTGCTCGACCCCGGCGGAGTCCGAGATCGAGTCGGAGACCGCGGTCACGGTCGGCTGGAACCAGCCGTTCTACGCGTACAACAGCCTCACCACCACGGGCAACGCGACGACGAACAACAACGTCCTCTACATGACGACGTCCTGGTTCAACTACTACGACGGGGACCTCCAGCTCCAGAAGAACGAGGACTTCGGCACGTACGAGCGGATCTCCGAGGACCCGCTGGTCGTCAAGTACACGATCAACGAGGGCGTGACCTGGTCCGACGGCACCCCCGTCGACGCCGCCGACCTCTACGCCGTGTGGGGCCCGCTCCGTGACGCGTTCGACAACGTCGAGCCCGAGTACGACGACGAGGGCAACATCACCAACCAGGAGGCCATCGACGCCGGCGTGTACTTCGACGGCTCCTCGGCCGCGATGAACATGGTCAGCGAGGCGCCCGAGGTCGGCGACGACGGCCGCTCGATCACGCTCACCTACGACTCCCCGCGGTCCGACTGGGAGCTCTCGCTCGAGCGCTCGACCGTCCCCGCGCACGTCGTGGCCCAGCGCGCCCTCGGCATCGAGGACCCGCAGGAGGCCAAGGACGCCTTCATCGCCGCGTTCCAGGACAACAACACCGAGGACCTCTCCAAGATCGCCAAGGTCTGGAACGAGGACTTCAACTTCACGTCCCTGCCGGACGACGAGGGCCTGTACCTCTCCAACGGCGCGTTCGTCATCAGCGACTTCGTCGAGAACCAGTACCTGACGCTGACGGCCAACGAGGACTTCGACTGGGGCCAGCAGCCCAAGGTCGACAAGGTCACCATCCGCTACTCGGAGGACCCGCTGGCCTCGGTCACCGCGCTGCAGAACGGTGAGGTCGACCTCATCGCCCCGCAGTCCTCGGTGGACGTGCTCGCGACGCTCGAGGGCATCGACAACATCACGTACACGACGGCGCCCGAGGGCACCTACGAGCACGTCGACCTGATGATGGCGAACGGTGGCCCGTTCGACCCGGCGACCTACGGCGGCGACGCCGAGAAGGCCCGCAAGGTCCGCGAGGCGTTCCTCAAGACCGTGCCGCGCCAGGAGATCATCGAGAAGCTGATCACCCCGCTGCAGGAGGACGCCACGACCCGTGACTCGTTCACGGTCGTCCCGGGCGCCCCGAACTACGACGAGGTCGTCGCCGCCAACGGCTCCGACGCCTACGCCGAGGTCGACATCGCCGGTGCCCAGGCCCTCCTGGCCGAGGCCGGCGTGACCACCCCGGTCGACGTCCGCTTCCTCTACGGCAAGTCGAACGTCCGTCGTGCGAACCAGTTCCAGCTGATCGCCTCGTCCGCGGCCCAGGCCGGCTTCAACGTCATCGACGAGGGCGACGACAACTGGGGCTCGCGCCTCGCGTCCACCGAGACGTACGACGCGTCGCTGTTCGGCTGGCAGTCGACCAACACGTTCGCCCTGAACTCCGAGGCGACGTACATCACCGGCGGTCTGAACAACTTCGGTGGCTACTCGGACGCCCAGATGGACGCCTGGTGGCAGGAGATGTACACGGCTGACGCCGAGCAGGAGACCCAGCTGACGATCGACATCGAGAAGCAGCTGTACGCCGACGCGTTCGGCCTCCCGATCTTCCAGTTCCCGGGTGTCGTCGCGAGCCGCGACGTCCTCCAGGGTGTCTCGACGATCGCGCTCGCGCCGACGATCTTCTGGAACTACTGGGACTGGGAGATCTCGGCTGAGGACTCCCTGGACGCCCCGACCGGGGACGCCACGTCCTGACGTCACCTGAGCAGACACGACCCGGGGGTGCCGCGTTCGCCGTGGCACCCCCGGTTCGTGCCCGGGAAGCCGTCCGCGCCGCTCGCGCGACGTGCCGGTCGTGTCCCGTTCGCGCGGTTTTTTCCGATGGCGCCGCCGCGCTCGTAGACTCTCGTCGCCATCATCCACTCCAGTGAGGTTCGGACCCCATGGTCACCCCAGAACTCCGCGTCGCCCCCGGGCAGGCGCGGTCATGACGGCGGCCGCCGTCACCACCCGGCGCCGGCTCCCCAGCGCGCCGATGATCGCGTTCCTCGGCCGCCGGCTCCTCGGGTCGCTGATCGTCCTGCTCGGCGCGACGTTCATCGTCTACATGCTGCTCGCCTACGCCCTCGACCCCCTCGAGGACCTGTACGCGAGCTCCGCGCCCAACAAGCAGCAGCAGATCGAGTCGCGCATCCAGCTCCTCGACCTCGACACCCCGCCCGTCATCCGCTACTTCAAGTGGCTCGGCGGCGCCGCCGGGTGCGTGGTGGGGCAGTGCGACCTCGGCCAGAGCTGGGTCACCAAGCAGGAGGTCACGCGGCTGCTGTCCGTGGCCGTCCCCTCGTCGGTGCAGCTGGTCGCGACCGCGACGATCATCGCCGTCGTGCTCGGCATCGTCGTCGGCGTCGCGTCGGCGCTGCGCCAGTACAGCGGCTTCGACTACACGGTGACGTTCTTCTCGTTCGTCCTGTACTCGCTGCCGGCCTTCTGGGTCGCCGTGCTCCTCAAGCTCTGGGGCGCCATCGGCTTCAACGACTTCCTGGCCGACCCGACGGTGTCGACACCGGTGCTCATCGGGTTGTCACTCGTCGCGGGCCTGATCTGGCAGGCGGTGGTCGGGGGCGACAGACGACGGCGTCTGACGACCTTCGGGGTCTCGACCCTCGCGACCGGCCTGGTCATCTTCGGTGCCACCGCGACCGGCTGGCTGCTCGACCCGAGCCTGGGGATCGTCGGCGTGGCCGTGCTCGGCGCGAGCGTCGCCGTCGGCCTCACCGCGCTGACCTCGGGCCTGCGGGACCGCCGCGCCCTCACCGCCGCCCTCATCACCGTGGGCATCGGCGTGGCGCTGTACTACCCGATGCAGTACGCCTTCGCGGCGGTCACCGGCACGGCGATGATCTTCCTGCTGGGCCTCGCGGCGATCGCCGTCGGCCTGCTGGTCGGCTGGCTCGTCGGCGGTCCCGACCGCCGGGCGCAGATGCGCAACGCTGCCCTCGTCGCGCTCGCCGTCGGCGGCTTCATGTTCGTCGACCGCGTGATGCGGGTGTGGCAGACGTACTCGAACGCCTCCCAGATCAACGGGCGCCCGATCGCGACCATCGGCTCGCAGACGCCGGGCCTGAGCGGCGACTACTGGGTCACGACGCTCGACACGTTCACGCACCTCGTGCTGCCGACGATCGCGCTGACGCTCATCTCGTTCGCGCAGTACACCCGGTACTCCCGGTCCAGCCTGCTCGAGGTGATGAACCAGGACTACATCCGCACCGCGCGGGCCAAGGGTCTGCCGGAGCGCGTGGTCACGGTGCGGCACGCGCTGCGCAACGCGCTCATCCCGCTCGCGACCATCGTGCCCCTCGACATCGCGTACATCTTCGGTGGCGCGATCATCACCGAGCGGATCTTCTCGTGGAGCGGCATGGGCACGCTGTTCCTCAAGTCCCTGCAGACCGCCGACGCGAATCCGATCATGGGCTACTTCCTCGTGATCGGGACGATGCTCGTGCTGGCCAACGTCGTCGTGGACCTGATCTACGCGGCGCTCGACCCCAGGATCCGGGTGAACGCATGACCTCCGTCGAGACCCCGACCACGGACGCCGTGGAGAACGCGATCGAGCTCAAGGAGGTCGAGGGGCTCTCCCAGGGGCGCATCGTCCTGCGGCGCTTCCTGCGCCACCGCGGCGCGATGATCTCCGCCGCGGTGCTGATCTTCGTCATCCTGCTCGCGACCACGTCGATCGGCTGGGGCCCCATCCCCGGCTGGTGGAAGTGGACGATCCTGGACCAGGCCCCCATCGTGAACGGCGGTCACCCGACCCTGTCGTTCTCCGGCGGCCTGACCATCGGCGAGCACCCGTTCGGCCAGGACAACATCGGCAAGGACGTGTTCGCGCTCGTCATGCGCGGCACGCAGCAGTCCCTGCTGGTCATGTTCACGATCGGCCTGCTCGCGACGACCATCGGCATCCTCGTCGGCTCGGCCGCCGGGTTCTTCCGGGGCCGGCTCGACAACATCCTCATGCGCGGCACGGACATGGTCATCACCATCCCGACGATCATGGTCGGCGCCATCCTGGGCCGCTGGGTCGGCGGCGCCAGCCCGATCGCGCTCGCCCTCGCGCTCAGCGCGATCACCTGGACGTCGATGGCCCGCCTCGTGCGCGGCGAGTTCCTGTCGCTGCGCGAGCGGGAGTTCGTCGACGCGGCCCGGGTCGCCGGCGCCAGCAACGGCCGGATCATGTTCAAGCACATCCTGCCGAACTCGGTCGGCGTGATCATCGTCAACGCGACGCTGCTCATGGCGTCCGCGATCCTGCTCGAGACCGCGCTGTCCTACCTCGGGTTCGGCATCGCGTTCCCGGACGTCAGCCTCGGCAACCTCATCTCCGAGTACCAGACCGCCTTCGCCACCCGGCCCTGGCTGTTCTGGTGGCCGGGCGCGTTCATCATCACCATCGCCCTGTGCGTCAACTTCATCGGCGACGGCCTGCGCGACGCGTTCGACCCGCGGCAGCGGCGCATCCCCACGCGCCGGGCCCTGGCGCGCGCCGACCGCAAGGCGGAGCGCCGCGCGGCGCAGGCCGCGGCGAAGGCCTGACGTGTCAGAGCAGGGGCGCGAGCGCGCCGGCGACCACCAGCACGCCGACGAGGGCCAGCGTCCGGCCGTGCCAGCGCACGACCGGCGCCGGCCGCTCGAGGCGGGGGTCGTCGAGCGCGCCCGCGTCCCGCAGCTCCTCCCAGCGGTACCGCACCAGGGCGGCGGCCTGACCGGAGTCGGTGTTGGCCAGGTCGCCGATCGCGACGGTCGTGTCGCGGTAGGCCGTCTCGGGCAGGTTCCGGGCGTCCGGGCGGGCGGCGAGCTTCACGCGGGTCCGGCTCGGCGCGGGCGCGGCCCACGCCGCGTAGGTGCCGTAAGCGGTCTGCAGCGTCAGGGCGTACTGCGTCGTGACCGCCTGGACGGCCGGCCACGGGATCTCGATCGTCCGCGTGACGTTGCGGATCTCGACGCCCGCGGGGCTCACCACGACGGCGGGACGCCAGTACGCCGCCCACACCAGCACGACGACGAGGGCCAGCACGGGCAGGTAGCGCACGGTCTGCGCGGGGTCCTCCACCAGGCCGGAGACGGCGCCCGCGCCGGCGACCGCCGCCACCATCACGACCAGCCAGCGGCCGAACCTCGGCCGGAACTCCACGACGTCCGTCTGCATGCGGACATCGTCCCAGACGGCCGGACCGGGGCCGATCGCCCCGGCGCCGCCTCGGACCGCACGGAAGGAACCCCGCGGTGAGCACGGACACCCACACGACGGCGACCACGTCCGTCAAGGACCCGATCCTCGAGGTCAAGGACCTCACGGTCGAGTTCTTCGTCGACGGCGAGTGGTACCCCGCCGCGATCGACGTCACCTACGACGTGCGCCCGGGCGAGGTGCTCGCCATCGTCGGCGAGTCCGGCTCCGGCAAGACGCAGTCGTCGATGTCGCTGATCGGCCTGCTGCCCCCGAACGGCCGCTCGAGCGGCTCGGCGAAGCTGCAGGGCCGCGAGATGCTCGGCCTCTCGCACAAGCAGCTCTCCCGGGTGCGCGGCGAGGACGTCGCCGTCATCTTCCAGGAGCCGATGACGGCGCTGAACCCCGTGTACTCCATCGGGTTCCAGATCGTCGAGACGCTGCGGGCGCACCAGGAGATCGGCCCGAAGGCCGCGCGCGAGCGCGCGATCGAGCTGCTCCGCCTGGTCGACCTGCCCGACCCGAAGCGGTCGATCGACAAGTACCCGCACCAGCTGTCGGGCGGTCAGCGCCAGCGCGCCATGATCGCGCAGGCGCTCGCCTGCGACCCGAAGCTGCTGATCGCCGACGAGCCGACGACGGCGCTCGATGTGACGGTGCAGGCCGAGATCCTCAAGCTGATGCGCGACCTGCGGCACCGCATCGACTCGGGCATCGTCCTCATCACCCACGACATGGGCGTGGTCGCGGACCTCGCGGACCGCGTCATCGTGATGAAGAACGGCCGCGTCGTCGAGCAGGGCACGGCCGACCAGATCTTCAACGCGCCGTCCCACCCGTACACGATCGCGCTGCTCGACGCGGTGCCCCACCTGGGGTCGGCCTCGCTGGCCGCGAAGGGCTCCTCGGAGCACGTGCACGTGCTCGAGCACGAGGAGGCGGCGGCCGCGGCGGCCGCGACGACGACCGGGTTCGCGCTCGAGGCCACCGACCTCGTGCTCGAGTACCCGTCGCGCGGCCGGATCCCGGCGTTCCGGGCCATCGACGGCGTCAACCTCACGATCGCCCGCGGCGAGGTCGTCGGCCTGGTCGGCGAGTCCGGCTCCGGCAAGACGACCGTCGGGCGCGCCGCGGTCGGCCTGCTGCCCGTCGCCGGCGGCTCGATGAAGGTCAACGGCGTCGAGCTGGCCGGGATCTCCGCGAAGGACCTGCGCGCCGTGCGCCAGGACGTGTCGATCGTGTTCCAGGACCCGGGCTCCTCGCTGAACCCCCGCCTGCCGATCGGCGAGTCGATCGGCGAGCCGCTCATGCTGCACAAGATCGCGAAGGGCGCCGAGCTGTCCCGCCGCGTCGAGACGCTCCTCGACCAGGTCGAGCTGCCGCGCGCCATGCGGAACCGCTACCCGCACGAGCTGTCCGGCGGCCAGCGCCAGCGCGTCGGCATCGCCCGGGCGCTCGCGCTGTCGCCCAAGCTGCTCATCGCGGACGAGCCCACGTCGGCGCTCGACGTGTCGGTGCAGGCCCGCGTGCTGGAGCTCTTCCAGGAGCTGCAGCGCGAGTACGGGTTCGCGTGCCTGTTCATCAGCCACGACCTCGCGGTCGTGGAGATCCTGTCCAACCGGATCGCCGTGATGAGCAAGGGCCGGCTGGTCGAGTCCGGCCCGCGCGAGCAGATCCTGCACCACCCCACCGAGGACTACACCCGGCGCCTGCTCGCCGCGGTCCCCGTGCCGAACCCGGCCGAGCAGAAGGCGCGGCGCGAGACCCGCGACCGGCTGCTCGAGCAGGCCGCGGCCGAGCTCGCCGCCCGCGACGCCGCCGAGGCCGGGTCGCGCGACCCGATCGCCGAGCACGAGGCGGCGGAGGGCACCGGCACCGCCCACCCGTGACCGTCCGGCACGCCGAGAGCCCGGCCCCGGTGCGCGCGACCCGCGCCGCCGGGCCGGGCTCTCGCCCGTGACCAGCACTCCGGCGCGCTCCGGCACCGTCCGGCCGGCCACGAGGGACGCCCGCGGCCGGAACCGGTAGAATCGATCGGCGCTCGACGTCGTCGCGCCCTCTGATCTCCCACCCCTCGCGGAATGAGTCCTGATATGTCTGTGCCCTCGACGCCCACGGGGACCCGTGTGCGCGGCGATCTGCGCAACGTCGCGATCGTCGCCCACGTCGACCACGGCAAGACCACGCTCGTCGACGCCATGCTCTGGCAGTCCGGCGCGTTCGGCGCGCACGCCCACGTGGACGAGCGCGCGATGGACTCCGGCGACCTGGAGCGCGAGAAGGGCATCACGATCCTCGCGAAGAACACCGCCGTCCGGTACTCCGGCCCCGCGGCGGCCGCGGCGGGCCAGCCCGACGGCATCACGATCAACGTGATCGACACCCCCGGGCACGCGGACTTCGGCGGCGAGGTCGAGCGCGGGCTGTCCATGGTCGACGGCGTCGTGCTGCTGGTCGACGCGTCCGAGGGCCCGCTGCCGCAGACCCGGTTCGTGCTCCGCAAGGCGCTGGCCGCGAAGCTCCCGGTGATCCTCGTGGTGAACAAGGTCGACCGGCCCGACTCCCGGATCTCGGAGGTCGTGCACGAGGCGACCGACCTGCTGCTCGGCCTGGCGTCGGACCTGCACGACGAGGTCGAGGACCTGGACCTCGACGCGATCCTCGACGTCCCGGTGGTGTACGCCGCCGCGAAGGCCGGGCGCGCGTCGCTGAACCAGCCGGCCGACGGCGGCCTGCCGGACTCCGAGACCCTCGAGCCGCTGTTCGCCACGATCCTCGAGAAGATCCCCGCGCCGACCTACACCGAGGGCGCGCCGCTGCAGGCCCACGTCACGAACCTCGACGCCTCGCCGTTCCTCGGCCGGCTCGCGCTGCTGCGCATCTTCAACGGCGAGCTGACCAAGGGCCAGACGGTGGCCTGGGCCCGCGCCGACGGCACGATGCAGAACGTCCGCATCACCGAGCTGCTGGAGACCAAGGCGCTCGAGCGCGTCCCCACGGAGAAGGCCGGCCCCGGCGACATCGTGGCCGTCGCGGGCATCGCCGACATCACCATCGGCGAGACCCTGACCGACCCCGAGGACCCGCGCCCGCTGCCGCTCATCACGGTCGACGACCCGGCGATCTCGATGACCATCGGCATCAACACCTCGCCGCTGGCCGGCAAGGGCGGCAAGAACCACAAGGTCACCGCCCGCCAGGTCAAGGACCGCCTCGACTCCGAGCTCATCGGCAACGTGTCGCTCCGCGTCGTCCCGACCGACCGCCCCGACGCCTGGGAGGTGCAGGGCCGCGGCGAGCTCGCGCTGGCGATCCTCGTCGAGCAGATGCGGCGCGAGGGCTTCGAGCTGACCGTCGGCAAGCCGCAGGTCGTCACCAAGAAGATCGACGGCAAGGTCCACGAGCCGGTCGAGCGCATGACCATCGACGTCCCCGAGGAGTACCTCGGCTCGGTCACGCAGCTGCTCGCGCAGCGCAAGGGCCGCATGGAGACCATGGCGAACCACGGCACCGGCTGGGTCCGCATGGAGTTCCTCGTCCCGTCGCGCGGCCTGATCGGCTTCCGCACCCGGTTCCTCACCGACACCCGCGGCACCGGCATCGCGTCCTCCATCGCGGAGGGCTACGAGCCGTGGGCCGGCCCGATCGAGACCCGCGTGTCGGGCTCGCTCGTCGCCGACCGCGCGGGCTCCGTGACGCCGTTCGCGATGATCAACCTGCAGGAGCGCGGGTCGTTCTTCGTCGACCCCACGCAGGAGGTCTACGAGGGCATGATCGTCGGCGAGAACTCCCGCGCCGAGGACATGGACGTCAACATCACCAAGGAGAAGAAGCTCACCAACATGCGCTCCTCCACGGCCGACAACTTCGAGAACCTGGTGCCGCCGCGGCACCTGACGCTCGAGGAGTCCCTGGAGTTCGCCCGCGAGGACGAGTGCGTCGAGGTGACCCCCGAGGTGGTGCGGATCCGCAAGGTGGTCCTGGACCAGACCGAGCGCGCCCGGCAGACCGCGCGGGCCAAGCGGGCCTGAGCGCCCCGTGACCCCCGCCGCGAGCACGCCGCCCGTCACGGGTGGCGTGCTCGCGGTGCACGCGCACCCGGACGACGAGACGCTGACGTCGGGCGCGCTGCTCGCGACGTGGGCGGCGGCCGGGCTGCCGGCCCTGGTCGTGACCTGCACCCGCGGCGAGCGGGGCGAGGTCATCGGGGCCCGGCTGGCGTCGCTGGAGGGCGACGGCCCCGCCCTGGCCCGCCACCGGGAGACCGAGCTGGCCGCGGCCGTGCACGCCCTGGGCGCGGACCAGGTCTTCCTCGACACGCTCCCGCCCCTGGGCGGCGCCGAGACTGCAGCAGATGCGGGCCTCGGGGCGCCGGAAGCAGCATCGTCCGCACCCTCGGTGCCGGATCCGGGGCCGTACGAGGACTCGGGCATGGACTGGGTCGGGGTCGGGCAGGCCGGTGCGGCGGCCGAGGTGCCGGCCCGGGCCTTCGTGGGGGTGCCGCTGGACGAGGCCGCGGGACGGCTCGCGGGGCTGCTGCGGGCCCGGCGGCCGGACCTGGTCGTGACGTACGAGCCGGGCGGCGGCTACGGGCACCCGGACCACGTCCGCGCGCACGAGGTCACGATGCGGGCGGTCGCCCTCGCCGCGGACCCCGCGTGGGCGCCCGGCGCTGCACCGAGTGGAGGGTCTCGCCACGACACGCCGGGCGTGTCCGGCGATTCGCTCCACTCGGCGGCGACGACTCCCGCGCCCGACCCCGCGTGGGCGCCCGCGGTGGCGTGGGCCGTGCAGGAGCCCGCCGCCCTGCGGGCCGGGTACGCCGCCCTCGCCGAGGACCCGGCGGCCCGCGCGGTGCTCGCCGCCGGGTCCGGTGACCGCCGCGCCACCCGCGAGGGGCCGCTCGCCCTGCCCGACCCGGCCGGCCCGCTGCCGTCGGTCGCCGCCGCGGGGGAGCCCGACCTCGCCGTGGACGCGCGGCCCGTCCGGGAGCGGGTGCTCGCCGCGCTGCGGGCGCACGCGACCCAGGTGCAGGCGGTCACGCCGCTGGACCACCCGGCCGCGGTCGCCTGCCACGCGCTGTCGAACCTCGTCCTCGCGCCCGTGCTGCCGGCCGAGGGGTACCGCTGGGCGCCCGGGCACGCGCCCGCGGGACCGCTGCCGCTGCCGCCGGGCGTGACGCGCGTGCGCCCCCGGACGTAGCCTGGCGCCCGTGCCGACCCTGTCCCTCCGCCTGGTCCTCCGCGCCCTGGGCGCCCTGCTGCTCGGCGTGGTCGTCGGCTCGGTCGGCACGGTGCTGCACCGGTCGACCCCGCCGTGGGGCGTCGTGGTGTGCCTGCTGCTCGTCCTGGCCGCCTCGGTCGCGGTGCGCGCCTCCGGCGGCTGGGTGGCGTCGGTCGCGCTGCTCGTGGGTCTGTTCCTCAGCGTGCAGGTGCTGTCCGGGCGCGGCCCCGGCGGCGACGTGCTGGTGCCGGCGGGCGGCGCGATCGGCTGGGTGTGGGCGATCGGCTCCCTGGCGGTCGCGGTGGCGGTCGCCCTCGCGCCGCGGGCGTGGTTCGCGGACGTGCCCCTGCGCCGGCGGCCGGGCACCCCGTGACCGGACCGGCCGTCGACCCGCTGTACGGCGACGGCGTCCCCGACACCGGGCAGGCCGCCACCGACGCGTTCCGGGCCGCGATGGGCCGGCTGCCCGCCGGCGTCGCGGTGGTCGCGGTGCGCTGGCGCGGCACGGACCACGCGATGACGGCGTCCGCGCTGACCTCGGTGTCGCTCGAGCCGCCGATGCTGCTGTTCTGCGTGCACCAGGACGCCCGGCTCCGCGAGGCGCTGGACGACGTGGACACCTGGGCGATCAGCGTCCTCGCGGACGACCAGGCCCCCGTCGCGGACTGGCTCGCGTCCCCGGGCCGCCCGAGCATCGGGCAGCTGGACCGGGTGCCGCACGACCGCACCCCCGCCTCCGGCGCCGCCTGGGTGCGCGGGGCGGCCGCGTGGTTCGAGTGCCGGACCGCCCGGATCGTGCCCGCGGGGGACCACGACGTCGTGCTCGGCGAGGTGCTGACGTCCCGCGAGGGCAACCCGGGGTCCGGCAGCCTGGCCCACCTCCGCCGCCGCTTGCGGCCGCTGCGCTGACCCGACCGGCGCGCGCCCGGCCCGCCGCGTCGGCGCGTCGTTGCGACATCGTGATCTCGCAGGTCCGGACAAACGGGACCTCGGGGCCGGTGTCCCGCGGTGGCGCCCGTAGAATCAGCGCTTGCGGCGTGCGAACCGGGCGCCGCGGGTCTCGCGAGGGGGAACCGGATGGCCAAGGGCAGCGCGGAGGGCACCGAGCCCGTCGTGGATCCCGACGGGATCGCGGAGCCCTGGTCGCCGCTCGAGGAGTTCGACGAGGACCGCCCGCGCCGCCGCTGGCTCCGGGTCACGCTGATCGTCCTCGCCGTGCTCGTCGTGCTCGGCGGCGCCTACGTCGGCGCCGCGTACGCCCTGGCGGACCGCGTCCCGCGCGGCACGACCGTCGCCGGCGTGGCCGTGGGCGGCATGACGAGCGCCGACGCGGAGCAGGCCCTCACCGACGGGCTCGGCGAGCTCGCGGCCCAGCCCGTGCCGGTCACGGCGCAGGACATCACCGGCTCGGTCGACCCCGCGACCGCCGGCCTGACGCTCGACGTCCCGGCCACGGTGGACGGGCTGACCGGCGTCGACCTGCGCCCGCAGCGGCTGTGGCAGCACATCGTCGGCGGCGGTGACGAGGACCCGGTCACGGAGGTCGACGAGGGCGCGCTGGGCGCGGCGGTCGACTCGCTCGCCGGCACCCTCGCGCTCGCCCCGGTGGACGGTTCGGTGGTGTTCGCCGACGGCGCCCCCCACGCGGTGGACGCCGTGGACGGCTGGGCGCTGGACGTCGACGCCGCGCGGGCCACGCTCGAGGAGAGCTGGCTGACGGCCGCCCGCCCCCTGGAGCTGGCCACCGAGTTCGTCGAGCCGGACATCACCCAGGAGGAGACCGACCGCGCGCTGCAGGACGTGGCGACCCCGCTGGCCTCCGCCCCCGTGCGCGTCGAGGTCGCCGGCCAGACGGTCGAGCTGCCGGTGGACGTGCTGGTGTCCGCAGCGTCGTTCGTGCCCGAGGCCTCCGACCTGGTGCTGCGGATGGACGGCCCCGTGCTCGTCGACGCCGTGCTGTCCCGGACCACCGACCTGCTGACGTCCTCCTCGGACGCGTACTTCGACCTGTCGAGCGGCGCCCCGGTCATCGTGCCGGGCACCCCGGGCACCACGCTGGACCCGGACGCCCTGGCGCAGGCCGTGGCCGCCGCGGCGGTGTCCGACACCCGCGCCGCGCCCGTCGAGCTCGTCGCCTCCGACCCGGCGCAGTCCACCGAGGCCCTGCAGGCGCTCGGCATCGTGCAGCCGATCTCCGAGTTCTCCACGCCGCTGACCAGCGAGCCGCGCCGCACCCAGAACATCCGCGCCGGCGCCGAGGCGATCAACGGCACGCTGGTCCGCCCGGGCGAGGAGTTCAGCCTCACCGAGGCGCTCGGCCCGATCGACGCCGCGCACGGGTTCACCACCGCGGGCGCGATCGTCAGCGGCGAGCACACCGACGCGTGGGGCGGCGGCCTGTCGCAGCTGTCCACCACGACGTTCAACGCCGCGTACGAGGCCGGCATGGAGGACATCGAGCACAAGCCGCACTCCGAGTGGTTCCAGCGGTACCCCGCGGGGCGCGAGGCGACGATCTACACCGGCACGCTCGACATGCGCTGGAAGAACAACACCCCGACCGGCGTGCTCGTGCAGGCGTGGGTGGCGGACGGCCGCACCTGGGTCCGGCTGTGGGGCACCCCGTACTGGGAGGTCACGTCGGAGTCCGGGCCGAAGACCAACGTCGTGCAGCCGACCACGGTGTACTCGCAGTCGCCGACGTGCGAGCCGCAGTCCGCGGGCAACCCCGGGTTCCGGATCACCGTGACCCGCACGATCAAGCTCAACGGCGAGGTCGTCTCGGTCGAGCCGTTCACGTGGACCTACAAGCCGCAGAACCGCGTGGTCTGCGGGGCCGACCCGGCCACGGCCGCGCCCGCGGGCTGACCGCTCACCCCTGCGGACGGCGCGGGCGGCGCGGCGGCGCGGGCGGCACGACCTTGCCGATCGCGATCTCGTCGCCCGGCACACGCACGTCGCCGGCGCGCCGCGTGCGGACGGTGACCCCCTCGTCGTCCACCGCGACCAGGTCGCCCAGCACGTCCGTGTAGGGCTGCGGCTCCCCGGCGGGCAGCCGCCGCCGCACGACCACGCGCTGCCCGGCGGACCAGGCGCGCCAGGGTGCCGGGGGAGTCGCGGCGTCGTCCGTGGTCACTGTGCTCTCCGTCTCGTCGCTGCGCCGCGCGTGCGCAGGTGAGCGATACTAGGACGACCATCTCGACCAGACCCGCGACCGCGCCGGACCCCCTCGGGCCGGGCGCGTGGAGGACGCACCGTGACGTATGTGATCGCCCAGCCCTGCGTGGACGTCAAGGACAAGGCGTGCATCGAGGAGTGTCCGGTCGACTGCATCTACGAGGGCAAGCGGTCCCTGTACATCCACCCGGACGAGTGCGTGGACTGCGGCGCCTGCGAGCCGGTCTGCCCGGTCGAGGCGATCTACTACGAGGACGACGTCCCCGAGCAGTGGAGCGAGTACTACAAGGCGAACGTCGAGTTCTTCGACGACCTCGGGTCGCCGGGCGGCGCGGCCAAGCTGGGGATGATCGAGAAGGACCACCCGATCATCGCCACGCTGCCGCTCCAGGTGCACGGCGACTGAGCGCGTGGGCCTGCTGACCGGCGCGCTGCCGGATTTCCCCTGGGACACGCTGACCCCGTACGGCGACCGCGCCCGGTCGCACCCGGGCGGCATCGTCGACCTGTCCGTCGGCACGCCCGTGGACCCGACGCCGGAGCTGCTCCGCCGCGCCCTCGCGGACGCCGCCGACGCGCCCGGCTACCCGCAGACCTGGGGCACCCCGGCGCTGCGCACCGCCGTGGCCGGGTGGTTCGCGCGCCGCCGCGGCGTGCCGGACCTCGACCCGGCCGGCGTGCTGCCGACCGTGGGCTCGAAGGAGATGGTGGCGTTCCTCCCCGCCCTGCTGGGCCTGGGCGCGGGCGACCTGGTCGCGCACCCCGCCGCGGCGTACCCGACCTACGACGTCGGCGCCCGCCTGGCCGGCGCGGAGCCGGTCGCGACCGACGACCCGGTGGCGCTGCTGTCCGGGCCGGACGGCGACCGCGTCCGCCTGGTCTGGCTGAACTCGCCCGGCAACCCGGACGGCCGCGTGCTCGGCGTCGACGAGCTGCGCGCGGTGGTCGAGGCCGCGCGGGCGGCGCAGGCCCGCAGCGGCCGGCCGGTCGTCGTGGCGTCGGACGAGTGCTACGCCGAGCTGGCGTGGGACGAGCCGTGGGCGTCCGCCGGCGTGCCGAGCGTGCTCGACCCGCGGGTCACCGGCGGGGACGTCGCCGGGCTGCTGGCGCTGTACTCCCTGTCCAAGCAGTCGAACCTCGCGGGCTACCGGGCGGCGTTCGTCGCGGGTGACCCCGCGGTCGTGGCGGGCCTGCTCGCCACCCGCAAGCACGCCGGGATGATCGTGCCCGCGCCGGTGCAGGCCGCGATGACCGTGGCGCTGGGCGACGACGCGCACGTGGCGGAGCAGCGCGAGCGGTACCGCGCGCGGCGCGCGGCGCTGCTCGGCGCGCTCGCGGGGGCGGGGCTGGTGGTCGACCGGTCGGCGGCCGGCCTGTACCTGTGGGCCCGTCCGGCCGAGGGCGACGACGACTGCTGGGCGACCGTCGGGCGGCTCGCGGACCGCGGGATCCTCGTGGCGCCGGGGGCGTTCTACGGGGCGCCGCGGCACGTCCGGGTGGCCCTGACCGCGACCGACGAACGGATCGCCGCGGCGGTCGGGCGGCTGACGCCCGCCGGCGCCCTGTGACCCGAGTCACAGCCCGACAGGCGGTCACCGGTGTGGTCGCCTGCGCGGACGCGAAGTAGCGTCAGGGCACCGACGCCTGGCGCGTCCGCACCGCTGCGGCCCGCCGGCCGACCTCGCGGACCGGACCCAGGTCCGACCCCCGCTGATCGCCCGAGGAGGAGCGCCATGACCGACGTCGCCACCGAGCCCGTCCAGCTGGTCGTCAACGGCACGAGCCACGACCTGCCGGTGGTGCGCGCGACCGAGGGCAACGACGGCGTCGTCGTGTCCTCCCTGCTGCGCGACACCGGGCTGGTCACGGTCGACCCCGGGTTCATGAACACGGCGTCCTGCGAGTCGCAGATCACCTACATCGACGGCGACGCGGGGATCCTGCGCTACCGCGGGTACCCGATCGACCAGCTCGCGGAGAAGTCCTCGTTCCTCGAGGTCGCGTACCTGCTGTTCAACGGCGAGCTCCCGACGGCGGACCAGCTCGACGCGTTCGTGGAGCGGGTCAACCGGCACACGTTCGTGCACGAGAACTTCCGCACGTTCATGGGGACCTTCCCGTCCGGCGCGCACCCGATGGCCGTCATGTCCTCGGCGATCAACGCGCTCGCGACGTTCTACCCGGAGTCGCTCGACCCGTTCGACCCCGAGACGGTCGAGCTCGCGACGGTGCTCATCCTCGCGAAGACCCGGACCATCACGTCCTACCTGCACCGCACGTCGCGGGGCGAGCCGCTGCTGTACCCGGACTACTCGCGCGGGTACATCGAGGACTTCCTGCGGATGACGTTCGCGGTGCCGTACCAGCAGTACGACGTCGACCCCACCGTGGTGCGGGCCCTGGACAAGCTGCTCATCCTGCACGCCGACCACGAGCAGAACTGCTCGACCTCGACCGTCCGCATCGTCGGGTCGAGCCACGCGAACCTGTACGCCTCGGTCGCGGCGGGGATCAACGCCCTGTCCGGCCCGCTGCACGGCGGGGCGAACGAGGCCGTGCTGCGGATGCTCGCGGAGATCCAGGCGAACGGCGGCGACGCCTCCGACTTCATGCGCCGCGTGAAGAACAAGGAGCAGGGCGTCCGGCTCATGGGCTTCGGCCACCGGGTCTACAAGAACTACGACCCGCGCGCCGCGATCGTGAAGGAGAGCGCCGACGCGGTGCTCGCGGCCCTCGGCGGCAACAACGAGCTGCTGGACATCGCCCGCACCCTCGAGGAGATCGCGCTGTCCGACGAGTACTTCATCTCGCGCAAGCTCTACCCGAACGTCGACTTCTACACCGGCCTGATCTACAAGGCCATGGGCTTCGACGAGAGCATGTTCACGCCGCTGTTCGCGCTCGGCCGGATGCCGGGCTGGATCGCGCAGTGGCGGGAGATGATGCGCGACCCGCAGACGAAGATCGGCCGGCCGCGCCAGGTGTACTCCGGCTCCCCGCAGCGGGACTACGTGGAGATGAACGCGCGGTGACGCGGGCCTGAGGGTTCCGGCCGCCCGAAAAACGGCAATCGCTTCCCCGGCATCCGGCCCGGACGAACCGGTCAGATCGGGGCGGACCGGGCCGATCAACGGAGCATGTCGCCCACTCTGACCGCGTCGCGCGGGACGAGCCGGCGGGACGGGACTGCGCGAGGGCGGCGCGCAGTGGTGCCCACCGGCGTCGAACGGCCCTACGGCCCCGAGGAGATCATCGTCTCCAAGACGGACCCCAAGGGCATCATCACGTACGCCAACGACGTGTTCCTGCGAGTCGCGGGGTACGAGGAGCACCAGATCGTCGGCGCGCCGCACAACATCATCCGGCACCCGGCGATGCCCCGGGCCGTCTTCCAGCTCATGTGGGAGGTCATCCCGACCGGCCGCGAGCTGTTCGCGTACGTGCTCAACCTGGCGGCGGACGGCGGGCACTACTGGGTGCTCGCGCACGTCACCCCGTCGTTCGGGCCCGGCGGCGCGATCACGGGCTACCACTCGAACCGGCGGTGGGTCCCGCCGGGCACGCGGCGCACCGTGGGCGACCTGTACGCGCGGATCCGCGCGGCCGAGGACGCCGAGTCCCGGACCCCCGACGCGATCGCGGCCGGGACCGCGGCGCTGGAGGGGGCGCTGGCCGACGCGGGGGCCACCTACGACGAGTTCGTCTGGTCGCTCGCCGCGGCCGACGACGCCGCGGACGAGCCCGCCCGCCGCGGGGGTCTGCGGTGAGCCCGCTCCGGCGGCGCGCGGCCGCCCCCGCCGCGGAGGGCCCCGTCGTGGACGACGTCACCCGGGCGTCCCTGGAGCAGATCGCCGCGTTCTGCGACCGGGTCGCCGAGGGCGACCTCGAGGACCGGCTCCCCGTGCTCGACGGCGACCCGGCGGTGCAGCGCGCCCGCGTCTCGCTCAACCGCCTCGCGGACCTGGTTGACGCCTACGTGCGCGAGTCCCAGGCCTCGCTGACCGCCGCGGGAGAGGGGCGGTTCCACCGCCGGTTCCTGCGCCGCGGCATGCCGGGGGCGTTCCGGGACGGCGCGGTGCGGATCGACGCCGCCCGCGCCGGGCTCGAGTCCGCGGCGACGCGGACCGCGCGCGACCAGGCCGAGCGCGCCGACCTCGCCGAGCGGATGGTCGTCGTCGCGGCGCGCCTCGCGGACTCCGCGCACGGCCTCACGTCGTCGGCCGCGACGCTGGCCGCCGCGGCGCAGTCCGCGACGACCGCCGCCCACGACTCCCGGACCACCGTGCAGGGCCTGACGGACACGTCCGCGCAGATCCAGGAGGCCGCCGGGCTGGTCAAGACCATCGCGTCCCGCACCCGGCTGCTCGCCCTGAACGCCGCGATCGAGGCCGCGCGGGCCGGGGAGGCCGGGCGCGGGTTCGCCGTCGTCGCCGACGAGGTCCGCACGCTCGCCGACGACTCCGCGGGCCGGTCCGACGACATCGCGCGCCAGGTGGTCGCCGCGCAGGCGGCCGCCGAGGACGCGGGCCGGGCGATCGAGCGGATCGACGAGATCATCGGCGGGATGTCCGAGCAGGTGGGCGCGGTCGCCGCGGCGGCCGGCGGGGGCGACGGCGCGGGCCTCGCGGAGCTCGCGGAGCAGCTCCGGGCGGAGATCACGGCCTTCGCGGCCCTGAGCTGACCGCGCGGGGCGCGGGTTTCACGGGGCGGCGAGGGTGAGGGCGACCGTGCCCGCGGGGAGCGGGGCGGGGGCGCCGTCCTGCCAGCCGGTGCCGCCGCGCTCCCAGCGGGCGTCGCCGACCTCGACGCTCTCGGCGCCCAGCGCCTCCGCGGCGGCGACGGCCCACTGCGCGACGGCCCAGCCGCTGCGGTCGGCGTCCCCGCCGGAGGCGGCGGTCAGCCCGGCGGTGTCCAGCAGCACGACCGGGCCGCCGGTGCCGTCCGCGGACCCGTCCACCGCCGCGGACACCGTCCCGCCCAGGTCGCGCTGCACCCGGGCGACCACGACGTCCGGGTCCCCGGGGCCCGCCGCCGGGTCGAGGTCGCAGTGCACCGCGGCGGGGGACCAGCCGGTCAGCGCGGACGCCCACGCCCGCGAGCGGGGCTCGTGCTGGGCGTAGGCCTCCGGGAACGCCGACCGCTGCACCGCCTGCGCGGCCTCGGTCACCTCGAGCTCGGTGTACCCGGGGACCCGCACGAGCCCGTCGTAGAACTTCCCGGTCGAGTACACCGGGTCCATGATCTGCTCGACCGTGCCCCAGCCCTGCGACGGCCGCTGCTGGAACAGCCCGATCGAGTCCCGGTCGCCGTAGTCGATGTTGATCAGCCGCGACTCCTGCAGCGCGGTCGCCAGCCCGATCGTCGCGGCGCGCGCCGGGAGCCCGCGCTCGACCGCGGTCAGCGCGATCAGCGCGGCGTTGTCCGCCTGGTCGGCGGACAGCTCCCACGCGGTGCCGTCGACCGTCGCGGTGCACCGGCGGGAAGCCGCGTCCGGGCGCGACCCGCCGAGCGCCCACACCACCACGGAGACCGCCCCGGCCAGCAGCACCAGCGCCGTGAGCGCCGCGCAGCCGAGCCGGGACCCCCGAGCCATGGCGGTCAGTTGGCGTGCAGCGCCGCGTTCAGCGTGATGCCGGTGCCGGTGCGGGCCACCGCCTCGACGCCGCCCGTGAGGGAGTTGCGGCGGAACAGGATGCCGTCCGCCCCGGCGAGCTCGCGGGCCTTGACGACGCGCGGGGCGCCGTCCTCGCCGGCCTGGCCGACGAGGGCGACCTTCGTGCCGGCCGTCAGGTAGAGGCCCGCCTCGACGACGCAGTCGTCGCCGAGCGGGATGCCGAGACCGGCGTTCGCGCCGAGCAGGGACCGCTCGCCGATCGACACCCGCTCGCGGCCGCCGCCGGACAGGGTGCCCATGATGGACGCGCCGCCGCCGATGTCCGAGCCCTCGCCGACGACGACGCCCTGCGAGATCCGGCCCTCGACCATCGACGTGCCGAGCGTGCCGGCGTTGAAGTTGACGAAGCCCTCGTGCATGACGGTGGTCCCGGACGCGAGGTGCGCGCCGAGCCGGACCCGGTCGGCGTCCGCGACCCGCACGCCGGACGGCAGCACGTAGTCCACCATCCGCGGGAACTTGTCGACCCCGAGCACGGTCACCGGCCGGCCGGTCGCCGCGCGCAGCCGGGCGCGGGTGGTCTCGAAGCCGTCGACCGCGCACGGGCCCCGGTCGGTCCACACGACGTTCGGCAGCGCGGCGAAGATGCCGTCGAGGTTGATCGTGTTCGGCAGCACGAGGCGGTGCGACAGCAGGTGCAGCCGCAGGTACGCGTCGGCGGTGTCCACCGGCTCGGCGTCCAGGTCCACCACGATGAGCACCGTCTCGGTCCGCACGCCGCGGGACTCGTCGGCGCGGACCAGCGCGGCCAGGTCCTCCGGGCACTCGGCGGCGTCCGGGACGTCGCCGAGGGCGGGCTGCGGGTACCAGGTGTCCAGGACGGAGCCGGCGTCGGTCACGGTGGCCAGGCCCCAGCCCCAGGCGGTGCGGTCGCTCATGCCCTCCAGCCTAGGGGGCCGCGCGGGGCACCCGGGCGCGCGCGGGTAGGGTCGCGACCGTGACGACGACCACCCCCCTGGACCTGACCGCCGACCTCACGAGCCTCACCGCGGCGATCTGCGACATCGCCTCCGTGAGCGGCGCCGAGGCCGCGCTGGCGGACGCGGTGGAGGCCGCGCTGCGCGCGTACCCGCACCTGGAGGTGCTGCGCGACGGGGACGCGGTGGTCGCCCGCACGCACCTCGGCCGGGCGTCGCGCGTCGTCGTCGCCGGGCACCTGGACACCGTCCCGGTCGCGGACAACCTGCCGTCCCGGCTCGAGGGCGACGGCGCGGACGCGGTGCTGTGGGGGCGGGGGACCGTCGACATGAAGGGCGGCGTCGCGGTGCAGCTCGCGCTCGCGGCGGCGCTGGCCGAGCCCACCCGGGACGTGACGTGGGTGTTCTACGACCACGAGGAGGTCGACGCGGCGCTGAACGGGCTCGGCCGGATCGCCCGCGCCCACCCGGAGTGGCTCGCCGCCGACTTCGCCGTGCTGTGCGAGCCGACCGACGCGGGCCTCGAGGGCGGCTGCAACGGGACGCTGCGCGCGGAGGTGCGGGTGCCGGGCGTGGCCGCGCACTCGGCGCGGGCGTGGACCGGGGTGAACGCGATCCACGGCGCCGCGCCGGTCCTCGCCCGGCTCGCCGCGTACGAGCCCGCCTCGGTCGAGGTCGACGGGCTCGTGTACCGGGAGGGCCTGAACGCCGTGCTGATCAGCGGCGGCGTCGCCACCAACGTCGTGCCGGACCGCTGCGTCGTCACCGTGAACTACCGGTTCGCCCCGTCGCGCTCGGTCGCCGAGGCCGAGGCGCACGTCCGGGACCTGCTCGACGGGTTCGAGGTCGTCGTCACCGACGCGGCCGCGGGCGCCCGACCGGGCCTGGACGACCCGGCGGCCGCGGAGTTCGCGGCCGCGGTGCTCGGCGTGACGGGCGGGGCGCCGGCGCCCAAGTACGGCTGGACGGACGTCGCCCGGTTCTCCGCGCTCGGCGTGCCGGCGGTGAACTTCGGCCCCGGCGACCCGCTGCTCGCGCACAAGGACGACGAGCGGCTGCCGGTCGCCCAGCTCGCGCTGTGCCACGACGCCCTCCGCGCCTGGCTGACGGCCTGAGCCCGCTGGTCACGCGGCGTTCATCCGGGCCCCGCCGTGCGTCCACGGCCGGCGCACGTAGAGTCGGCTCCCATGAGCGACGACGGCGTTCCCGCACCCGGTTCCGGCTACCGCAAGGGCCCGGTCCTGCTGCGACGCGGGCAGATCCCGGCGACCACGTCGGACCAGCGCCTGCTGTCGGGCGGCGACGGCGCGGACTGGCTGCACGGCGACCCGTGGCGCGTCATGCGGATCCAGAGCGAGTTCGTCGAGGGCTTCGGCGCCCTGGCCGAGCTCGGTCCCGCGGTCTCCGTCTTCGGTTCCGCGCGGACGCTGCCGGAGCACCCCGACTTCGCGCTCGGCGAGCAGGTCGGTCGCCGGCTCGCCGAGGCCGGGTACGCCGTCATCACCGGCGGCGGGCCGGGGATCATGTCCGCCGCCAACAAGGGGGCGTCGGAGGCGGGCGGCCTGTCCGTCGGGCTCGGCATCGAGCTGCCGTTCGAGCAGGGCATGAACCCCTGGGTCGACCTCGGCGTGAACTTCCGCTACTTCTTCGCCCGCAAGACGATGTTCGTCAAGTACGCCGAGGGCTTCATCGTGCTGCCGGGCGGCTTCGGCACGTTCGACGAGCTGTTCGAGGCGCTGACGCTGGTGCAGACGCACAAGGTCACCGAGTTCCCGATCGTGCTCGTCGGCTCGGACTACTGGACCGGCATGCTCGACTGGCTGCGCGGGCCGGTGCTCGAGCGCGGCATGATCCGCGAGGCCGACCTGGAGCTGCTCCGGCTGGTCGACGACCCCGAGGACGCCGTGCGGATCGTGCGCGACCGGGGCGTCGAGCTGCGGGCCGCCGAGCGCGAGGCCGCTGCCTCCGCCGCCCGGGCGCAGGAGGTCGCCGAGCAGGAGGTCGAGGCGGAGGCCGCCGAGGAGGGCCGGGCGGGCGCGGGTGGGCGCTGACCCCGCCGGCGCCGACCCCGCCGTCCCCGCGCGCGGCGTCCCCGCGGCGGGCGCGCCGCTGCTGCTCCGGGGCCGGTGGTTCGGGCCGGAGCACCCGGTCGTCATGGGCGTCGTCAACCGCACGCCCGACTCCTTCTACGCCGCCGCCCGCTACGACGACGCCGGGGCCGATGCGGCGGTGGCGCGCGCGGAGGAGGAGGGCGCGGACCTGGTGGACCTCGGGGGCGTGCGCGCCGGCCGGGGCCCGCGGGTCGAGGTCGCGGAGGAGATCGCCCGCGTCGTGCCGCTCGTCGAGCGCGTGCGGCGCCGGCACCCGGACCTGCTGGTCAGCGTGGACACCTGGCGCGCGGAGGTCGCGCGGGCGGCGGCGGACGCGGGCGCGGACCTGCTGAACGACACCTGGGCCGGGCACGACCCCGCCCTCGTGGAGGTCGCCGCCGAGCGCGGGCTCGGGGTGGTGTGCTCGCACACGGGCGGGTTGCCGCCGCGCACCGACCCGCTCCGGGTGAGCTACCCGCTGCCCGACGACGCCCCGGACGGCGCGGACCCGCGGGACGGCGTGCTGCTCGACGTGCTGGCCACCCTGCGGGCCGCCGCCGACCGCGCCGTCGGCCTGGGCGTGCACCCGGCGAGCGTGCTCGTCGACCCGACGCACGACTTCGGCAAGAACACCTGGCACTCGCTGCACCTGGTGCGGCGGACCGCCGCGCTGACCGCGCTGGGCCACCCGGTGCTGGTGGCGCTGTCCCGCAAGGACTTCGTCGGCGAGACCCTCGACCTGCCGCCGGAGGAGCGGCTGGAGGGCACGCTGGCCGCGACCGCCGTCGCCGCCTGGGCCGGCGCGCGGGTGTTCCGCGCGCACGACGTGCGGGCGACCCGGCGGACCGTCGACATGGTGGCCGCGCTGCGCGGGGACGCGCCCCCGGCGCGCGCGGTGCGGGGGCTCGCGTGACGGGTGCCGCGCGCGTGACGGGCGCGGCTCGCGGGACCGCCCGGCCGCTGGACCCCCGGACGTGGCCCTGGTGGGCGCAGGTGCTGGCCGTGTACGCGGCGGCGCGCGCGTTCTCCGCCGTCGTGCTGCTCGTCGTCGCGACCCGGCAGGAGGCCAACGGCTGGACGGGCGCACGGCCCGGGTACGCCGACTACACGGGCCTGATGTGGGACGCGACCTGGTACCGGCGGATCGCCGAGGGCGGGTACCCCGCGACGCTGCCGGTCGGCGCCGACGGCCTGGTGCAGCAGAACGAGTGGGCCTTCTTCCCGCTGTACCCGCTGCTCGTGCGCGGCGTCATGGCGGTGACCGGCGGGTCCTGGGCGCTGGTCGCCCCGACCGTGTCGCTGCTGGCCGGTGCCGCCGCGATGCTGCTGGTGCACCGCTCGGTCGTCCGGGGCGCGCCCCGCGCGGTCGCCGCCCGGCCCGGGCTGCCGCTCGCCACCGTGCTGCTGGTGTCGGTGTTCCCGACGTCGGTGGTGCTCCAGGTCGGGTACACCGAGGCGCTCGCGCTGCTGCTGGTCGCCGCCGCGCTGCTCGCCGTCGTCACCCGCCGGTACGGCTGGGCCTGCCTCGCGGTGCTGGCGCTCGGCTTCACCCGGGCCGTGGCGCTGCCCATGGCCGTCGTCGTCGCGGTGCACGCCCTGGTGCGGTGGCGGACCTGGCGGGCGGCGGGGGAGCGTCCGCCCGCCCGCGACCTCGTCGGCATCGGGGCGCTCGCGGTCACCGCGGTCGCCTCCGGGTTCGTCTGGCTCGCGGTGTGCGCCTGGGTGACCGGGGTGCCCGACGCCTACCTGCAGACCCAGGAGGCGTGGCGGGGCGCGCGCACCACCGCGCCGTTCGCCGGCTGGGCGTACGTGCCGCAGTTCTGGTTCGGGGGCGCGGCGCCGCTCGTGGTGCTGGCGGCGGCGGCGTTCGTCGTCGCGTGCCTCGTCGTGCCGTCGGCCTGGAGGCTGGGCCGGGAGCTGCACGCCTGGTCGGCCGCGTACCTGCTGTACCTGGCCGCCGCGGTGGAGCCGGGGAGCAGCCTCGCGCGGTTCCTGCTGCTGGCGTACCCGCTCGGCGCGGCGACCGCGGGGGTGGTCACCGGGCCGCGCCGGGCGCGGTGGGCGTGGACCGCCGCGGTGGTCGCGCTCATGCTCGCGCTCCAGGTCGTCTGGGTGTGGCGGATCTGGCGCCTGGTGCCGCCGTCGGGGTGGCCGCCGTGAGCCCGACGGGGTGCGGTGCGCCGCGCTGCGGACCCGCTGCCGGCCCGCTCCCGGCCCGCTCCCGGCCCGCTCCCGACCCACGCTGTCGCCTCGGTGAACTAGACTGAGCGACGGACATCCGCCGACCCGAGACCCGGCAGCGCCGCGCCCGCCCCCCGCGGACCAGCGCCTTCGGACCCCGGGTCGCACCGACGTGAAGGAGAGCCCCGCATGGCCGCGATGAAGCCGAGGACTGGTGACGGTCCGCTCGAGGTGACCAAGGAGGGCCGCGGCATCGTCATGCGGGTCCCGCTCGAGGGCGGTGGCCGACTCGTCGTCGAGCTCAACGCGACCGAGGCGCAGGAGCTGGGCGAGGCCCTCACCTCCGTCGTCTCCTGACGCGCCGGGGGCTCGCTCCGACGTGGCACGTTCCCTGACGCACCCCGAGGTGCGCATCGGCCGGCCGGTGCCGGCGGTCGCCCTGGCCGGGGGCTCCCTCGCGACCTCGTCCCTCCTGCTGGAGGCGGACGTCGACGCGGTGGCGGTCCCGGTCGCACCGCCGGCCCCGGACGACACCGACCTGCAGCCCGGCCGCGGCACGGCCGACGCGGCCGCCCGCTACGGCATCGACCTGGCCGAGGTCGCCGAGCGCGCCGGCCTGACCGGCGCGCCGGGCGAGGCCTGGACCCTGCTGCTGCCGCGCCCGGTCGGCAGCGCCGGCGGCACCCTGCCCTGGGACGGGCTGCCGCGCCGGCTCGTCCTCGTCGGCGTCGGCACGGGCACGCCCGACGACCTGCGCCGCGCCGGCGCCGCCCTCGCACGGGCCACCCGCGGCCTGCGCCGCGTGCTCACCACCGTGGCCACCGAGCCCGGCGCCGACGGCCCGCGCGCCGTCCGGGCGTTCGCCGAGGGCTACCTGCTGGCCGCCTACCGCGTCCAGCGCATCGGGGCACCCGCGCCCGAGAAGGACCGCCCGGCGGCGGAGCTCGTGGTCGTCGGCCGCGACGGCGTCCGCGCCCAGGCCGCGCTGGACGAGGCCGTGCGCGGCGCGACCGCGACCTGGCTGGTCCGGGACCTCGCGAACACACCCTCCAGCATCAAGGACCCCGCCTGGGTCGCCGACCGCGCCACGGAGCTGGCCCGCGCGGCCGGCCTGGCCGTCGAGGTCCTCGGCCCGCGGGAGCTCGCCGCGCAGGGCTTCGGCGGCATCCTCGCCGTCGGCGCCGGCTCGGCGTCGGCGCCGCGGCTCGTCACCGTCTCCTACACCCCGGCCGCCGAGGCGGGCGCCCGGCGCCCCCGGCACGTGGTCGTGGTCGGCAAGGGCATCACGTACGACACCGGCGGCCTGTCCATCAAGCCGCGCGAGGCCATGGTCCCGATGAAGACCGACATGGCCGGCGCCGCCGTCGCGCTCGCAACCGTGCTCGGTGCCGCCGCCGCGCAGGTCCCGCACCGGGTGACCGCCGTGCTGCCGCTCGCGGAGAACCACGTCGGGGCCGCCTCGTACCGGCCCGGCGACGTGCTCACCCTGTGGGGCGGGCGGACCGTCGAGATCGCGAACACCGACGCCGAGGGCCGCCTGGTCCTCGGGGACGCGCTCGCCTGGGCGGACGGCACGCTCGAGCCGGACGTGCTCGTCGACGTCGCGACGCTCACCGGCGCCGCGAGCCTCGGGCTCGGCAAGCAGCACGCCGCCCTGTACGCCACGGACCCCCGCCTGACCGCCGCCCTCGAGGCCGCGGCCGCCGAGTCCGGCGAGCCGGTGTGGGCGATGCCGCTGGTCGAGGACTACGGCGACGCCGTGCGGTCGGGGGTCGCCGACCTGCGCCACGTGCCGCAGGACCTGAAGTACGGCGCGGGGTCCATCACCGCCGCGCTGTTCCTGCGGGAGTTCGTCGGGGCCCGGACGTGGGCGCACCTGGACATCGCCGGGCCCGCGCGCGCGACCGCGGACAAGCACGAGGTCACCGAGGGGGCCACCGGGTACGGGGCGCGGCTGCTGCTGCGCTACCTGGCGTCGCTGCGCTGAGCCACCGCGCGGCCCCGCGGGGCGCCGCTCAGCGGCGGACGGCCACCAGCAGGCCGTCGCCCACGGGCAGCAGCGCCGGCAGCAGCCGCTCGTCGTCGCGCACCCGCCGCCCGGTCTCCCGGACGATCGTCGTCGCCTCGTCGCGCCGGGCGGGGTCGGCCACCCGGTCGTGCCACAGCGCGTCGTCCACCGCGAGCACCCCGCCCGGGCGCAGCAGCCGGACGGCCTGCTCGACGTACGCGGGGTAGCCCTCGATGTCGGCGTCCACGAACACCAGGTCGTACGCCCCGTCGGTGAGCCGCGGCAGCACGTCCAGCGCGCGGCCGGAGATGGTGCGGGTCCGGGCCGGCCGGACGCCCTCCTCGGCGAACGCCTGCTTGGCCGCGCGCTGGTGCTCCACCTCGACGTCGATCGTGGTCAGCACGCCGTCCGACGGCATCCCGCGCAGCAGGTGCAGCCCGCTGACGCCCGCGCCCGTGCCCACCTCGACGACCGCCCGGGCGCGCGCCGCGGCGGCCAGCACGGTCAGCGCCGCCCCGGTGCCGGGCTGGACCGGGGTGCAGCCGAGCTCCCCGGCGCGGTCCCGCGCGCGCAGCAGGGTGTCGTCCTCGGGGGCGAAGCCCTCCGCGTAGACCCAGCTGGCGGCCTTGTCGGTGGCGATGGTGTCCTCCTCGGACGCGAGATGCGGCATGTCGGCGCAGGCCAGCCTAGTGCGCGCCGCGGCCCGGGGACGGGCGGCGGGCCGCGACGCGCGGGCCGGTCCCGCCCGGCGGGAACTGGGCGGGGTCTGTGCGCGTTGCGGGGAGGAAGGGGTGGCACCGGTTCGCACCGGGACCCGCGCCCTGGGACACTGTGCTCCTGGGACCACGCGCCGCGCCCGCGGCACCCGACACGAAGGACCTGGATGGCGAACTCGGTGCCCGACCCGGACTGGCAGCCCCCGACCTGGGAGGCGATCGTCCGGGAGCACTCCGCGCGCGTCTACCGCCTGGCGTACCGCCTCACGGGGAACCGGCACGACGCCGAGGACCTCACGCAGGAGGTCTTCGTCCGGGTGTTCCGCTCGCTGTCCAGCTACACGCCCGGCACCTTCGAGGGCTGGCTGCACCGCATCACCACCAACCTGTTCCTCGACCAGGCGCGCCGCAAGCAGCGGATCCGGATGGACGCGATGGGCGAGGACGGCGACCGGTACCCCGCGTCCGACGCCGGTCCCGAGCGCGCGTTCGAGCACGGCAACCTCGACGTCGACATCCAGAAGGCGCTCGACGAGCTGCCGCCGGAGTACCGCGCCGCCGTCGTGCTGTGCGACATCGAGGGGCTGTCGTACGAGGAGATCGCCGTCACCCTGGGGATCAAGCTCGGCACCGTCCGCTCCCGCATCCACCGCGCCCGGGCCCGGCTCCGGGTGGCGCTGGAGCACCGCGCCCCCGCCGCCGCGCGCGCCGCGCACGACGAGGTGACCGCCGCCGCGGGGGTCCGATGAACGGGCACCTCGGGGACCGCGTGAGCGCCCTCGTCGACGGCCAGCTGGGGCCGGCGGCGACCGAGCGCGCGCTCGCGCACGTCACGGGGTGCGCCCGCTGCGCCACCGACCTCGCGGCCGCCCGCGCCGCGCGTCGCGTGCTGTCCGACGTGGACGACGTGCGGCCCGCCGGTGACCTGACCGCGCGGCTGCTGGCGCTCGGCGGCGCCGGGCTGCCGGACGCCGGTCGCACCGACACCGGCCGGACCGCGCCGCGCCGCCCGATGGACCCGTTCGTCCCGCCGTCCGGGGCGCGCGCCGCCGCGGTCGCCGACCCGGGCGCGTCGCTCGCCGGGCTGCTCGGGGGCGGCCGCGGCCTGCTCGGTCAGGGCGCCGGCGTGCTGGGCTCGCGCGGCGTTCTCGGCTCCGGATCGGTGCTCGGGACGGGCTCCGCGCTCGGCGGCACCGGGACGGGGCGGCGCCGGCTGCGCGCCGCCGTCGGGTCGCTCACCGGCCTCGGCATGGTCGCGGTCGGCCTGTTCCTGCTCGGCGACCGCCCCGAGGTCGCGCCCGCCACGGCCTCCGCCGAGGCGCTGTCGCTGCTCGGCGACGCCGGCACCGCGGCCGTCCCCGTGGCGACGGTGAGCGAGCCCGCCGTCGGCGCGTCCACGCAGGAGTACCTGGACTGGATGCGGACGCAGGGCTGGACCTGCCCGACCGAGGTCCCCGCCGGCTGGAGCGTCACCTCCGTGCGCGAGCGGGACGGCGGCAGCACCCTCGAGGTGGACCTGTCCGGGCCGTCGGGCGACGTCGTCGTCACCGAGCAGCACGGCCGCCTGGACGCGGGCGCGCTCACGGCCGCCGACCGGATCGACCTCGCCGGGCACACCGTGTACGTGCTGTCCACGGCGCCGTGGCACGCCGCCTGGCAGTCGGGGGACACCGTGGTCGAGATCGTCTCCGCCGGCAGCGGGCCCGAGGTCGCGACCGTCGTCGCGCAGTTCCCCGACGGGGACTTCGACACGGGCCTGCCCGCCCGGCTCACCCGCGGCTGGGACACCCTGACCGCCGCGGTGCACCTGCCGTGACCGGCCCGGTGGAGCCGCGCCCGGACGCCGGCAGGCCCGCGTACCCGAACCCGTTCGCGGCGCCCGGCGGGCCCGCGGCGCGCGCGGCCGACCCGTTCGCGGCCCCGGCGCCCGCGCCGCAGGGATGGACGGCGCCGCCGGCCGTGCCCGCGTCGGCCGCGCCCGCGTCCGGCCCGGTCGCCGAGGGCGCTCCGCTGCGGACAGCCCCGCTGCCGCCTGCGCCGCTGCCGGCCGACCCCGGCGCCGCCCCCGCTCCCGCGCTCCTGCCGTCCGGCGCGCCCGCCTGGCCCGACCTCGCGCCCCCGGCCGCCCCGGCGCGCCGCCGCCGCGCGCGGCTGCCGCTCGGCGTCGTCGCCGGCCTGGTCGTCGCCGCGTTCGGCGCGGGGCTGCTCGGCGGCCTCGTCGGCGCGCGGGTGTCCGACGGGGACGACCGCCTGGTCGACGCCGGCCTGCCCGCCGCGGTCGGGACCGGCGCCGGCGACCGCGCCCCGGACAGCGTCGCGGGCATCGCGGCGACGGTGCTGCCGTCGGTCGTGTCGATCGAGTCCACGACGGCGGCCGGGTCGTCGACCGGGTCGGGCCTCGTGCTCCGGCAGGACGGCTACATCCTCACGAACCACCACGTCGTCGCCGGGGCCGACGAGGCCGGCGCGACCCTGGTCGTGCTGTTCGCGGACGGCTCGCAGGAGGCCGCGACCGTCGTCGGCAGCACGCCGGACTACGACCTCGCGGTTCTCAAGGTGGAGGTCACCGGGCTCACCCCGCTCGCGCTCGGCGACTCCGACCAGGTGCAGGTCGGGGACCCGGTCGTCGCGGTCGGCGCGCCGCTCGGCCTGGCGGGCACCGTGACCTCCGGCATCGTCAGCGCGCTCAACCGGCCGGTGGCCGCGGGCGACGGCGGGGACGCCACCGCGTTCATCAACGCCATCCAGACCGACGCGGCCATCAACCCGGGCAACTCCGGCGGCCCGCTGGTGAACGCCGCGGGCGAGGTCGTCGGCATCAACTCCGCCATCGCGCAGCCGCCGGGCGCGGCCGTGACCGGGGGCGGCAGCATCGGCCTCGGGTTCGCCATCCCGTCCAACCAGGCGCGGCGCACCGCCGAGCAGCTCATCGAGACCGGGCGGGCGACCTACCCGGTGATCGGCGCGATGCTCGACACCCGGTACACCGGCGAGGGCGTGCGCGTCGCGGAGGAGTCCCAGCAGGGCCAGCAGCCGGTCACCCCCGACGGGCCCGCGGACCGCGCCGGCATCCGCCCGGGTGACGTCATCCTCGCGATCGAGGGCCGGCCGGTCACCCAGCCCGACGAGCTCATCGTCGCCATCCGCGCGCGGACCCCCGGGGAGGCCGTGCTGCTCCGGGTCCGGGGGGCGGAGGGCGCCGAGCGGGACGTCCGCGTCGTGCTCGACGAGTCCGCGCAGGGCTGAGCCGCCGGACGCGGTCCTGAGGGCGGTGGGAGGGGCACCGCCCGGGCGGTAGCCTGGTCGGGTGTTGTTCGACATCAACGGCGGCGAGCTCCTCGTGATCCTGCTCGTCGCCGTGATCGTCATCGGCCCCAGCCGGCTCCCGCGGTACGCGGAGCAGCTCGCGCGGCTGACCAAGCAGGCCCGGCACCTCCTGCAGGACGCGCGGCGCCGCGTGGACGACGAGCTCGGTGACGACGTCAAGGACATCGACTGGGACGCGCTCGACCCCCGGCGGTACGACCCGCGGCGCATCGTGCGCGACGCCCTGCTCGACCCCGAGCCCGGCACGGCCGCGCGGACCGCCACGGGTACCGCCGCCGGTGCCCGTGGCGCCACCGCCGCGCGGACCGGCTCCGCGATCCGCGGGTCCGCCCCGCCCGGTGCGGCCGCCGCCGCGGCACCCGGGCCGCCGCCCGACACCGGCGGACCCCCGCCGTTCGACGACGAGGCCACCTGACGCCTCCACCCGCTCGCCCGACCCCCTCCACCGGGCCACCGGCCCCCGACCGTCAGAATGGACCCATGGTCTCCGGCTCCCCTCGCATCTTCTCCGGGATGCAGCCCACCTCCGACTCCCTCCACCTCGGCAACTACCTGGGCGCGCTCACCCAGTGGGTCGCGCTGCAGGACTCCTACGACGCGCTGTACTGCGTCGTCGACCTGCACGCCCTGACGGTCGCCCCGGACCCGGTCGCGCTCCGCGAGCGCACGCGGCGCACCGCCGCCCAGTACCTGGCCGCCGGCGTCGACCCCGCGCGGTCGATCCTGTTCGTGCAGTCCCACGTCGCGGAGCACGCCGAGCTGTCCTGGCTGCTGTCCTGCCAGACCGGGTTCGGCGAGGCCGGCCGGATGACCCAGTTCAAGGACAAGTCCGCGAAGCACGGCGCCGAGGGCACGACGGTCGGCCTCTTCACGTACCCGATCCTCATGGCCGCGGACATCCTGCTGTACGACACCGCGCTCGTGCCGGTGGGCGAGGACCAGCGCCAGCACCTCGAGCTCACGCGCGACCTCGCGCAGCGGCTGAACTCCCGGTTCGGCGACGGCACCGCGGTCGTCCCGGAGCCGCACATCGTCAAGGCCACCGCGAAGATCTACGACCTGCAGGACCCGACGGCGAAGATGAGCAAGTCCGCCGCGAGCCCGAACGGCATCATCGAGCTGCTCGACCCGCCGAAGACCGTCGCCAAGCGCATCCGGTCCGCCGTCACCGACGCCGAGGGCGTCGTCCGGTTCGACCGCGAGGCCCAGCCCGGCGTCGCGAACCTGCTGACGATCTTCTCCGCCCTGAGCGGCCGCGAGGTCGCGGACATCGTCGCCGACTACGACGGCAAGGGCTACGGCCACCTCAAGGTCGACCTCGCCGAGGTCGTCACCGACTTCCTCACGCCGTTCCAGGAGCGGGTGAACGGGTACCTGTCCGACCCCGCCAGCCTCGACGCCGTGCTCGAGGACGGCGCCGACCGCGCGCGGGCCATCGCCCGGGCCACCCTCGGCCGGATCTCGGAGCGGTTCGGCCTGCTGCCGCGCCGCGGGACGGCATGAACCCCACCGGGCCCTTCGGCGAGGAGCTGCGGATCGGGGTCGCCGTCGCGGTCCCCGAGCCGTACGCCGGCGCGCTGCAGGCCGCCCGCGCCCGGGTCGGGGACCCCGCCGCCGAGCTGATCCGGCCGCACATCACGCTGCTGGGCCCGACCGTCCTCCCCGCGGCGGCGCTGCCCGACGTCGACCGGCACCTGCGCTCCGTCGCCGCGCGGCACCGGCCGTTCACCGTGCACCTGCGCGGCACCGCGACGTTCCGGCCGGTGTCGCCCGTCGTGTTCGTCGAGGTGGTCGAGGGCATCGCGTCGTGCGAGCTGCTGGAGGTCGACATCCGGTCCGGGGTGCTGGAGCAGGAGCTCCGGTTCCACTACCACCCGCACGTCACCATCGCGCACGAGGTGCCCGACGAGGCCCTCGACCGGGCGTTCGCCGACCTCGCGGGGTTCGAGGCGCGGTTCGACGTCCCGGAGATCCACGTGTACGAGCACGGGGACGACGGCATGTGGCGTCCGATGGGCCGGTACGCGCTGACGGGCGGGGACGTGGCCGCAGGTCAGCCCCGGGATGCCGGCGGCGGCGCCTCCTCCTAGGGTCGCCTCATGGGAGTCCCGGCCGAACCGCGAGGAGCCGGGCGCGCGCACGCCGGCGTGAGCACCACCGAGGACCTCGCTGCGGGCAACCGCACCGACATCGGAGCCCGCGTGTACCCCGGCGGGTTCGCCGGGGTGGTCGCCCGGGCCAAGGCCGTGCTCGCGTGGTGGCAGCGGACCCGCGCGGCACGGGCGAACGCGCGGTTCGGCGCCGCGGGCGGGGGCGTCCTCACCGGCGGCATCGCGTACGCGACCATCTTCTCCCTGTTCGCGGGGCTGACCATCGGGTACACGGTGTTCATGGCGGTCCTCGGCGAGAACGAGGATCTCCGGCAGTCGGTCCTCGACGCGATCAACGCCAACCTGCCGGGGCTCGTCGACACCGGGGCGGGGTCCGACGGGCTCGTGGACCCGGACACCCTCGTGCTCAGCACCGGGGTCGGGATCGCCGGGGCCGTGGCGGCGGTGGTCCTGCTGGTCAGCGCGATCTCCGCGATGGCGGCCCTGCGCACTGCCGTGCGCGCCATGTTCGCCGACGCCGGCCCGGGCGGGAACGTCGTCTCCGGCAAGCTCCGGGAGCTCGGCGGCTTCGCCGGCCTCGGCCTCGCGATCCTGCTGTCCGCCACCCTGACGCTGGCCTCGACCACGGCCGCGGACTGGGCGCTCGACGCGCTCGGGCTGTCCGGCTCGGCGGTCGGGTCCGCGGTGCTGCGCGTGGTCGGCCTCGCGGCGGCGTTCCTGGTCGACGCCGGGACGTTCGCGCTGATCGTGGTCGTCCTGGCGGGGCAGCGCCCCGCGTGGCGGGACCTGCGGCAGGGGATGGTCGTGGCCGCCGTCGGGCTCGGTGCCGTGCGGTTCCTCGGCACGTCCGTGGTCACGGGCTCCGCGGGGCAGAACGCGGTGCTCCAGTCGTTCACGGTCATCGTCACGCTGCTGGTCTGGGTCAACCTGATCGCCCGCATCGTCCTCCTGGCCTCGGCCTGGACCGCCGACCCCCCACCCCGGGAGCCCACCCCAGCCTGAATCCGCACGGTGGAAGGTTGGGACGGACACGCCAACGGTGTGTCCGTCCGAACCTTCCACCGCGTGTCGGGGGCACAGGCCCGGGGCGGGCCGCGCCGGGTCTGCGACACGCCGGTGGGCGTCCCCAAGGGGGCCGGCTCGGTTGGGTGGGACCGCGGCCGGCGGTCGAGGGTGGGGTGATGGAGACCTCGTCCGACGGCCGCCTCGCCGGCCCCGTGCTGCCTGCCGTGCTCGCCACGCGCGACGCCCGCGCGCAGGGCGTGCTCGCCGACGTGCGGGCGGGGTACGTTCCCGCGGCACGCGGGGTGCACGTGGTCGCCGGAGCGGACGTCACGGACCCGGACGTGCGGACGGCGGTCGCCATGGCGCGGGTGCCGGAGGAGGTGACGCTGGGTGGATGGGCCGCGGCGCGGGTCCACGAACGGACGGCGCTCGCGTCCGTGCCGGCGTCCGGGTCGGCACGGCGACGCGGCAGGGCCGGGCGCCGGCAGGAGGAGCAGCCGTGGTTCGACGGTGTGCCGGTGCACGGCAGACCCGGGGACGATCTCCCGGTGCTGCTCCTCGCGCCGCCCGAGGTGCGGCTGGCCGCGGGTCACGGGCGCCGACTCGTGCGCAGCCGCGTCGCGCCGGAGGAGCGGGTGGTCGCAGGGGGCCTGCCCGTGACGTCGGTGCTCCGGACCGCGTTCGACCTGGCTCGGCTCGGACGCGCGGAGGACGCCGTCGTCGGGCTCGACCGGCTGCGCGTGCTGGGGCTGCTCGACGCCGGCGAGCTCGACGCCCTGATCCGCCGCCGGCGCGGCTGGCTCGGCGTAGCGGCCGCGCGCCGGGCCCTCGCGCTGTCGGCCGACGGCGTGGAGTCGCCGCAGGAGTCCCGGATGCGTCTCGTCTGGCTCGCCGCCGGCCTGCCGGTTCCGCGGTGCAACGCCGTGGTCCTCGACGGAGCCGGTCGGTTCATCGGCCGCGTGGACGTCCTGGACGAGGGGAGCGGCCTCGTCGCGGAGTACGACGGCGCCGTCCACGCGGCGGCGGACCGCCACAGCGCGGACGCGGCTCGTCAGGAGCGGCTGCAGGCAGCGGGACTCGAGGTCGTCCGCGCCACGTCGGCGGACCTGGCCACCGCGGAGGCCCGCGCCCGCTGGCAGACCCGCGCGGTCGCGGCCCACACCCGCGCCGTGGCCCACCGCCGGCGCGCGACCTGGCGCCTGGCCGGTTGACGGCTCGCAGAGTGGAAGGTTCGAGCAGACACGCCGACGGCGAGTCCGGTCGAACCTTCCACTCTGCGGGGGCGGGCCCCCGGGGTCAGAAGGCGCGGGTGATCATCGCCCGCTTGACCTCCTGGATCGCCTTCGTGACCTCGATGCCGCGGGGGCACGCCTCGGTGCAGTTGAAGGTGGTCCGGCAGCGCCAGACGCCCTCCTTGTCGTTGAGGATCTCCAGGCGCTGCGCCCCGCCCTCGTCGCGGCTGTCGAAGATGAACCGGTGCGCGTTGACGATCGCCGCCGGGCCGAAGTACTGGCCGTCGGTCCAGAACACCGGGCACGAGCTCGTGCACGCGGCGCACAGGATGCACTTGGTGGTGTCGTCGAACCGGGCCCGCTGCTCCGGGGACTGCAGGCGCTCGCGGGACGGCTCGTGCCCGGTGGTGATGAGGAACGGCATGATCTCGCGGTACGAGGCGAAGAACGGCTCCATGTCCACGACGAGGTCCTTGATCACCGGCAGCCCCTTGATGGGCTCGACGAGGATCGGCTTGTCGGGGTTGAGGTCCTTGAGCAGGGCCTTGCACGCGAGCCGGTTCCGGCCGTTGATCCGCATGGCGTCCGAGCCGCAGACGCCGTGCGCGCAGGAGCGCCGGAAGGTCAGCGACCCGTCGTGCTCCCACTTGATCTTGTGCAGGGCGTCGAGCAGCCGGTCGGTGCCGTGCGCGGTGACGGTGAACTCCTGCCAGTACGGCTCGTCCCCGTGGGTCTCGGGCGTGTACCGGCGGATCTTCAGGGTGACGTCGAACGAGGGGACCGCCCCGGCCTGCGGGGTCGCCTCGCGGTCCACGACAGCAGTCATCAGTACTTCCGCTCCATCGGCTGGTACACGGTGGTCACGACGGGCTTGGTGCCCAGGAGCACGACCGGGCGGCCCGGCCCGGGGGGCGGGACCTCCTCGCCCTTCGGTGCGGAGCCGGCGGGGGAGTCGACCGGGACGCCCGGGACGCGCCGGTAGGCCATCGTGTGCTCCATGAAGTGCTCGTCGTCCCGCTTCGGGTAGTCCTCGCGGAAGTGCCCGCCCCGGGACTCGCGGCGGTTGAGCGCCCCGACGACGACGGTCTCGGCGATGTCGAGCAAGAACCCGAGCTCGAGCGCCTCGATCAGGTCGGTGTTGAACGACCGGCCCTTGTCCTGGACGGACACCCGCGAGTAGCGCTCCTGCAGGATCTGGATGTCCTGAAACGCCTGCCGCAGGGACTCGGCGGTGCGGAACACCTGCGCGTTGGTGTCCATCGTCTGCTGCAGCTCGCGGCGGACGTCGGACACGCGCTCGCCCTGGGGGCGGCTGCGCATGGTCTCGAGCTGCTCGACGACGGCGGCCTCGGGGGCCTCCGGCAGGTCGACCCACGGCGCGGTCTGCGCGTACTCCGCGGCGGAGATGCCGGCCCGCTTGCCGAAGACGTTGATGTCCAGCAGCGAGTTGGTGCCGAGCCGGTTCGAGCCGTGCACCGACACGCAGGCGACCTCGCCGGCCGCGTACAGGCCCTTGACGACGTGCGTCGTGTCGCGCAGCACCTCGCCCTCGACGTTGGTCGGCACGCCGCCCATCGCGTAGTGCGCGGTGGGGTAGACGGGCACCGGCTCGGTGTACGGCTCGATGCCGAGGTAGGTGCGCGCGAACTCGGTGATGTCCGGGAGCTTCGCGTCGATGTGCGCGGGGTCGAGGTGGGTCAGGTCGAGCAGCACGTAGTCCTTGTTCGGGCCGGCGCCGCGGCCCTCGCGCACCTCGTTGGCCATCGACCGGGCGACGATGTCGCGCGGCGCGAGGTCCTTGATGGTGGGCGCGTACCGCTCCATGAACCGCTCGCCGTCGGCGTTCCGGAGGATGCCGCCCTCGCCGCGCGCGGCCTCGGACAGCAGGATGCCCAGGCCCGCGAGGCCGGTCGGGTGGAACTGGAAGAACTCCATGTCCTCCAGCGGCAGGCCGCGGCGGTAGGCCAGGGCCATGCCGTCGCCGGTGAGGGTGTGCGCGTTGGAGGTGGTCTTGTAGATCTTGCCGGCGCCGCCGGTCGCGAGGACCACGGACTTGGCGCGGAAGATGTGGATCTCGCCGGTGGCGAGCTCGTACGCCACGACACCGGAGACCGCGACGTCCTCGCCGTCCGGCACCTCGCGGCCGGTCAGGTCGTGCGTCAGCAGCAGGTCGAGCACGTAGAACTCGTTGAAGAACGCGACCTCGTTCTTCACGCACTGCTGGTACAGCGTCTGCAGGATCATGTGGCCCGTGCGGTCGGCGGCGTAGCAGGCCCGGCGCACGGCGGCCTCGCCGTGGTTGCGGGTGTGGCCGCCGAACCGGCGCTGGTCGATCCGGCCCTCGGGCGTGCGGTTGAACGGCAGGCCCATGCGCTCCAGGTCGAGCACCGCGTCGATGGCCTCGTTCGCCATGATCGTCGCGGCGTCCTGGTCGACCAGGTAGTCGCCGCCCTTGACGGTGTCGAACGTGTGCCACTCGGGGTTGTCGTCCTCGACGTTGCCGAGCGCGGCGCACATGCCGCCCTGGGCCGCGCCGGTGTGGGAGCGGGTGGGGTAGAGCTTCGAGATCACCGCCGTGCGCGTGCGCGCGGAGGACTCGAGGGCGGCGCGCATCCCGGCGCCGCCGGCGCCGACGATGACGACGTCGTACTGGTGGGTCTGCATCGGGGTCGATGCCTCCAGTCGGGGGGTTCAGGCGGGGGTCAGGCCGTGCAGAAGGAGGGCAGCAGGTCCGCGGGCGAGTTCGCGGGGCACGGGTCGAACGTGAAGATCACGAGCGTGCCGAGCACCACGACGATCGTGAACGCCGTGTACAGGGCGAGCTTGAGCACCAGGCGGGTGCCGTCGCGCTCCGCGTAGTCGTTGATGATCGTCCGCACGCCGTTGGTGCCGTGGATCATCGCGAGCCACAGCATGAGCAGGTCCCAGATCTGCCAGAACGGCGACGCCCACTTGCCGGCGACGAAGCCGAAGTCGATCGCGGAGATGCCCTCGCCGGCCACGAGGTTGACGAACAGGTGGCCGAAGATCAGCACGAGCAGCACGACGCCGGACGCGCGCATGAACACCCAGCCGTACAGCTCCCAGTTGCCGCGCGAGGTGCGGCGGCCGGGGCCGCGTCCGACGGAGGTGCGGGGGGCGGGGATCGTCGTCATCACTCGCCTCCGAAGACGTGCATGAGGTGCCGCGGCAGGAAGCCCGCCATCGTCACGACGAACAGGCCGACGACCACCCAGAGCATCACGCGCTGGTACCTCGGCCCCTTGGACCAGAAGTCGACGAGGATGATCCGGATGCCGTTGAAGGCGTGGAACACGATCGCGGCGACGAGACCGGCCTCGCCGAGCCCCATGATCGGGTTCTTGTACGTGCCGATCACGGCGTCGTAGGCCTCGGGGGAGACCCGCACGAGCGACGTGTCGAGCACGTGCACGAGCAGGAAGAAGAAGATGAGCACGCCGGTGACCCGGTGAGCGACCCAGGACCACATGCCTTCGCGGCCGCGGTAGAGGGTGCCGCCGGGGGTCCGCTTCTTGGCCGGTCGGGGGGCGACGGCGCGCGGTTCGGCAGGCGCAGTGGGCACTGGATGCCTCCTGGCGAGTTCGGGCGGGACTGCAGTGTCCGGTCAGATCACTGTAGTGATGGTGCGCTCTCCGGCCCGGTGGGAGGGAACCGATCCGGCCGACTGTGACCAAGCGCACACCGCGACATGGACGGAGGTCCCTGGCTCGCGGGCGGGGTCGGTCGGGAACCGCCGGTACCCGCGGCGCCGCGTCCGCACCGATACGCTGACCGGCATGTCTGCCGCCGCCACCGCGCCGTCCGCGATCCCCGGCTTCCACGCCGTCGTCCCCGCCGGCGGCGCCGGCACCCGGCTGTGGCCGCTGTCCCGTCAGGGCGCCCCGAAGTTCCTGCACGACCTCACCGGCACCGGCCGCACCCTGCTGCAGGGGACGGTCGACCGGCTGCTCCCGCTCACCGGCCCCGAGGGCGTGCTCGTCGTGACGGGCGTGCGGCACGCGCCGGCGGTCGCCGCGCAGCTCCCCGAGCTCGGCGCGGACCAGATCATCGCGGAGCCGTCCCCGCGCGACTCGATGGCCGCCATCGGCCTGGCCGCGGCGGTCCTCGCGGAGCGGCACGGGCCCGACGCGGTGCTCGGGTCGTTCGCGGCCGACCACGTCATCACCGACCTGGACGGGTTCTGGGCGGCGGTCACCGAGGGCGTCGCCGCGGCGCGCGCCGGGTACGTGGTGACCATCGGCATCACCGCCACCGAGCCGTCGACCGCGTTCGGGTACGTGCGCTCGGCGGACCCGCTCGGCGTCGCGGACGCCCCGAGCGCCCGGCACGTCGCCGGGTTCACCGAGAAGCCGGACGCCGAGACCGCCGCGGCCTACCTCGCGACGGGGGAGTACCGGTGGAACGCCGGGATGTTCCTCGTGCAGGCGGGCGTGCTGCTCGACCACCTCGCGCAGCAGCTGCCGCCGCTGGCCGCCGGCCTGCGCACGATCGCCGCCGCCTGGGACGACCCCGAGCGCCGGGACGCCGTGCTGGCCGAGGTGTGGCCGGGCCTGACGAAGATCGCCATCGACCACGCGATCGCCGAGCCGGTGGCCGCGGCCGGCGGGGTCGCCGTGGTGCCCGGCGCGTTCACGTGGGACGACGTGGGCGACTTCGCCTCGCTCGGGACGCTGCTGCCCACCGTGGACGCCGACGGCGCGCGGACGCTCGGCGACGACGCCCTGGTGCTGCGGCTGTCCGCCCCGGGTGCGCTGGTCGTGCCGGCGGCCGGGCGGACCGTGACGGTGCTGGGCGTGCCGGACGCGGTCGTCGTCGACACCCCCGACGCGCTGCTGGTCACGACGACCGCCCACGCGCAGGCCGTCAAGCAGTCGGTCGACGGCTGGCGGGACCGGGGCCGCGACGACCTGCTCTGAGCACCGCGCGCCCCGCACCTGCGACGACGACTAGGGTCGGGTGGGTGATCGTCGACGCCTCCCGGGTGACCCAGCTCGTCGCCACCCTGCACCCCGAGCTCGTGGAGATCCGCCGCGACATCCACGCGCACCCCGAGCTCGGCCGCACGGAGCAGCGCACCACCCGGATCGTCGCCGAGCGCCTCCGGCTCGCGGGCCTCAGCCCCCGCCTGCTGCCCGGCACGGGCCTGACCTGCGACATCGGCCCCAGCCCGGTGGAGACCGGTCGCCGCCGCATCGCCCTGCGCGCCGACATGGACGCGCTGCCGGTGCAGGAGACCACAGGGCTGCCGTTCGCCTCGACGGTGCACGGGGTCGCGCACGCCTGCGGCCACGACGTGCACACCACCGCCCTGCTCGGCGCCGGCCTGGTGCTGGCCGAGCTGCACGCGGCCGGCGAGCTGCCCACCGGCGTGCGGCTGGTGTTCCAGCCCGCGGAGGAGGTGCAGCCCGGCGGCGCGCTCGACGTGATCGCCGCGGGCGCCCTGGACGGCATCGGCCGCATCTTCGCCGTGCACTGCGACCCGAAGGTGGACGTCGGCCGCATCGGCACGCGGATCGGCCCGATCACCTCGGCGTCCGACGAGATCACGGTCGTCGTCACGGGCGCCGGCGGGCACACGTCCCGCCCGCACCTGACCGAGGACGTCGTGTACGCGCTCGGCCAGGTCATCACGCAGGTGCCGGCGGTGCTCGGCCGGCGGCTGGACCCGCGGTCCGGCGTCAACCTCACGTGGGGCGCGGTGCAGGCCGGGTCGGCGCACAACGCCATCCCGGCGTCCGGCTCTGTGCGGGGCACGCTGCGGTGCCTGGACGTGCGGGCGTGGGAGCGGGCGTCGCAGGTGGTGCACGAGGCCGTCGAGCAGGTCGTCGCGCCGTACGGCGTCGAGGTCGAGGTGCGGCACCAGCGCGGCGTCCCGCCGGTGGAGAACGACGAGCGCGCCGTCGCCGTGCTCGAGGCCGCCGCCCGCGACGTGCTGGGCGAGGAGTCGGTGCAGCTGACCGAGCAGTCGCTCGGCGGCGAGGACTTCGCCTGGTACCTGACGAAGGTGCCGGGCGCGATGGCCCGGCTGGGCACCCGCACGCCCGGCGGCCGGACCTACGACATCCACCAGGGCGACCTGGTCGTCGACGAGCAGGCGATCGCGGCGGGTGCCGCGCTGCTCGCCCGGGCGGTGCTGCGCGTCGGGGCGACGCCCGGGGGCTGAGCCGGGCGGGTGACCGCCAACCGGGCAAATGTTCCAAGTCCGTAACGAAGGCGCCAGGTGACGCCCCGGTAACACTGCCGATACCTGGGCCTCGCTAGGGTCGGTCCGAACACCGGACGGAACCGACCCGTGCCGCGCGCAACGACGCGGGCGCCGCGGGCGGTCCCCCGGACCGGTCGACGACGAGAAGCAGGAGTGTCGCGTGAAGAAGATCATCCGTGTGGCCGCCCTCAGCGGGGCCGTCGCGCTCGCCCTCGCCGCCTGCGGCAGCGCGCCGGAGGAGACCGACGAGACGGCTGGTGCCGGGACCGGCACCTCCGACTTCAAGGCCTGCATGGTGTCCGACTCGGGCGGCTTCGAGGACAAGTCCTTCAACCAGTCCGGTGCCGAGGGCCTGGACCGCGCGGTGGACGAGCTGGGCATCCAGGAGGTGAAGGTCGAGTCGAGCTCCGACACCGACTTCACGCCGAACATCGACTCCCTGGTCCAGCAGGACTGCAACCTCATCATCGGCGTCGGCTTCCTGCTCGAGGACCCGATCCAGGCCGCGGCCGAGGCGAACCCCGACATCGAGTTCGCGCTCATCGACTCCGCGTTCAGCGACGCCGACTTCAACCCGGTGACCCTGGACAACGCCAAGCCGCTGCTGTTCAACACGCAGGAGGCCGCGTACCTGGCCGGCTACGTCGCCGCCGCCACCTCGAAGACCGGCACCGTCGCCACCTTCGGCGGCATCCAGCTGCCGTCGGTCTCCATCTTCATGGACGGCTTCGCCGACGGCGTCGCGAAGTACAACGAGGACAACGGCACGGACGTGAAGGTCCTCGGCTGGGACAAGGAGGCCCAGACCGGCTCCTTCACCGGTGACTTCGAGAACCAGGCCAACGGCCAGAACCTGGCCAAGGGCTTCATCGACCAGGGCGCGGACGTCATCATGCCCGTCGCCGGCCCGGTCGGCCTGGGTGCCGCCGCCGCCGCGCAGGAGGCCGGCAACGTCTCCATCGTGGGCGTCGACGCCGACTGGTTCCTCACCGCCCCGGACTACTCCTCGATCGTCCTGACCTCGGTCATGAAGGAGATCGGCCAGGCCGTGTACGACACGGTCAAGGAGGCCTCGGAGGGCAACTTCACGTCCGACCCGTACGTCGGCACGCTGGAGAACGAGGGCATCGGCATCGCCCCGTTCCACGACTTCGACTCGGTCGTGCCGGAGGAGGTCAAGACCGCGGTCGAGGACCTCAAGGCGCAGATCATCTCCGGTGACCTGGTCGTGGAGTCCCCGAGCCAGAACTGACGCACCGCACCCAGGGGTGGCCCGGGCAGGACGACTGCCCCGGCCACCCCCGTGCGTTTCCCGCACGCGCGCGCGGGTGATGCAGGGCTCACAAGGCGCCTGAATTGCCCTAGTGTGCGCACGACGAACGATCGAAGGAGCAGACCCACGTGAAGCTGGAGCTGCGGGGGATCACCAAGCGTTTCGGCGCCCTGGTGGCGAACGACCACATCGACCTGGTGGTCGAGCCCGGCGAGATCCACGCGCTGCTGGGCGAGAACGGTGCGGGCAAGAGCACGCTGATGAACGTGCTCTACGGGTTCTACGACCCCGACGACGGGCAGATCCTCGTCGACGGCGAGCCCGTGACCTTCGCCGGACCCGGCGACGCGATGGCCGCGGGGATCGGCATGGTGCACCAGCACTTCATGCTCGTCCCGGTGTTCACCGTCGCGGAGAACGTCGTCCTCGGCTACGAGCCGGTCAAGGGCGGCGGCCTCATCGACCTCCCCGAGGCGCGGCGCCGCGTCAAGGAGATCTCCGACCGCTTCGGGTTCGACGTGGACCCCGACGCCATGGTCGAGGACCTCCCGGTCGGCGCGCAGCAGCGGGTCGAGATCATCAAGGCCCTGTCGCGCGACGCGAAGGTCCTCATCCTGGACGAGCCCACCGCGGTGCTCACGCCCCAGGAGACGGACGAGCTGATCGCGATCATGCGGCAGCTCAAGGCCGCGGGCACGTCCATCGTGTTCATCACGCACAAGCTCCGTGAGGTCCGCGCCGTCGCGGACCGGATCACGGTCATCCGCCGCGGCAAGGTCGTCGGCAGCGCGTGGCCGGACGCCGCCGAGACCGAGCTGGCCTCGCTCATGGTGGGCCGGTCGGTGTCGCTCGGCGTCGACCGCGCGCCCGCGCAGCCCGGCGAGGTCGCGCTGCAGGTCCGGAACCTGTCGGTCCTCGACGAGGCCGGCGTGCGGCAGGTCGACGACGTGTCGTTCGACGTCGCGCGCGGCGAGATCGTCGCGGTGGCGGGCGTGCAGGGCAACGGCCAGACGGAGCTCACCGAGGTCATCCTCGGCCTGCAGCAGCCGGTCGCCGGGTCCGTCGTGCTCGACGGCACGGAGCTGATCGGCAAGTCCGTCAAGGACGTGCTGCTCGCCGGCGTCGGGTTCGTGCCCGAGGACCGCACCGAGGACGGCGTCGTCGCCGACTTCTCGGTGGCGGAGAACCTCATCCTCGACATGTTCGACCGCGAGCCGTTCGCGCGCGGCCTCTCCCTGGACCCGCGCAAGGTCCGGGCGAACGCCGAGCAGCGGACCGTCGAGTTCGACGTGCGCACGCCCTCGGTGGACGCGCACGCGGGCACCCTGTCCGGCGGCAACCAGCAGAAGGTCGTCCTGGCCCGCGAGATGTCCCGGCCCCTGCGCCTGTTCATCGCGTCGCAGCCGACGCGCGGCCTGGACGTCGGGTCCATCGAGTTCGTGCACAAGCGGGTCGTGCAGGAGCGGGACAACGGCACCCCGGTCATCATCGTGTCCACCGAGCTCGACGAGGTGCTCGCGCTGGCCGACCGGATCGTCGTCATGTACCGCGGCCGCATCGTCGGCATCGTCCCCGGCGGCACCGACCGCGACGTGCTCGGCCTCATGATGGCCGGCGTCCCCCTGGTCGAGGCCCAGCAGCAGGCCGCGACCCACCACACCGTGCTCGGCGAGGCCGACATCGAGGCCACCGAGGAGGAGACCAAGTGAGCGAGGCGACTCCCGCCCCCGACAAGCCGACCGGGTCGACGGCACCCGCGCCCGAGCGGCGCGACGACGGCCTCGAGGCCCGCGCCCAGGGCGCGCTCCGCGAGATGCTGGCCAGCTCCTGGCTGGTGACCGTCGCCGCGATCGTGCTGGCGCTGGTCATCTCCGGCGTCCTGATCGCCGCGGCCGACGCCGAGGTCCAGGACGCGGCCGGCTACTTCTTCGCCCGGCCGGCGGACTTCTTCTCCGCCGCGTGGGACGCGGTGTCCAGCGCGTACGTCGCGATGTTCCAGGGCGCCGTGTTCGACCCGACCGCCTCGACCGCGGCCCGGATGTTCCGGC